>CAMVHE010000001.1 GCA_947167215.1 uncultured Clostridia bacterium
CTTTCAGCAGACAGTGTCCCACGTCCCGGGGACAGGGTAATTACCTCCGGCGTCGGGGTCTCTTTTCCAAAAGGACTGCTGATTGGGTATGTCAGGGAAAGCACCCGTGCCATAGAGGACAGCAAGCACTACATCGTGGTAGAGCCTGCTGCTGATTTTGAACATGTCGAGAATGTTCTTGTCCTGCGTTATTATGCTCCGGTTGAAGAGATGCCGGAAAACTATAATAATACGGAAATCATCATTGCGCCGGTAGCAACAGCAAGACCGCAGGCGCAGATTGATGAGGAACGTCTTGCAAATTCCACTCCCATCCCGCTGCCGGATGCGCCAGGTCAGCCCACACCGGAGCCGACTCCTCTTGATGTAGTTGTAGGTGAACATGAGGAAACGGTGGTATTCAGGGATGAACTGCCGAATGTGGTTGCGGAATACGTGACTCCGACACCGGCTCCCACTCCGACTATGATGCCGGAAGATGATCTTTATCTGCCGGAGGATGATGAAGCATTTTTCCCGGAAGATCAGCAGGGTTAAGGAGGAACTTGCATGAGTCGCACATTGCGCCTGCTGGCTTTGGTGATGTTGGCTGTGATTCTGCAGACCAACATTGCCATGCATATACGCATTGCCAACGTTGCTCCTGATTTCATGATTCTTATCCTGGTCATGCTTTCTGAAGGATATGGTTCCTTTGGCGGCTTCTGCGCCGGTGCACTTATGGGGCTGTTCTACGATGCCAGTGTCGGAACGGTACTGGCGATTAACTTGGTTTCCTATACGTTCATCGGATATATCGTTCCGGTAATGAAGTCTGCAATGGATAACCGATTGCATCGTATCGGGCACCGCAAGATTATCATTTTGATGACGATTACCTTTGTGGTGGTTGCGCTTCGTGAAATTCTTGATATCGGGTATCTTTTCCTGATTGGAGCTGAACAGAGCACTGTGACCATCCTGCGGATGTTCATATGCTGTTTCTATACCGCAGCACTGATTATCCCGTCTTCTGCTGTACTGTATCTGTTCACTCGAAAGCGCCGGGTTACTTCCGACAGGGAAAACAGTTTCTACTGAGGTTGCTGCCTGAAATATGCCAGGTTAATCATACTTGTGTATAAGGAGGAATCTTTTTCGTGAAGAAAAAATACCTTGGCAGATTTCGAACCATCGCCATTGTTATTGCCTTACTGTTAACGGTACTTGTGGTGAGGCTTGCAAATCTGCAGATTGTACACTATGAGGATAATCAGATCGCAGCAGAAGCCAAAAAAACGAAAACTATCACTAACCGTGGAAGTCGTGGAACGATTATGGATGCCAATTCTCTGACGTTGGCATACGATAAGCAAATCTATAATGTAACCTTCTACAGAGACCCCAACTATGTTCCGACTGAAACGGATGAGAATGGAAAACGGGTCAGCCAGTATCAGATGTACACCAATGCAATAATTGATGTCATTGATATCATAGAACGAAATGGCGGGAAGCTGGATACCAGCTTTTCACTTGTACGGGATCCCATGACAGGTTTCTGGGTCTTCTCCTGGAATAATAATAATTATACACTGGCGCAGCAGAACGCCCGCGAGCAGATGTGGCGCTCCAATTTCTATGCATTGAGTACGACCACCTATCCTCAGGAACAGCTTTTTGAGAAGCTCTGTACACGTTATCGTATTCCGGAAAATCTCAGTGAAGCAAAGAAGATTCAGGTTATGAGCGTCTGGGAAACCATGCAGAACAATGCATTTCTTTCCCAGCCGATCACGATTGCAGCGAATGTTTCCTGGGAGACAGTTATTGAGATCGAGGCGAAGGCGCTGACCCTTACAGGAATTGATATTTCTGTCAGCACGCAGAGAGTTTACCCAAATGGTACGCTTGCCTGCCATGTAATTGGCTATATTGGAAAAATTCAGAATTACGATACCTATTATTCGAGTTATAGGGATAAAGGCTATGCTCTCTCCGATCTCATCGGGCTGGATGGCATCGAAAAGACGATGGAAGACTGGTTGACTCCGAATACCACGCAGCGAGTAGGCAAGCGCATGGTAGAGATTGACCGTTACGGTGCTGTCAGCAGAACTTTGTCTACTACGCAAGCCACAGACGGTAACAATATTAAACTCACGATTGACTCCAATCTTCAAAGGGTGGCTGAATCTGCTCTACAGGAGAACATCAACTACATCCGGGATACGCAGGAGCGGCTCCTGAATAATGACACCTGGCTGGATACCAACAAAAATGTTTTACAGGGCACAACTCGTGACTTTGACAGCAACCCAATTGAACTTGCTGAAAAAGGCGCTGTGGTAGTGGTGGATATGCAGGGGAGAGTACTGGCACTTGCCAGTTATCCTCCATATGATCCGAATGCTTTCATTGCTGGAGGTGACGCAGCGTCTACCATTCTTCTGGACAGCAGAAACCCATTGGTAAATTATGCTATTGGTTCACGGGATACGCCTGGTTCTATTTTCAAACTGGTTACAGCCACCGCTGGGCTCAATACCGGGGTTCTGACAATGGATGAAACCATTGATGACCTGGGTTATTTTACACTTTATGATAAGAGCAGCCCTCCAAGATGCTGGGTTAATCAGCGACAGCTTAACAAGCATGCAAACCAGACTGTGGTAGAAGGCCTTACGCACTCCTGTAACTATTTTTTCTATACAGTGGGTTCCAGGCTTTATGAGCAGACAGATGATCAGCTTTATAAATATGCTGCCTTATATGGTCTGACAACAAAAACCGGCATTGATCTGCCTGGTGAATTGCAGGGATATGTTGGCAGTCAGACTTCCCTCTATGACAAAAACAAAGCGATAAGTGCAGCAGAACAGGCTACCTGGCGTCCGTCGATTGTTTTTAACAATATCAAGAAGCATCTTGTCAATGTAGGCGAAGATTATAATATGACTTTCGAGGAAGCTAAATTAAACAAGTGCGTTAAGCGTCTGATGGATATGGCTGTTGATTACAACCAGTCAGACTGGCTTCCTGAAATCCGAACAATCTTAATGGAAGAATTGGATATGCCTCGTGAATTGGTATACTTGCAGATCGTTGCCGGTGATACGTATATCATGCTGAACGAGATTAAATGGGGTGGTTCGGAGGCGATCATGTGCGCCGTTGGACAGTCCATAACGACAATTACGCCGGTAGCTATTGCCAGGTATATAGCAGCGGTTGCCAATGGAGGAAAAGTATATGATCTTCGTCTGGTTGATTCCATTATTTCGCCAGACGGAGAAGTCCTCAGCCAGAGCACACCTATTCTTGCATCTGAAATCGAAGGTGACCATATAGACGAATATCTTTCCCGCATACGGCTTGGGATGAAAGGCGTTACGGAGGCAGAAGGTACTGCTACCCGATTCTTCGCTGAAACAAATATTGGTGATCATATTGGTGCTAAAACCGGAACGGCAGAAAAGACGGATATCGATCTTGAAAACAATGCATGGATGGTTGCCTTTGCTCCATACGAAAATCCGGAAATTGCAATTTGTACCTATATTCCGCATGGTTACAGCGGAGCCTATTGTTCTATAACGATTCGTGAAATCTGCGAATACTACATGGACCACAGGTCGCTTGGGGGAGAAGATATCATGCCCCCCACCAATTCTTTGGCTTATTGAGGTTTTTATGAGTTTATGCGCATTCCTTTCGGGGAGCGGAGGTGTCGGAAAGACTACGATAGCGGTAGCCTTGGCCCGACAGGCTGCCAGAAACGGCGAAAAGACTTTATATCTGGACGCTTCCGGAAGAAGCAGAACCGCAGATTTGCTTCTGGGCATCGAGAACCAGGTGAGTTTTACACTTTCAGATATGAACTCGGGTTTGATGCAGGAAGAAGTTCTCTGCCCGGTCAGCCTGCATTTGTCCTATTTACCTTTGGATTTCTTTCACATATTACCTTTATCCGAGTTTTCTGATTGTCTCCATACCCTGAAAAACCAGTTTTCGCTGATTATCATCGATCTATGTCCCGGTATCCATCCGGATCTGCCTTTCATTCTGGATGCGGAAGATTCTGCAATTCTCGTTACAAGGGGAGATAATGCCGGAATGCGGGCAGCTGAATCGGTTGCCGAGGATATGAGCAAATTTGTCTGCAACAGGCAGGCTGTCCTTAATTTTGTGCCCTCTTTCCAAAAAGAGGATGAGCGGATGCTGATGAGCATGCTGGCGGAACAAGTGCTGGATATGCCTGTTTCCGGTGTATTGGCACGGCTTGATAATGCTGATCTGGCAGCACTGATAGAACCGGCAGGACTATCCGGACAGGTGCGATTTGCCATGTTGGGCAATACCATTCTGAGGAATCTACGTAAAGCATGATACAGGAGGATTCATGTTCAGACAGAATCATAGGCTGGCCAAACCTCATTTTGACTGGCCTTTGTTGATTGCGGCATACATGTTGGCTCTTTATGGTGTGCTTGCAATCACCATTGCAAATTATAACCCTAATCTCGGATCAGACCGCTCCTTACAGGCACTGGTTATGGACGCAAATAACGGGAGACTTCAGCTGCTCTGGGTGGTTGTCAGCATGGTGGTTGTTGCTCTTCTTCAGACTGTCCGATACGACTTTATTGGACGCATGTGGCCTCTTATTTATGTGGTTGACGTTGCGCTGCTTGCTGTCGTTCTTACCACATCAAAGATTAACGGCGTTAGCGGCTGGTTTCAGTTTCTGGACCGTACATTCCAACCTTCAGAACTTGCTAAAATCGCCCTGATTATTACACTCTCGAAAGCATTGACACGCTATCCGGACAAAGCGATTCCCAATTTTCGATATTTTATCTATGTTATGCTCCATTTCGGTGTTCCGGCATTGCTGATCTTACTGCAGCCGGATATCGGAACGCTCATGGTGTTTGTAGTCATATTTGTGGTTCTGCTGTTTGCCAGCGGATTTGACCTCAAATGGATCTTTACGATGGGGGGGCTTACTTTTGCCGCAATAATCCCGGTAATCTGGTACCTGGCATCTACGAACAATTTCCGTTGGCTGCGTCTGGTGGCATTTATTGATCCGGAGTCTGATCCTACCGGAAGCAGCTATCAGATCATTAATTCACGGGTAACCGTTGGTTCCGGAGGGCTGTATGGAAAAGGAGCATGGGCAGAAGGCACATTGACTCACCTGAATTACGTTCCTGAAAACCATACAGACTTTATCTTTACTGTTGTTGGAGAAACCCTTGGATTTGTGGGTTCTCTGATACTTATTCTGTTATATGCATTCATGATCTATCGCATGCTTTTACTTGCTTTCCATACAGATGACAAGTTTGGCCAACTTGTTATACTTGGGGTTATGGCTATGTTGCTGTTTCACGTTTATGAGAACATCGGCATGTGCATCGGGGTCATGCCCATTACTGGTATTCCGCTTCCTTTTATCAGTTATGGAGGTACCAATCTTGTTGTGAATATGGCGGGAGTTGCATTGGTCATTAATGTTACCCGTTACAAGAGCTCATTGGATTTACGGGCTAATTTAGAAGAATGATTAGGAGAAAAAAATGGATAACGAAACCAATCTTGGAGTTCAGCGTTTGCGTGAAATGGACATCAGCGATGAAGTAGTAAGAGCTTTTCAGTGGCTGGGATTTACGGATCTGACTTCGATTCAGGATAAATGTATCCCTTTAATGATGGATGGGCAGGATGTCATTGGTATTGCACCCACCGGCACCGGAAAAACACTTGGCTTTGGGATTCCGATGCTCGAGTATGTAGACTTGAACAGTACAGAAATTCAGGAAGTTGTGTTAGCTCCTACGAGGGAACTGGCTCAACAGATAGCAGACGAAATCACCAATCTGGCTCACTTTATCACCGGAATAAAAATTGCGGCAATATATGGCGGAGAATCTTTCAAAAAGCAAATGAATGCATTGCAGAGAAACCCGCAGATTCTTGTTGCTACGCCTGGAAGACTCATTGATCATATGGAACGTGGCAATATTTCACTTGCAAATGTTCACACAATGGTATTGGACGAGGCAGATGAAATGTTGAAGATGGGTTTTGTGGAGGATGTCGAAAAAATTATCCGGGCCGCTTTGCCCTCCAGACAGCTGGTTATGTTCAGTGCAACGACAAATCAGGATGTACTGACTGTTTCCTGGAAATATCAGAATAACCCGGTTGAAGTGGTTGTTCCATCAGAAGATAAAGATAAACCGAATATACGCCAGTACCTGATAGAGACGACACCATATGATAAATATGATCATCTTCTTTATCTTTTGGATGCTGGTCTTGCTGAGCGGTCTATCATCTTCTGCAATACCAAGGACATGACGCAACGACTTTGTGACAGGCTTCAGAAAACCGGTTATAATGCGGAATGCTTGCATGGAGATGTAAAACAGTCTCAGCGAGATAAGGTTATGAGTAATTATCGCCGTGGAAAGTACGAAATCCTGGTAGCTACAGATGTCGCTGCGCGTGGAATCGATATTGACGATGTCAGTACGGTGATTAATTATGATCTTCCGGATAAAAAAGAGTATTATATTCATCGGATTGGTCGAACAGGACGAGCACAGCGCACGGGGATGTCACTGACTTTCATCTGCTATCGAGATAAAATTCTCATGGATGAAATAATCAAATACTATGGCATTGAGGCGATCAATCTGTTTTTTGATGACTTTGGTGTGCTTTGTCGCAGCGATACACGTCTTCCTTTCTGTGAAAATACGTAAAGAAATACATGTTAGTCATCACTGCTAAGTCTCCAGTCATTTATCTGTGAGTTTGGGTGGCGTGGGGTTTGCTCCATATTCACTTTAGCATTCTTGAGGGGAATACTAAAGTGTGGCTGCTCTTTTCGGCTCCATTCAGGTGCCTCATAATCCGGCATTTACTCAGATTAAGCAAAACATGATATGACCGAATAGGAGGGGAAAGCCATGAGACCTACAAAACGAGATTACTACATGCATATTGCCTCGGAAGTTGCAAAACGTTCCACCTGTCTTCGGAGACAATACGGTGCTGTGATTGTCAAAGACGATGTAATAGTCTCTACTGGATACAATGGGGCTTGTCGGGGAGAGCTTAATTGCTGTGATGCAGGTTATTGTGAACGGGAACGGCTTGGAGTACCCCATGGCGAGCGATATGAATTGTGCAAGGCAGTGCATGCTGAAATGAATGCCATTATATCTGGCAATCGTTCAGACATGATCGGAGCGGATCTTTATGTTTTTGGCTGGCAGGATGGGAAGCCCATTGATACAGAGTGCTGTTTAATGTGCCAACGTGTTATCAAGAATGCGAGAATCGGCCAGGTTATAAAGAACCGTGTCACATCTGAGCAAGAATAAGTAAAGGGGCTGTGAATCACAGCCCTAAAATTGTATTTTGAAGGTCTCGAAGCAAGCAGCAACGGTACAAAAATGGGAAATACATCCGACAATCTTGTAAAACAGGGAAAATAAAAATGCATCTAAATAACTTAGATGCACTTTTTATTTCAATGGAACAATTGATCACAGACTCTTTTAACAAAGATGTGAAAGTACGGAAAGATACTCAATGAGAAATCTTTCAGGCAAGAGCTTTGCTCTGAGCATTGTAAACACTCTCAAGAAGATCAGAAGCAGACTGCAGATCCAGAGTTGCTGGCTCATGCAGAAGAGACGCTCCCATTCCGACAGCAGTACACTCTAGAATATGCATGAAAGTAGTGGCCTGATCAGTGGAAATGTGAAATGTGTCAGCGATGGAACTGCAAAGATTATTAATATAATTGACATAATCTTCAGTAGAAAGTGTGTACCTGCTGAGAAACAGCGTAGGGAACATCATTGGTTCATTGGATGCAAAAGTAAGAATTGCCTTACAGTATGCAAATAAAGGAACTTCAGTGCAATCTGCCTGCTTCAGCATATTAACAAATTCCTCTTCAGCGCGAAAAAAAACTTGCTGACGGATTTCGTCGATATTAGCGAAACAGCTGAATAACGGTTGAGTGGAAGCATGAATCTCTTTTGCAACGCGACGCGTTGTCAAAGCGGTTTCCCCCTGCTGGCGGAAAAGCTCATATGCCTTTTCTATAATCAACTCTTGGGTAAATCTTTTTTTTGGTGCCATAAAGCCTTCTCCTTATTATTACCGCATAAGAAAAGCGGGAATCAAATCATTCATCGCTCATTATATAGGAAACGCGTGTGAATTACAACAGAATATGTTTATGTTTTTGAAGAATTAACATTTAGTTATGGAATGGTTGAAAAAAGAGATTTAACAAAATGTATGTGTTAATTGTGAGATACAGCCTTAAAACAGCTAATATATAGTCATTGTTTAATAATATACTTCAAAATATCGCACATATTGTATTATTTTATAATGGGATGGTGTAAATAGTAAATTAGAATTTTTACAAAAAATAATCCTATTTACTGGCTAAATATAAATCCTTGAAATAATAGTTAAACATCACTTGCCTTCCTCTTGAACACTTCTATCAAAATTCTGCTGCCAGGAATTCCTTTCTTGCAAAATGCAATATGCTCATTTTTTATGAGTTCGAGAAAAGTAAATGTGAAAGCAAAATATCATTCTGAATCAATGAATTAGGAAAAAAGTCTTGTTTCATTTCTCTCTTTACGCCGAATACTTCATATGAATAAGTGCATCAAAAAATTAAAAAAGGGGATTGACAGTGCCTGCTTTATGTGATAAACTACGCGAGTCGTATGAAACAGGGGTATGGTGTAATGGTAACACGTGGGTCTCCAAAACCTTTGTTGAGGGTTCGAGTCCTTCTGCCCCTGCCAAAAAGCTTCCTTTATTGGGAAGCTTTTTTATTTATTTATTTCCTTGAAAGTTCATATCAACCATTGGTCATCCCAATTATAATGAGTTTAATCTGATTCGAAGCCTTGCTTGTAGTGAGCCAAGTTTTTTCGGATCCACTGAAGATTTCTATCCACTCTGGAATTCCGTTAGAATTATTCTTTGAAGAAATGTCGGTTTCGGTCATGGTGGGCTTTATCTTCTTTTTCTCTGTTTATTCCCCAGAATAATACTATTTCTTCCGGATTAATGCTCAGGTTGTTGGTTTTTGGCTTTAGACTGGCTTGAAATTTCTTCCGAATTCACATGATGAATGTGTGTTAATCATCGATGATCTTTCCTCACATCGGAAGAAGTGCAGCATTATCCTTATTTTATAGGGAATTTTTTCTTTTCTGAAGAAAAGCCTTTCTCAAATCACGATGAAGCAACAGAGCATTGTTCATCTTTTTTGTCGATCTCGTAGTGATTTTGACAAGAGAAGCCAAAAAGGCTTGCGCTTTCGAAGAACTGACAGTATAATACTCCATGCGATGAAAGAGACAAAGCCCTATATAACAGAAGTTCAAAAGAGAAGTGAATCATCGGCTGAAAGTTCACTGAATGACTGAGGGAAATTCACTCTTGAGCTTTTGCTCTGAACCATGCCGGATAAGAGCAAACGGTCAACCCGTTATCGTTGATGAGTCTTTTCTGCAAGAAAAGAGAATTTGGGTGGTACCACGGCCGTTTTCCGTCCCGAGGAAAAGGGCCGTTTTCTTTTTTTACAAATATTTATAGGAGGAACGAGAATGGATATCCGGGAGCAACTGAATGCAATACAGAAAGAAACCTTGGAGCAGCTCGAATCCATACGCGATAAAACCGGACTGGAAGAGATTCGACTTAAAATCTTGGGCAAAAAGGGATCCCTGACCCAAATGCTGAAGAGCATGGGACAGATTCCTGCGGAACAGCGGCCTGAAGCTGGTCAAATGATCAACGCCGTCAGAGAGAATCTGACCGAAAAGATGATGCAGCTGGATGCGCATCTCAAGAAGATTGAACAGAACAACCGCCTGGCAAAAGAGGAGATCGATGTTACAGAGCCACGTCCGTATCAGCGCGCGGGCAGTCTGCATCCATTGTCTATTGTAGAGAATAAACTGGTTGAAACCTTTACAAGCATGGGATTCGATGTCGCTGAGGGAGTGGAAGTAGAACAGGATCTGTTCAATTTTGAATTATTGAACATCCCTAAAAATCATCCGGCGCGGGATGCCCAGGATACTTTTTACGTCGATGATAATATTGTTCTGCGTACCCAGACTTCCGGCGTACAGGCACATGTAATGCTGGAGAGAAAACCGCCGATTCGCATTATTTGTCCCGGTCGTGTTTATCGTGCGGATGAAGTGGATGCGACACATTCTCCCGTTTTCCATCAGATGGAGGGCCTTGTTATCGATAAGGACGTCACCATGGCCGACCTTAAAGGTACTCTGGATATCTTCGCAAAAGCTTTGTACGGTCCCGAAGTGAAAACTCGTTTCAGGCCTTCATTCTTTCCTTTCACCGAACCATCTGCAGAGGTGGATCTTACCTGCGTTGCTTGCCATGGTAAAGGGTGCCGTGTATGCAAAGGCACTGGCTGGATCGAGGTGCTTGGAGCAGGAATGGTTAATCCCAAAGTATTGGATATGTGTGGCGTGGATAGCAGTGTCTATAGCGGTTTTGCATTTGGACTTGGCATTGAAAGGATTGCTATGCTTCATTATGGCATTACCGACATGCGTCTGCTGTATGAAGGAGATTATCGTTTCCTGTCTCAGTTCAGGGAAGACGACTAAGGAAGGGAGAATAGTTCTATGAAAGTGCCAATGCAATGGCTTCGGCAATATACTAATGTAAATGTATCCGATCAGGATTTTGAAGAACAGATGATCATGCATGGAACCGGCGTCGAAGGAATAGAGGATCAGAAAAAAGCATTTGATCACGTGGTTGTAGGACGTATTCTTTCCGTTTCCAAGCATGAGAATTCGGATCATATGGTTATCTGTCAGGTAGATGTAGGTGAAGAGGAGCCCATTCAGATCGTTACCGGAGCTCCTAACGTGCATGAAGGCGACGAAGTCCCGGTTGCAAAAATTGGAGCACATCTTCCAGGCGGCATTGTTATCAAAAAAGGAAAACTTCGTGGAGTCGATTCATTTGGTATGTGCTGTTCCGGACCCGAGCTCGGTGTTCCTGAATATCTCTACCCTTCTGTTGGGGATAAGGGACTGCTTATCTTCCAGGAAGAGTATGCACCAGGTACAGATGTACATAGTATCCTCGGTGTAGATGACAGTATCGTGGATTTTGAAATTCTGGCAAATCGACCTGATTGTCTGAGTGTCTGGGGTGTTGCAAGAGAAGCATCCGTTGTTTTTGACACACCTTTTACGCTTCCGAACCTGGATGTTATCACTGTTCCGGGTAAAATGGAGGATTTTGTCAAGGTCGAAGTGAATGATTCAGAGCTTTGTCCGCGCTATGTGGCAAGGGTTGTCAAGAATGTGAAAGTTGGTCCGTCTCCGATGTGGCTGCGTAAGGCATTGCATGGTGCAGGCATTCGATCCATCAATAACATCGTTGACATTACGAACTATGTTATGGTAGAGACCGGTCATCCGATGCATGCTTTTGACCTTGATAAAGTAAGGAATCGCCATATTATTGTACGCAGGGCATTAAAGGATGAAACGATTACCACCCTTGATGGAAAAGAGCGGGCCCTGACTGAAAACATGCTTATGATTGCCGATCAGGAAAATGCAACCGGCATTGCCGGCGTCATGGGCGGTGAAGAGTCAGAAATTACAGAAGATACAAAAACCGTCATGTTCGAAATTGCTTCTTTTGACAGGACGAATACGAGGCTGACAACACGTGCACTCGGGCTTCGTACGGAGGCGTCTGGACGATTCGAACGTGGAGTATGTGCTGCAACTTGCCGGCAGGCCGCAGACCGTGCCTGTGCATTAGTAAATATGCTGGAGGCAGGAGACGTCATTGACGATGTGTATGATTTTTATCCAAATCCCAAGCCCGTTTCCAAGGTGAAAGCCTCCGTTGCATCCATCAATCGGCGTATCGGGATGGAGATTCCTGCAGAGGAAATGGTACGTATTCTGAAAGCACTTGAGATGGAAGTAACCCTGGAGGAAGATCTCCTGACTGTTGTTCCTCCCGCATACCGCGAAGATATTGAGATAGAGGCGGATATTTCAGAAGAAGTTCTGCGTATCTATGGCTATGAGCACATTGGCTCCACTCTTCTGCGCGGAGAGACGTCTCCGGGACAACGGAATGAAAATATGAAGCGAACCGACCGAATTGGTCGTTTCCTTGCTGACCGAGGCCTCTATGAAATATATAATTATTCTTTCTTCAGCCCGAAACAGCTGGACAAGCTGTGCCTCAATGAAGGAGATCTTCGGACAAAACCGCTAAAAATCCGCAATCCTTTGGGAGAAGATACCAGCGTTATGCGTACAACCCTGGTGCCGGATATGTTGAAGACGCTTTCTCTCAATCAGAACCGGAATACTCCTCGTGCAATGCTTTTTGAGAAAGCTCCTGTTTTTGATGCGAATGGACGCAAAGACGGTGAGCTCCCCAAAGAAATTCCTATGCTGTGTGGCGGTGCCTATGGAGATCCAGATGATTTTTATCACATTCGTGATATGATCTTGGATGTGCTCAGACAGTTCGGCGTAGAAGCCGGAATACAAAAAGTCGCCGAGCCTTATCATCATCCCGGTCGTGCCGCCGTTCTGACTGCCGAAAACGGAACCGTACTATGCCGGATTGGTGAAATTCATCCGGAAGTCCAGAAATCTTTTGAACTCAGTCAGCGCACAGTGGTAGCTGAGCTTGATCTCCAAGCCCTGGCTTCCGTTGAAAAGCCAATGGCGCATGTACATGAGATGCCTAGATTCCCTGCTGTTACGCGGGACCTGGCGCTGGTCATGAAGGAATCCACGGCTGTCGGAACAGTTCTAGAGTTGATCCGCAAAACCGGTGGGGCATATCTCGAAGATGCCGCTGTTTTCGATATATATCGTGGTGCACAGATGCTTCCTGGAATGAAGTCCGTCGCTTTCACGTTATCATTCAGAGATCGTGAAAAAACATTGTCGGATGAAGTTGTCAATCCGCTGATGCAAAAGATTATGGATGCCTGCCGCGTAGAATGCGGTGCGATTCTGAGGTGACTTATGCTGGATGAGCGCATCACTGAAAAGACTCGGTATTATGCTGTCATCGGAAAAAGCCTCTCGCATACTTGGTCACCGCTCATTCACAATTCTATTTTTTCCGCTATCGGCTACGAAGGGGTATATATGCCTCTCGTAGCCGATAGCGAAGATTTCCCCTCCTTGGTCAGTGTTCTCCGGCACACTTATAAAGGTTTTAATGTAACCATCCCCTATAAACAAAGCATCATTCCTTATTTGTCAGAAATAGACGATACAGCTCGAATAATGGGATCCGTTAATACCGTCGAAAATAACGACGGAAAGCTGATAGGCCACAGCACTGACGGGCAGGGAATGATGCGGGCACTTGCTGAAGCCGGTATGAAGGTTGAACAAGGAATGCATACCATCATTCTCGGTGCAGGCGGTGCTGCACGTGCAGCAGCATATGCACTTCTCGAAAAGAAAGCCAGCATTACTATTGTTGCCAGAAATACGGAGAAGGCGGAACAACTCTGTCAGGATTTTCGTGAACTTGGAACCATACGGACGGGCCAGATGGATATTTGTGATCTTCTGGTGAATTGCACGCCGGTGGGGATGTATCCGAATTCTTATGCCAGTCCTTTGACGGAGAGCGAAGTGGCTATGGCAGGGTGCGTCTTTGATGCTGTATACCATCCTCTTCATACATTATTGCTGCAGTATGCTGAACAGCAGGGCATTCCGGCTGTTCCAGGGCTCGGAATGCTTTTTTTTCAGGCCATCGAAGCAGAAAAATACTGGCTGAAAGACAAGATGCCGGATGAAACTATTCAAAGAAAGATTTATCTTGAAATGTTGACGAAAATAAAAAATGCAGAGAAGACGCAGAGGTGATATTGATGCGTGTAATGATCGGTATCTCCGGTTCCCATGAACAGGATCCGGAGAGATTCTTTATAAAAACGAACTACATGGAGGCTGTTCTGCGTGCGGGCGGTATACCGTTGCTACTTCCGGAAACCAATGATGAGGGAGTGATTGACGATATCCTGTCTGAACTCGACGGATTATTGCTTGCTGGTGGGGGAGATGTAGACCCGTCATTATATGGTGAAAATAGATTGGACGAGTGTGACGCACCAGATGAATTGAGAGACTCTTTCGAGATGATCATAACGCGAAAGGCATTGGCTCTGCAAATGCCGATTCTTGGTATTTGCAGAGGAATTCAGGTACTGAATGTTGCCATGGGCGGAACACTGATCCAGGATATTCCCAGTGCATGCGGTCTTTCTAAAACAGCGCATCGTCAGAATCCTCCTTATGATAATCCGGCTCACTTGGTGCACGCAATACCCGGAGGGTTATTGGCCAATGTGATTGGTTCTGAAACCATGTCTGTTAACAGCATGCATCATCAGGCTGTTAAAGTTATTGCGCCAGGCACAATCATTGAAGCTAAATCCGAAGATGGAATCATAGAAGCAATGAGTCTTTGTGGCCGGGAAAATGTTCTCGCTGTTCAGTTTCACCCTGAATACTTGGAATCCAGTTCTCCGAAGGCTCATGCGCTTTTTTCTCATCTTATCAATAATGCTGAATTGTATCGAAGTTTAAAAGATTAATGGTGATCTGCATGAGAAAAATCCCTCTTATTCTGCTCTTTCTGATTTTGCTCTTTGTCCCATATGCTAGAGCAGAACAGGAGATACGTGTGCGGCTGACCAACCGTACTACAGAATATGCCTTACACATATCTCTGAAAGGTGACTATACTTCTGAAGACAGGCGTATGTTTTTTCAGAAAGGTTCTGACCTTACCTTTTCAACAGATGGAAAAGTGCTGTACCTGCATACCGGAAAGTTAGCGATGGATCTTGGGACAGATTGGAAAATGTGCACCTGTTCAGAGAAAGAAGACCCTTCGGGTTTTTACTTTACCGGAGAAAAGAATCTATTCGAAGGTGATCTAAGGCTTCACATTGAAAACGGGACAATTGTCTCAACGTTATATCTTGATATTGAAACTTATCTTTTAGGTGTAGTCCCATATGAAATGGGGGAGTCTTTCCCGTTGGAAGCCTTAAAAGCGCAGAGCGTTGCAGCAAGAACCTATGCACTGGCTAGCGTGAATAAAGGAAACGGCTATGATGTGGTGGATTCAACCAATGATCAGGTCTATCGAGGAAGACTGGAGCGGAATGTTTTAAGCGAACAGGCGGTAAACAATACGAAAGGGATTGTAGTAACCTACAATCACGAGCCTGCGGTCTGCTACTACACGGCCAGCAATGGCGGATATACAGAGCTGCCGGAGATAATCTGGCCGGGGAAAGCATACGATTATTTTAAAGTCACAGAAGATCCTTATGATCTTCAGAATGGCAAAAGCGTGATAAAGCGTGCTTCTATTAAAAAAGAACGAAAAGGTAGAGGAGTTAATGATCCGCTGAATGTCTTCCTGATGGATGCCATTCATACAACAAATATTAATCTGGGTTCAGACGCAAAACTTGAAAGAATTGAGGGAATTGATGCGGATTATGAGAAGGATGGGCATACCGTACGATCACTTCTGTTCACTGTTGTGATAGATAATGCAGGTGAATCGAAAACCATCGATTTCTCTGTTCCTTTTTATGGAAAGCTGGAACAGCTTCTGGAGCTCTCCATTAATCAATATAGTAACGAAGTTCTGCAGATAATCAATATCGGCGATGCTTTTAATCTGGAAACACGTCGATTCGGACACGGGGTGGGTCTTTCTCAGCGTGGAGCGGAACAGATGGCTCTTAATGGTCTTTACTATTATGATATTCTCTCTTTCTATTATCCTGGAACAACCTTAATGGGTATTGTTGATTCTGAAAAGGAAAAGCCAGCTCCGAATCAGCACTTGAGATTTACCCCCGAGCCCAGTCCATCTCCGACACCTCGACCCACTTTGATGCCCGTAACCATTCCGGATGATCAAACGATTGTCGGGCAGATTGTCAATATCCAGGAGGATTCCTCTGTCAATTTGCGGGAATATCCCGCTTTTTCCGGAACGATTATCCGACGTTTATATCTTGGACAGAAAATGATCGTAGAATCCACGCAGGACGACGGATGGGTAAAAGTGAGAACCGATTCAGTGGAAGGCTATGTCCGCGGAGAATATGTGGAAGTTATCCAAAATGTTGCGCATTAGAAATGTTTGAATCCAATTTATTAACGAAAATTGTCAAAAAAATCACAAATTCAGATACTTTTCATGTGCATCATTTCATACTCTTTTCGTATCAGCAAAAATTTTTACCAATCTTTAAAAAAAAACTGAATTGCTCTTGATTAAAAGCCCTGACTTGTTTAAAATATACACCGTGACAACCTTATAAAACGTACTGTATTAACAGGAGGAGATTCACATGGTTAGAGTTGCTATTAATGGTTTCGGCAGAATCGGCCGTCTTGCTTTCCGCCAGATGTTCGATGCAGAAGGTTACGAAGTCGTTGCTATCAACGATTTGACCAGCCCCAAGATGCTAGCGCATCTGCTCAAATATGACTCTGCACAGGGTTCTTACAAATATAAGGATTCTGTAAGCTCCAAGGAGCCTGTGTTTGAAGAAGATGGCAAGACTGTAAAGGTTCCCGGATCCATTACTGTAAATGGCAAGGAAATTACCATTTATGCTGAGCCGAAGGCTGCAAATCTTCCTTGGGGAGAGCTGGATGTTGATGTTGTGCTCGAATGCACCGGTTTCTACACCAGCAAGGCAAAATCTCAGGCTCATATCGATGCAGGTGCCAAGAAAGTCGTTATCTCTGCTCCTGCCGGCAATGATCTTCCCACTATCGTATATTCTGTCAATGAGAAGACCCTGACTCCGGAAGACAAGATCATTTCTGCTGCTTCCTGCACCACCAACTGCCTCGCTCCTATGGCTAAGGCTCTTAATGACAAGTATCCGATCGTATCCGGCATTATGACTACTGTTCATGCTTATACCGGCGATCAGATGATTCTGGATGGACCGCATCGCAAGGGCGATCTCCGTCGTGCTCGTGCTGGTGCTGAAAACATCGTTCCTAACAGCACTGGTGCTGCAAAGGCTATCGGTCTGGTTATTCCTGAGCTGAATGGAAAACTGATCGGCTCCGCACAGCGTGTTCCTGTAAAGACCGGTTCCACCACCATCCTGGTTGCTGTTGTCAAAGGCAAAGACATCACCAAGGACTCTATCAATGAGACCATGAAGGCAGCTGCCTCCGAGTCCTATGGCTATAACACTGATGAGATCGTTTCTTCCGACGTTATCGGCATCCGTTATGGCTCTCTGTTTGATGCTACCCAGACGATGGTTACCAAGATTGATGACGAGACTGCACAGGTGCAGGTTGTGTCTTGGTACGACAACGAGAACAGCTATACCAGCCAGATGGTACGAACCATCAAGTATTTTGCTGAGCTCAAGTAATTATTCTTCGAAAGCTGCTCATTGTATGCTTCCGACGGTTTTATAGTTGTTTTCTTGCTTCAGAATGCTATTTGCATTCTGAAGTTTTTTATTTTGTTGCATTCCGTTTATAATTTGTCATGAATTCCATACAATACTTTCACAAACAGTCATAATATGAAGTGACGTTTTCTAACTGCGGAGTATATTTCTGTTTAGTTGAAATCTTTCGGCTGGGTTGATAACTCAGATAGTACAGGTTTTCATACACTGTGAAATGTAAGCATTTGCATGATATCAGAGGAAAAAATTGAAAATAACTAATGGATCTATTAACGTTTGAAGAAAATGCGATTGACCCTTTTTTCGATTGATGATATAATTTGCCAGAAGTTTTTGCGTCAGGAGACTGCTGAAAATCATGAAGCAACAAGAAGATGGCATTACAAAAAATACCAGGTTCATAGCGATCGGAAGTGTATTATTAGGTATCGCGATGTTCGTGATTTATGGTTTTGCTGGTATGCTTTCGGTAAAAGTAGTTATCGGCGGACTGATGGGGATTTCTATTGCAGTCGGTAATTTCTATTTGCTAGGTCGGACAATCAGAAAAACAATTACTTTTGATGATCCTGATGCAGCTAAACAGCAGATGCAATTATCCTACCGCATGCGGATGATGATGCAGCTTGGTGTAGCTGTAGCGGCTTTTTTATTGCCATTTGCAGATGGAATTCCATGCGTAATCGCACTTGTTTTTCCCAGGATTACTATTTTTATCATGCAGATTACAGGGCAGATCAAAGATTGAAGATGTCAGGAGGCTATAAATAATGGGAATTAGCATTACTGGTGCCCGTATTTTGATATCCATACCGGCGCTGGGGGGCTTTATACTGACTGAAACGGTAGTTATTACCTGGGCTGTGATGATAGTCTTGGTATTAGCATGTCGTTTCATGACCAAAAATCTAGAGGTCCATCCCACGAAAAAGAGACAGATCGTCGCTGAATGGATCGTAACTGCCATAAAGGACATGGTGGGTACAAATATGGGAGGTCCTTTTTCCAACACCTCTTATGAACCCTTGATCTGTGCTCTTTTCGCTTTGTCTGCGGGATGCAGCCTTTCTTCTACGCTTGGGCTGTATGCACCGACAAGTGATCTGTCTACAGTACTCGGGTGGGCGATGTTGGTGTTTGTCCTCATTACCTATAACAAGATTAAGTTTAATGGGGTTGGCGGCTATCTGAAAGGTTTTACCGAACCTGTATTTGTTATGACTCCTATGAACCTTATCAGCGAAATTGCAACACCTATTTCGATGGCATTCCGTCACTTCGGTAATATTGCAAGCGGTTCCGTTATTACGACATTGATTTATGCCGGTTTATCGGGATTATCTTCAATGATTTTAGGACTTCTGCCTGGGGCCGTTGGAGAGTTTCTTTCTAATATTCCAATTCTTTCCTTTGGTGTTCCAGCTGTCCTGTCTATATATTTTGACTGGTTTTCCAGTATCCTTCAGGCATTCATTTTCTGCATGCTGACCATGATGTATATCGGGGCTGCGCTGCCGTCCCAAGACTAAAACCGGTATAATTGTGCATTAGCGCATTTATTCTATTATTATCCAAATAAAACATTCTGGAGGTAAGATTATGGATTCTACAAGTGTACAGATTATCGCTAAAGCTATCGTAGCAGGCCTTTCGGCGCTTGGTGCCGGATGCGGAATGATTGGTGGTCTTGGACCTGGTATTGGTGAAGGTTATGCTGTTGGTAAGGCTTTGGAGTCTATGGCTCGTCAGCCTGAAATGCAGGGAACCATCACAACCACGATGTTCATGGGTTGTGCTGTTGCAGAAACCACAGGTCTGTACAGCCTGATTATTGCCCTCATTCTGATATTCGCGAATCCACTGCTCGGACAGTTCTAATAAAAAAGGAGGTTCCTCAGAATGGAAGTTCAGGAACTTGTAACCATTACCCCTTGGACAATGATCTTCCAGATTCTCAACCTTCTTCTTTTGATGTTCCTCTTCAAGAAGTTCCTTTTTAAACCAGTCACCGATATTCTGGAAAAGCGTAAAGCGGAAATTGATCACCATTATGAAGAAGCAGAAAACGCTGAAACGGCTGCAAAGACTATGAAGGCCGCTTATGAGGAAAAGATGACTGGTGCACGTGAAGAAGCCGACCGTGTAATTGCTACCGCGCAGGAATCTGCCAGTGCAATCTCCGAAGACATTTTGAACAAGGCAAGAAAAGATGCCGCTCAGATCAAACAACGTGCACAGAATGAAATCTATATTGAAAAGCAGAAGGCTTTTGATGAAGTGAAGAATCAACTATCTGACATTGCGATGGACATTGCGTCACAGGTCATTGATCGTGAAGTCAGCGCCAAAGATCATCAGACCTTTATTGACGATTTTATCCAGAATGTAGGTGAAGCCTCGTGACAGCGTTTGGACAGGTATACGGCGAAGGGCTTTTTGATCTGGCCTCGGAAGAAGGAATTGACAAGCAGGTTCTTTCAGAGCTTAAAACTATTTCTTCTATTCTTTCAGAGGAGCATGATTATGTACGTCTGATGATGAATCAGTCTATTCCAGCTGCGGAACGGGCAGGTCTGCTTCAAGACGCTTTTGCTGGACGCTGCCATCAATACGTACTTAATTTTCTCAAGCTAATCTCGGATCGCAATGCCTTTGATCAGTTTCCTCAGTGTCTTTCTGCTTATGAAAAGCGGTATCATGAGAAACATAATATTGAGTTCGTGACCGTGACTACTGCAATTGAGCTTACGAAACTGCAGAAGGAACGCCTGACTGCTGCGCTGCACGAGCGAACCGGCAAGGAAATCTTGCTTAAAGAAATTGTGGATCCTTCAGTTCGTGGCGGTATTCGCTGCGAAATGTCCGGTTATACGCTGGACAACACTATCCTGACTAAACTGGCGACTTTACGCAGGTCGCTGTCTTCCGCATATTGAGAAACAAGAAAGACGGTGAACCCATGGATTTAAAACCTGAAGAGATTTCTCAGATTATCAAAAATCAGATTAAACACTACGGCCAAAAAATTGAGCAGGATGAAACCGGTACAGTGATTGTCGTCGGTGATGGTATTGCTCGGGCGAACGGCCTGGATAGATGCATGGCCAACGAGCTTGTGGAATTTGAGAATGGCGAATACGGTATGGCCCTTAATCTCGAAGAAAACTCCGTTTCCATTGTTATTCTTGGAGAAGATGAGGGATTGCATGAGGGAAGCAAAGTTAAAAGAACCGGACGCGTTGTTTCTGTTCCTGTAGGAGAATCGCTGATCGGTCGAGTCGTGAATGCTCTTGGACAGCCTATTGACGGTAAAGGCCCGATTAATACAGACGAAGTTCGTCCTATTGAGAATAATGCACCGGGCATTATTGAGCGTAAGGGTGTTAATGTTCCGCTTCAAACCGGCATCAAAGCCATAGACAGCATGATTCCTATTGGACGTGGACAGCGTGAACTTATTATTGGTGATCGCCAAACCGGAAAAACTACCCTTGCTACAGATACAATCATTAACCAAAAGGGAAAAGGTGTAATCTGCATCTATGTTGCAATTGGACAGAAGAATTCTACCGTTGTCCAGTTGGTAGAGCAGCTTACAAAAGCGGGGGCCATGGAATACACAATCGTGGTCAGTGCTACTGCATCCGAACTCGCACCCATGCAGTATATCGCCCCATATTCAGGATGTACTATGGGCGAATTCTTTATGCAGCAGGGGAAAGATGTCCTTATCATTTATGATGATCTTTCCAAGCATGCAGTTGCTTATCGCGCACTTTCCCTTCTGATTCGCAGACCGCCGGGACGTGAAGCTTACCCTGGAGATGTTTTTTATCTTCATTCCCGCTTACTTGAACGTGCGGCCCGCATGGCTCCTGAATATGGCGGTGGAAGCCTGACAGCTTTGCCGATCATAGAGACCCAGGCAGGTGATGTTTCTGCCTATATTCCTACGAATGTAATTTCCATTACCGATGGTCAGATTTTCCTGGAAAGCGAGCTCTTCCACTCTGGTATCATGCCCGCAGTCAACCCGGGTATTTCTGTCTCACGTGTTGGCGGAGATGCCCAGATCAAGGCTATGAAGAAGGTGGCAGGTTCACTTAAGCTGATTTACAGTCAGTACCGTGAACTGCAGAGCTTTGCGCAGTTTGGCAGTGATTTGGATGCAGATACCAAAGCACGCCTTGCACAGGGTGAACGTGTTGTGGAGGTTCTCAAACAGGGAAAGAATCAGCCGATCCCGGTAGAAAAACAGGTTGCTATTATTTATGCGGTTACACATGGTTATCTGGATGATGTTCCCGTTGAAAAAGTTCCTCTATATGAACGCGGATTATATGCCCGCCTCGATGCTCAGCATAAGGATCTTATGCAGGAAATCGCTGAAACCGGCAAGCTTGCACCTGAAATGGAAGAAGCGCTGAAGAATTGTCTCACTCAGTATACCAAGGATTTCCTTGCAAAGTAGAAGAGGTGATTTAAGATGGCCAGTGCTTCTATGAAGGATATCAAGCTACGCATTAAAAGCGTTGAAAGCACGATGCAGATCACCAAAGCCATGGAACTGGTTGCCTCCTCAAAGTTACGCAAGGCTAAGGAGAGACAGGAACGAGCGCGTCCTTATTTTGAAGAATTGGGAAGGACTCTCCGGCAGATTGAGTCGGCCACGAGGGATTTTTCATCCCCTTATCAGATTGCAAGAGATGTTAAAAAACGGTGCATTATCATCATTGCAGGAGACCGGGGGTTGGCTGGCGGTTATAACAGCAATGTATTCCGTATGTTGGAAGAAAACCAGAGTGACATACCGGCCTGCTATCTGCCGATTGGGAAGCGTGCACTTGATTACACGATCAGAAGAGGCCGCGAAGTTCTGACAGATGCCTTTGCTGAAGTCGCTTCATTGTCTGTTAGCGATTGTTTTACGCTTTCTAAAATGCTTACGGAAGAATACTTGAAGGAATCGTTCGATGAGGTCAGCCTCATTTATACACGTTTCATTTCACTTCTGTCCCAGGTGCCTGATCAGATGAAACTTCTTCCTTTGCAAAAAGAAATTCAACAGTCCGAAGAGCATCATGGCATCAGGCAACTGGTTTTGTATGAGCCAGATTCAGTCTCTGTATACAACGCCATTGTCCCCAATTATATGGCTGGCATGCTGTATGGCGCCATCTGTGAATCTGTTGCCAGCGAACTCGGTGCCAGACGTACTGCCATGGATGCGGCTACAAAGAATGCTTCTGAAATGATTGGCTCTCTCTCCCTCCAGTATAATCGTGCAAGACAGGGAAGCATAACACAGGAAATTACGGAAATTGTAGCCGGCGCGGAGCATTAATGCTAAACGAAGGAGATAATTATGGCAAAAGGAAGTAAGGGGACAGTGGTTCAGGTAATTGGACCTGTGCTGGACCTGAAATTTGAAAATGGAGATCTTCCTCAGTTGCTGAATGCCATTGAAATTCAAAACGGCAACCGGAAGATCACTGCAGAAGTTGCGCAGCATATCGGCGATGATATTGTGCGTTGCATTGCCATGAGTTCCACGGATGGGCTTGTTCGTGGGACTGAGGCTTTGGATACCGGCGGTCCAATCTCTGTACCAGTAGGTAAAGAATGTTTGGGCAGAATGTTCAATCTTTTAGGTGACCCTATTGATAATCAACCCGCACCTGAAAATCTTGAACGTTGGCCGATTCACAGAGACCCGCCGGCATATGATGAGCAAGAAACTAGCGCTGAGATGCTGGAGACAGGAATCAAGGTTGTTGACCTGATTGCTCCCTATGCTAGAGGCGGCAAAATCGGTCTGTTTGGCGGAGCAGGCGTTGGCAAAACTGTTTTAATCATGGAACTGATTAACAACGTTGCCAAGCAGCATGGTGGCCTTTCGGTATTTACGGGGGTTGGCGAACGTACACGTGAAGGAAATGACCTTTATCATGAAATGAAGGATAGTGGCGTTCTTAATCGTACTGCGCTCGTCTATGGACAGATGAATGAGCCCCCGGGGGCCCGTATGCGCGTGGGGCTATCCGGCTTGACCATGGCTGAGTATTTCCGTGATAAAGAAGGACAGGATGTTTTGCTCTTTATCGATAATATTTTCCGTTTTACCCAGGCAGGTTCGGAAGTATCAGCTTTACTCGGTCGCATGCCTAGTGCTGTAGGTTACCAGCCAACACTGGCAACTGAGATGGGTGCGCTTCAGGAGCGTATCACTTCCACAAAGCATGGCAGCATCACCTCTGTTCAGGCAGTATATGTTCCCGCAGATGACCTGACGGACCCCGCTCCGGCAACGACATTTGCCCATCTGGATGCGACAACGGTTCTTTCACGCAGCATTTCGTCATTGGGCATTTATCCTGCTGTAGATCCGTTGGAATCTACAAGCCGCATCCTGACACCGGATATTGTAGGTGAAGAGCATTACCAGGTTGCCCGTGACGTACAACGTATTCTGCAGCGTTATAAGGAATTGCAGGATATTATCGCTATCATGGGTATGGATGAGCTTTCTGAGGAAGACAAACTGACTGTTATGCGTGCCCGGAAGATTCAACGTTTCCTGTCACAGCCTTTCAGCGTTGCTGAACAGTTCACCGGCTATGAAGGAAAGTACGTGCCAATTAAAGAAACCGTACGTGGCTTTAAGGAAATTATTGAAGGCAAGCATGACGATTTACCTGAAAGTGCTTTCCTGTTTGTGGGAACCATTGATGAAGCAGTGGAGAAGGCCAAAAAGGGTGGTCGGGAATGACAAGCTTTCATCTGATTATCACCACACCGGACGGTCTAGAATTTGATGGTATGGTGCAGACGGTTCGTCTGCGTATGATCGATGGCGATGCCGGACTGCTTGCCAACCATGAGGATTACGTTTCAGCAATCGGAGAAGGCGAATGTGTAATCCAACTTGAAGATGGCACCAAAAAGAACGCAGCCTGTATTGGCGGTATGGTAACGATGGTCAACGGCGAGGCTAAGATCATTGCAACCACCTTCGAATGGGCAGAAGACATTGATTTGGAACGTGCGCAACATGCAAAAGAGAATGCTGAGCAACGTTTAGCTGAAGCCAAGGAGAATACTCGTGAGATAGTTCTTGCCGAGGCTAAACTTCGCAGAGCATTGGTTCGAATTAAAGTCAAATCCTAAATTGAGCAGCAGGTCAATCATGACTTGCTGCTTTTTCTGTACCGCCTTGTTACTTTTCACATTCTACGTATCTTTGTAATCCTTAAGAAAGAGAAGGCGGGACGATGCTTTCTTTTTCATACGCAACAGAATTCAGCATGAAGGTTTTTCTCTTTCTCCTTTTCTCTTCATTTATTGCCTTCTATTTTTCACCTTTGTTTACAAAAACGAACTGTTATTTTCTTATATAAATCTTCTTTGCATTTCTCTGAGGGATTTGTTTATGGCAATATGTCACATTACTTGTTGACAGCGAAATCGTATATGATATAATAGCTTAGATATGTGTGTTCTGCTCGCGGTTTGCTCATTTTGCGGATTCGAGAAAATAATCCGTTTAATATAAAATAACACATCCAACGCCGGATTATGAAGGAGGCGATTATGGACAAGGTAAGAATAATTCCGTTAGGCGGAATTGGCGAAGTCGGAAAAAATATGACCGCGATTGAATATGATGACGAAATAGTTGTAGTGGATTGTGGTTCCATTTTTCCGCACCAGGATATGCTTGGAATTGACCTTGTTATCCCTGATATTACCTATTTAGAGCGAAACAAAGAACGTGTGAAGGGATATTTGATTACTCACGGACATGAGGATCACATTGGTGCAATTCCATATGTTTTGCCACGTGTACCTGCGCCCATATATGGTACTCGGCTTACATGTGCACTCATTAAAGGTAAACTAGAAGAACACAATATTGAGAATTATGTGTTACAAGTGGTAAAACCTTCCCAAACGATTCAGGTGGGTTGTTTTACAGTCCAGTTTATTCATGTTTCCCATTCTATCTCAGGCGCTGTTGCAATGGCGATTACCTGTGAAGCAGGTACCATTATTATGAGCGGCGATTTCAAAATCGACTACACTCCGATTGACGGGAACATTACAGATCTTAATACGTTCGCAGCCTATGGAAGTAAGAAAGTTCTCGCTTTGCTTGCAGAATCTACGAATGTAGAGCGACCTGGTTATACCATGAGTGAGCAAAAAATTATTGAATCACTCGGTAATTTTTTCAGAGAAGCAAAAGGGCGAATCATTATTGCAATGTTTGCTTCTAATCTCCATCGTATCCAGGCTATTATCGATTACTGTATCCAGTATCGCCGCCGAATCTGTTTTGTTGGACGATCCATGGTTAACGTTTCCAAGATGGCTCTTCAGCTTGGTGAGCTAAAAATCCCTGCTGAACTTTTTGTAGAAGTTGCGGATTTGGATTGCTACGAAGACCATGAAATACTGATCATGACCACAGGCAGTCAGGGGGAACCCATGAGCGGCCTTACCCGTATGGCGAATAGCGAACATCGGAAATTGCAGATTAGAGAAGGCGATATGGTCATCATTTCTGCTACTCCGATCCCGGGAAATGAGATAATGGTTTCTCGCATTATTGATCAGCTGTATCGTTGCGGTGCAAATGTCGTCTATAACCGTATTGCAGATGTTCACGTATCCGGACATGCATGTCAGGAAGAGCTGAAGCTTTTGCATGCTCTGACAAAACCACGTTATTTCATTCCGATTCACGGTGAATATCGAATGCTTAAGCAGCACATCAATCTGGCTTGTTCCATGGGTATGCCTGAAGATCGCGCAATCTTGGTAGAACCTGGACAGGCTTTGGAGCTTTCATGGAACGAAGCAAGCATTGCTGGCCCAATTCCGACCGGTTCAGTCATGGTTGACGGTCTAGGCGTTGGCGATGTAGGTTCTGTGGTATTGCGCGACCGTAAACACTTGTCGCAGGATGGTCTTATTATCGTTGTGGTTGGTGTCAGCAAAGAAACCGGTAAGATCTCTTCTGGTCCCGAATTGATTTCAAGAGGCTTTGTTTATGTGCGCGAAAATGAAGAAATCATAAATGGAGCTAAAGCAGTCGTTCAGGGGGTACTTGATCGATTTGAAACGATTACTCAAGCTGAGTGGACACCAATTAAAAATGGTATTAAAGACGAAATGCATGAGTTTCTTTTCAGCCAGCTTAAGCGTAATCCTATGATCCTGCCGATTATCATGGAGACTTGATTATGAATATTTATGATGTAACGAATGAGCTGTGTAATAAGCTTCGCGAGTCTGAAGAAGTAATCCGTTTAAAAAAGCTTAAAGAAATTGCTATGTCTGATGAAACCAATGCTCTGCTTATCAAAGAATATAAAAGGTTGCAGACTCAACTTCAGATGGGCATGATAAGTGGACAGGGTACTTCTTCCAGCGACGATATGCAACGATTTCAACAAATCTCTACACTGCTCATGATGAATAATGATGTGCAGAATTATCTTCTGGCAGAAATGTCGTTGCAAAAGACCCTACTTGATGTTTTCAAAGCGTTGACTGAAGCCAGCGGTATTGAATTCGTCATCCCGAATGCCTGAAACAGGTGATGTCTTTGGCAAAGAAGGTAAAAAAGAAGAGTATTCGACAAGTAGAGCAGGACCTCCATCGGGAACGGCAATATGGTTTTTTCTGGTATGCCTGGCTGTGGAAACTGATCAGGGGGGGCCTCATCTTTGTTTGTGCCTTTGTGATAGTCTGCGGACTTGTTTATACTTCTTGGCTTCACATTCAAAATGCTTATCTTGCAGCGGTGGATCCTACAGATCATACGGACATTTCCTTTACCGTATCCTCGGGGAGCTCTCTCTCCACTGTTGCCAGAAACCTTGAAAATGCTGGGCTTATACACAGCCATACCGTATTCAAATACCTGGGTGATTTTGTTGGCAGCAGTCAACGAATCCAGAGTGGTTCTTACGTCTTGCGCAAGGATATGTCTTCCTTGGAAATACTCTCTCAGCTTCAGAGCGGTGATGGGAGACCGAAAACAATGAATATCACCGTCATTCCTGGTTGGACTGTTGAGGATATCGCTGCATATCTCGTGCGCAATCGCGTGCTTTCCAGCGATACAGAATTCCTTTCTCTCTGCCGAGATGGAGAAAGCTATGCTGGATTCGAAATGATAGGTCAGATTTTGCCACGTGGCGACCGTCGATATGCTCTGGAAGGGTATCTTTCACCAAATACATATGAGATTTATACCGATACTACACCAGATGCACTCATCCGCCGCCTCCTGACACAAACTAGCGCAGTTTTTTTAAGCAGTTATGATGAACGTGCCTCCGAAATTGGGCTCTCTGTCGATGATGTCTTTATCCTGGCGTCTATGATTGAGAAAGAAGCAAAAACCGGTGATTTTTCGAAGGTCAGCGCGGTCTTCCATAACCGTCTGAGAATGAATATGTCACTTGATTCGGATGCAACTGTAAAATACATATCCGGTTCTGAAAAAATGGCGCTAAGCAATTCTGATCTGAATGTGGATTCTGCATATAACACTTATCTGCATAAGGGATTTCCTGCCGGACCAATTTGTAATCCTTCCATGGATGCGATTGTTGCTGCACTTTATCCGGACGAAGAGTATCTTGCTTTGAATTACTTATATTTTTGCTCAACGGATCCCAGTTCTGGAAACCTGCATTTTTCCAGAACGCTAGAGGAGCATAATGCTGCTGTGGCTATGTATCGTCCTCTATGGGAAGAATACGACAAGAGTCGAGGATTAACAAAATGAACAGACCACAATTGTTAGCACCAGCTGGCAACCTGAGAGCACTTGAAACGGCGCTGCGCTTTGGCGCAGACGCCGTTTATTGTGGTTTACAGGAATTTAGTTTACGGGCATCTGCCCACAATCTAAATCAGGAAGAGCTTTCCAGGGCAGCAGCACTATGTCATAAAGAAGGCAAATGCCTTTATCTGACACTGAATATCTTTGCATTTGATTCTGATCTTGATCGAATGGTAGAAACCGCTCGAATTGCTCGAGATTTGGGTGTTGATGCCGTCATTGTTTCTGACCTTGGGGCTATAGCACGAATTGCGAGAGAAGTCCCAGGTCTATCTATCCATGTGAGTACCCAAGCTAATATTACAAATACTGCAGACGCCGAGGTTTATCGTTCCTTGGGTGCAAGCAGAGTCATTGTTGCAAGAGAGCTTAGCCTTGATGCAATTAAACGCATGGTAACTAATCTTTCCGGGAACATGGAAGTGGAATGCTTTGTACATGGTGCCATCTGTATGAGCTTCTCTGGCAGATGCCTGCTTTCCAGGTATCTTAATGGTAGAAGTGCGAATCGAGGAGCATGTACACAACCCTGTCGTTGGAGCTATACATTACACGAAGCAAAGCATCCGGAAACAGTAATGCCTATTATTGAAAATGAACATGGTACGGCTATTCTGTCAAGCGGTGATCTTTGCATGATAGAGCATATTCCCGAGCTTATTGCTTCTGGAGTATCATGTTTGAAGATTGAAGGCCGTATGAAAAATGAGCTTTATGTAGCTACAGTAACGAGAGCTTACAGGGCAGCTTTGGATGCCTGCTTTGATCATCCTGAGTGGAAAACGATGCCTGAAAAACTCGTTAGAGAAGGAATGGAAGAGCTCTGCACTATTAGTCATCGCAGCTATGACACAGGATTTTTCTTCGGTGAACCACAGGCAATCGTCGAAGACAATATCACCAAACAGTTTCGGGAATACATGGGATATGTCTTGGATGTAAAAGATGGAAAAGCGCTGGTCGAGATGCGGAACCGCTTCTTCCAGGGAGAAGAGCTTGAAGCCCTTACTCCATCAGGAATTCGTCCCTTTCCTGTTGAGAATTTGGTACGGGAAGCAACAGGGGAGAGCATTTCCGTGGTCAATATTCCATTGGATCATGTTTGGATTCCTTCTGAAGGGATTGGGCCAGGAGATCTGCTGAGAGGACCGGTACGCAATCGATTGAATACCTGAGGTGTTAATATCCATGGTTGAACTGGATGCTGTGATAGAATCTGTTGTCTATCATAATGATGAAACGAATTATACTGTGCTTACCGTCAAAGCTGGCAAGACACCTTTTTCAGCTGTTGGTATTTTGCCGAATGTTTCAAAAGGCGAAACAATAAGCTTAAAAGGGGATTGGGTCGATCACCCTATGTATGGCCGACAACTCAAGGTAGTTTCCTTTGATATTAATCTTCCGGATACCGCAGATGCTATTGAACGGTATCTGACAAGCGGCATTATCCGAGGAATCGGCCCTTCCATGGCGAAGCTGATCGTTGCTCGCTTTGGAGATGAAACCCTGAAAATCATGGCAGAGACGCCGGAGCGTCTTTCAGAAGTCAGCGGAATTGGAAAGAAGAAGGCCCAAATGATAGCTGAAAGCTATGCAGAGCATTCCCATGAAAGGGAAGCTCTGATGTTCTTTCAGAAATACAATATTTCGCCTACTCTGGCAATGAGAATCATACGGGAATATGGTGAGGATGCTCAAGGAATAGTCCAGAATAATCCATATCGCCTGGTAGAGGACATCGAAGGTATTGGCTTTAAAACAGCAGACAGTATTGCACATAGCATCGGTATTTCTGCGGATAACCCGTTCCGTGTCCATTCCGGTATTATTTATGCATTAACTGAAGCGATGGGAGAGGGAAACTGCTATCTTCCGCGGCAGGATCTTTTGCGTTCGGCAAAATCCCTATTAAACTGCCGTATCGAACTCGTGGATAGCACGTTGGATTCGCTGCTGTTAGAACATGGCGTTAAAGCGGAAATACTGCCGGATGAGCATCGCGGAGAAATTGTTGCGGTATACTTGAACAGTGTCTATTCCGCAGAAAACCGGGTAAGCAATGCACTTTATACATTACTTCAGAGTATCCCCCAAATGGCAGCTACCGATCCTGAAGCTCAGATAAACGCCTTTGAGCGCAATGAAGGGGTTGTTTTTCACTCCATGCAACGAAAGGCGATCATGGAAGCTGTCAGTAATGGAATGAGCATCATCACGGGCGGCCCGGGTACCGGCAAGACAACCATTATCAAATGCATACTTCAATTATTAGGACCCAAAGCAGAGATTGCCCTTGCCGCTCCGACAGGAAGAGCCGCAAAAAGAATGTCAGAAGCTTGTGAACACGAAGCAAGCACTATTCACCGACTGTTGGAGTTCGCCGGAGAAGAAGAAGGGCATTTCCAAAGGGATGAGGATAATCCTCTGGATATTGATACCCTCATCATTGATGAGATGTCCATGGTCGATATTTTTTTAATGAATGCGCTTCTTAAGGCCATACGTCCTGGCACCAGATTGATTATGGTCGGGGACGATGATCAATTACCCAGTGTAGGCCCAGGAAATGTACTTCATGATATGCTCCAGAGTGGTGTAATTCCATATACAAAATTGACAGAGATTTTCCGGCAGGATGATAAGAGCATGATTGTATACAATGCTCATCAGATTAATTTGGGAAAGGCTCCTATTGTTAATGCAAAAGGCAGCGACTTCTTTTTTGAACGCACAGAAACGGTTGCCGAGGCTGCACAACATATCATTTCTCTCTGCACTGAACGTCTCCCCAAGTTTTTGAAAATCTCACCAAAGGATATTCAAGTTCTTTCTCCTACGAAAAAAGGGGAATGTGGTGTATATGCATTAAATATCCTTTTGCAAGCAGCTATTAATCCACCTTCTCCCAGTAAGCCGGAAAGAGTACGAGGAGATGTAACATTTCGTGTACATGATAAAGTCATGCAAACACGTAATAACTATAATCTTGAATGGGAGAGAGAGGGCCCTAATGGTTGGGAAGAGGGTACTGGAGTTTTTAACGGCGATATAGGTTATGTTAACGGAATTGATAATGAAGATAAAACCGTTAGTGTAATCTTTGAAGATGGTCGGGAAGTAACATATGGAAGCGTTGATTTAGAAGACCTGGAGCTTGCATATTGTATTTCAATTCATAAAAGTCAGGGGAGCGAGTTTAAAGCAGTTGTCATTCCTTCGGTTGGTGGTCCACCGATGTTACTAAACCGGAACCTTATATATACTGGTGTCACCAGGGCAAAGCAGTTGGTTGTTTTAGTTGGAAAAACAGAGTATTTAGATCAGATGATTCATAATACACGTATTCGCAAACGCAACTCCGCCCTATGCTGGCGTTTGCAACAACGAAAGATATTGTTTAATACATAGCTTGCATGCAAGCTATGTATTCTTGTTTATAGGATAATTAGAGGAATTATGGGGAGGGGGAGTGTTTTTGTTTTGATTGTTGAGCGAACAAAGGGATAGTCTTGACTGAATCCAGAATGGGCATAACATGACTCCTGTATTATCAAAATTGATTTCACAAACAAAAGGAAGTTTTCACTGCTGCAGAATAGCTAGTGCCTGCTTAACAAACCGGGAAGTGTTGTAAATAAAGGTTTTCAGGTGATAATCTGCTATACTAAGTGCAAGGCTTTTGGAGATAAAATGACGTATTTATTGGCTTTGTGGCTTGCACTTGGAGGTGAAAATCATGTACAAATCCACAAATTACGAACAGTAGCAGCTCAGTTTCTTTCACTTCAATCAGACCTGCGGTATGGGATTGGACAAAGAGAACGAAAGAATTAATAATGCTAACAGACTTCCTTGGAAAGCAAGGGGAATACCGTATGCGGCTCTGTTTACTGGAATCTAGTGGCAAGTAGCAAAGCATTGCAGGAGAGTACTAGGAGCCCTTATTTTCCAGTTACGAAAGGTTATTTTGACAAGATACCTTGCAAAATAACCACAAGAGAATTCGTATTATCCGTATTTCATCGTTCTAGAAGAATTTCAGCATTAGCAGCCTTTTACTCACTACCGGCTATATGGAGGAAACGCATTAGCCGGGAATCTTCGGGACATTCAAACTTGCAGTTGAATAGATCGAGAAAGAAAAGGAGAAGCCTGGCAAAGGAGAGTAGAATCATGCCTCCCTGGCATCGATTTTTTAAATAGAGGGTTTGTTAAGCAGACACTAGCTAACAAAACCTCTATTAACACCGAGCCTGCTATTGGTTATATTGGTTTCCTCCTCCCAGACACAATTATCTATCAAATCCATAATTGCCAGAGCAATGATGCCGTTCCCGAGAAGGGAAATCATTGACAGTTTCCGTATTGTTTCAAAAGGATTGAGCGTTCCGTTGGACCGAAATAGACGTTCCATTTTCCGAAATTCCAGTTTATAAAGCGTGACAGGTATTGCTGACATTCAAGCTGATCAGTTTATCGTCATATCAACTGGTCAAAAACAATATCAAGTGGTCAATAAACGCAGACATTTAAGGCTGATCAAGTAATTTATAGTCATGTCAACTGTGCTCGAAACAGCGTATCATAAAAAAGCCAGCGTCTTGCAACGCTGGCTGTCATCATAAGATTTTTTTCCTCAAGCCGTTTACGGTTTTTTTTGAGTGGTAACGATTATTAGGCTTCAATTATTTCATCTACTACGAGATCAGATCCGTCATAATCAACCACAAGCCTAGATTTCGGGACCAGATCATCAGCAATAATTTTCCTTGCAATCAATGTTTCCACAGTTTTCTGAAGGAATCTCTTGAGCGGTCGTGCACCGTAGATTGGATCATAGCCTTGGGCGATAATATAGCTACGAGCACTGTCAGTTAATTCTGTGGACAGTTGCTTATCGGCTAGACGACGATTAAGATCAGCTATCTGCAAATCAATGATCTGATCAATCTCATCCTTTGTCAAAGGTTTGTAGAAGACAATTTCATCAAGTCGATTAAGAAACTCGGGGCGGAAACTGCGTTTTAGGAGTGTTTCTACTTCCGCTTTTGCATTTTCGGAAATGTTTCCATTTGAGTCAATACCGTCCAGTATAGCAGAAGACCCGAGGTTAGAAGTAAGAATAAGGATTGTGTTTTTGAAATCCACGGTTCTACCCTGAGAATCTGTGATTCTACCATCATCAAGCACCTGCAACAGGACATTAAAGACATCAGGATGTGCTTTTTCTACTTCGTCAAAAAGAACAACTGAATAAGGTCTGCGACGAACAGCCTCCGTCAATTGACCACCTTCGTCATAACCAACATATCCGGGAGGTGCTCCAATCAGACGAGAAACACTGAACTTTTCCATATACTCACTCATATCGATACGAACCATATTTTTTTCATCATCGAAGAGTGCTTGGGCCAATGCTTTTGCCAGTTCTGTTTTACCAACACCCGTAGGACCTAAGAAGAGGAAAGAGCCAATGGGGCGGTTGGGGTTTTGAATGCCAGCACGTGAACGAAGAATTGCATCACAGACTTTTTGTACTGCCTCATCCTGACCGATGACCCGTTTATGGAGTTCACTATCAAGATGGAGAAGCTTTTCTTTTTCAGCTTCCATCAGCTTTGAAACGGGAATTCCAGTCCACCTTGCAATTATTTTTGCAATTTCATCCTCTGTCACACGATCTCGAACTAATGTACTGTCATTTTTTGCTTGTTCAGCAAATAATTCCTGTTCACTCAGTTCTTTCTGCAGTTGCGGCAGTTTTCCATATTTAAGCTCAGCCGCCTTGTTCAAATCATAGTTCCGTTCGGCTGCCGCTATCTCACCGCCAATGTGTTCTATTTCCTCGCGAAGCTTCTGTACTTTGCTGATTGCATTTTTTTCATTTTCCCAACGTGCTTTCATGGCATTGAACTGCTCACGCATATCAGCAAGCTCTTTTTCAATGGTGCGAAGACGTTCCTGGGAAATCTGGTCATCTTCTTTTTTCAAGGCAGCTTCTTCAATTTCATGCTGCATAATATGCCGACGAATGTCATCAAGTTCCTGCGGCATAGAATCCATCTCTGTACGGATTGTAGCGCAAGCTTCATCGACCAAATCGATTGCTTTATCTGGCAGAAAACGATCGGAAATATATCGGTTCGAAAGCGTTGCAGCGGCAATCAATGCCTGATCCTGTATTTTTACACCATGATATACTTCATAACGTTCCTTCAGTCCCCGCAAAATGGATATAGTATCTTCTACGGTAGGCTCCGAAACCATCACGGGCTGGAAACGACGTTCCAAAGCCGCATCTTTCTCAATGTATTTTCTGTACTCATTGAGCGTAGTAGCGCCGATGCAATGTAATTCTCCACGTGCCAACATTGGTTTAAGAAGATTACCAGCATCCATACTGCCTTCTGTTTTGCCAGCTCCGACAATGGTATGCAATTCATCAATGAAAAGAATGATTTTTCCATCACTGGATTTAATATCGTTCAATACTGCTTTAAGCCGTTCTTCGAACTCTCCACGATATTTTGCACCGGCAACAAGGGCACCCATGTCCAACGAGAAGATCGTTTTATTTTTCAGACTGTCTGGTACATCACCACGAACAATTCTCTGTGCCAATCCTTCTACAATAGCGGTTTTACCAACACCTGGCTCGCCAATCAATACAGGGTTATTCTTGGTTTTTCTTGAAAGTATCCGGATTGTATTCCGAATTTCATTGTCTCGTCCAATAACAGGATCCAGTTTATTCTGCTTTGCCAATTCCACCAGATCCTGCCCAAATTTCTTAAGAGCATCATAAGTATCTTCGGGGGATTCACTTGTAACTCTTGTACTACCTCGGACACTCTGGAGTACTTTCAGAAATTTTCCGCGATTGAGTCCCCAACCGTCAAATATCGTTTTGAGTGTCCGACTTGCAGTAGCCATAATAGCAAGAAATAGATGTTCGACGCTAAGATATTCATCTTTCATCTGCACCATTTCAGACTCAGCTTTGGTCAAAACATCATTAAACTCTTTAGATATCTGCGGCTGCTGATTACTTCCTGCTATCTTTGGAAGTTGCGATATAGTTCTCTCTAATTCTGCATAAGCATTGTTAGTATCAATTCCCATCTGAGCAAAGAGGGAAGGGATAAGACCATTTTCCTGATGCAATAACGCTGCGGTAAGATGAATCGGCTCAACTTGTGGATTACCATAGGTTTGTGCCAACTGCGATGCATCCTGGAAAGCTTCTATTGATTTTTGTGTAAAGCGATTTGCATTCATACAATTCACTCCTATCATCAAGGGAGCATTCCCTGTTTTTCTTTGACCTTTATCTTTCGACAGACATAGTATAACATAGTCAAAGATAGTCAGTAAATGTTAATGATTCACGAAATTCCGGCTGTAAATATATATTGTTATCACAAAATATAAAAAAGTAATCCTTGTTATGTAACGTTGGTGTCCTTTTTCCGGCAAACCGCCTGTAGAATTCCTCACATCATTATTATCCCAGTATTACGCCTAGGCATGCTGATTGTTTTTTCACTTTGAATACTTGTCAAACCAGGCAGTGATTTCTTTTAGACGTCGGAGACGGTGAGCCGGTTTACCTGTACGCGAAAGGTCATGGTTTTCACCGTGAAATACTACCATACGCGTCGGAATCCGCAAATAAACAAGTGCAGTATAAAGCTGGTATGCTTCAGCGATTGGACAACGGTAGTCTTCTTCACTATGAATGATAAGAGTAGGGGTTTTTGCATTCTGAATGTACTTTAATGGAGAGACATTCCACATTTCATCCATACCTTTTTGGGAATATGGGTTTGAACTGCAAACCTTAAAATTCGAAATAGGCGGGATATCGCTCAGACCGTACATTGTTATCCAGTTGGATATACTGCGTTGTGTGGCAATGCAACAAAAGGCATCTGTATGGCCCAGAATCCAATTGCTCATATATCCTCCATAGGAGCCTCCGGTACAACACAGTTTTTGGGGATCTATAGATGGGAAAGCTTCCAGTACCTTGTCTTTAAAAGCCATAATCTGCTGAAAATCGATGCTTCCCCATTGAAGATCAAGATAAGAAAACGCGTCTCCTCTACCATCAGAGCCATGTGGGTTACAGAAAAACACTATATAGCCTCTTGCTACCCAAACTTGCATTTCGTGAAAAAAAATCGGTCCATAAGCGCACTTTGGTCCTCCATGAATGTCCAGTATTGCAGGGTATCTTTTAGCAGGATCATATTTTTCAGGAAGAAGGACCCATCCATCAATTTCTTCATCATTTAATTGAGCTGATAAGGGATGAGGTTGCGCAATGTAGGTACCAGACAGCACATCTGTGTTCCAATCTGTTAAACAGACTAATTCCTTATTATTTGAAAAGTAAAGCTCTGGCAGTTTCATGTCGAGCATGCCTGCGAAGGTAACTTTTCCATTAAATACATCATAATCGCTTATTAGTCCATTGGTTGAAACTACCGTTTTTATGACTCCATCTAAGCCGATGCATTTCAGTGTGCAGCCAAATCTCTCCAATGCAGTAAAATAGAGGAGTTCACCATCTGCCTTTGTGAAGCGGCTGTCTCCGTATACAACGTCCGTCAGCATATCATTTCCGAAGCTTATATCTTCATCGGATAAAAGCTTCATTTCTAAAGATTTAGTATCAAATGTGTAGAAAAATGGATTTTCATTGTTTCCGAAACGTTTTCCAGTCGCTCCGATTACTATCAAAGTATCCTGAATACACTCAATAGATTGGATGATCAGTCGCGGACCTAAGATCTGCCGTGTTTTACCTGTTTCGAGATTAATGCAATAGAGACTTTGACGATTTGGACGATGATTCCTGTAAGAAACTCCGCTATAATAGATGCAAGAGCCATGTACACGGAAAAATTCAACGTCAGTAAGTGGTCCCGTTAATCGTTTTAATCGCCTCTCATTTTTAATGTAGAGAAACAGTGCATTGCGTTTTCCTTGAATCATGCCTTGTCCGTTGGAAAAAACAGGCGATTCAGTCAAAACGTCATAATCTTTTTCCTCGTTGAGTTTTTTTAATTTCGTTATCCTTTTCTTATCATCTAAGGTGTATAAATCAGGGGTTTCTATGCGGATAGCCCCTGTCATAAGCAAATTTCCATCTTCTAAAAGTGTGATATTTCCAGCGTTTATTGGTAAGCAATAAGCTAATTCGGCCTCACCACCATTGAGTGGAAGGCGATACAACGTAGTGGATTCCAGGAACTCATCTGTCTCTGAGTCCTTACGCCTTTTATCGCGCTTATCAGTGACGAATAACAGATGTTCATCATCTTCAAAAAAGAATTCTCCAATTCTGCCATCACTTACCATGAGATGATCCGCTATTTCATCTCGCATCCGCAATTGATTCACATATTCATTTTTATTCCTATCGATTTTGGTCAGAAGATAGGCAAGTTTACCACCATCTGGAGAATAAGTTAGTGAGGAAAGAAAACGAAAATCCATGAAGCTATCCATTGATATCTGTTTCATAAGGAACGTCTCCTTTTTCGATAAGATAAAGCATTTAAGAAAAGGAACATCGGCGATTTCAAAATGTGATGCATCAGAGGTACCCGATTTCCAAGAAAAAAGAGCGTCAGCGGGTTATCACAACGAAAAAGTAGAAAAAGAAAGAACCCCTTAAACAAGGGGTTCTTGGTGCGGGAAACAGGACTTGAACCTGCATGTCCTTGCGAACACTAGAACCTGAATCTAGCGCGTCTGCCAATTCCGCCATTCCCGCGAAAAGTTGGTGGGCAGGGATGGATTCGAACCATCGAAGTCAGTGACGGCAGATTTACAGTCTGCTCCCTTTGGCCACTCGGGAACCTACCCACAACAGAGTAAATTTTAACACAGTAGCCAAACGCTGTCAATAGCAAAATTGAAAATAATGAAAAAGCTGATTATCACAATTAGATATCATTATCATGATTATAATTGTATTTTCGTCCGAGGTCCGCGTACCGTCTCGTAATCCATTTGCAAATACCGTCAAGGCCAGGATAAATTAATCGTTCAGAAATATTTATATAATCTAATTTATCACGTATTTCCAACTTAATTTCCTTGGGAATAATGATACGTCTATAGGGAATATTGTTCTGACGTATGATGTCAGACAAATAAACGCTAGGATCGGATACCACAGAAAAAAGAGCATACTGATTTGCAATTCTGTCTATCATAGAGGAAGGTTCAAAAAACAAAGCGTATGGCTTTTCGGATAAAGCTTGCATAGCTTTAAAATCCGGAGCTGATTTTTCAAGCATCCCAACAGAGAAAATATTGCTGCCAGTATCTCGAAGTCTTTTATTAAGGTTTTCGGGAAGAAAACGATTAAAGAAAGTAACGTCGAGGCACCAGATAACGCCATCACGATCGTACTTGTTAATGTCTTCAGTTGCAAAATGGGCAGCTACCATAGGGGAATAAGTCCAGTCTAACAATCTAGTAGGAAGCCCATGATGTTGAGCTACAGGGAGTAATTTCCAGAAACCAGCATAATCAGAAAGCTCTGCATAGCCGTATTTTCTGAAGCTTCGAAAAACCTGAGCTTCCAAGGAAAGATCATGACCGCAGATACGATTCAGCAAGGGAATGAGATCCCAATTCATGTCAGCGGTTCCTCTATAAATCCTGTTATCACGATATCTGGATATCTTTGGATCCCATACATCGTCAAAAACAGCTTTCTGAAGCTCATCCCAGTTATGTACAACTATTTCTTTTTGCATATGAAACCTTTCCAGTATTTTTTCAAACGAAATAATTGAGAAACAAAGAGAATTATAAATGAGAAAAAGACGATAGGCAAGAAAAAGAGATTGACAAAATAATTCAAAATGCTAAAATCAAAAACATGCCATGAAAGCAATTCTCAGATTTGCTTATGTCAAAGAATGATTATGAAAGGGAACAGTTTAATGAAAGAAGTCATCGTTTACACAGATGGTGCATGCTCAGGAAATCCGGGACCTGGAGGTTGGGCATGCGTATTGATCTATGGTGAACGTGTTTTGGAGTTATCAGGGTATATGCCAGAGACTACCAATAATCGTATGGAAATGTTTGCAGTTATTAAAGCTCTGGAAGCGCTAAAACAGCCATGCATTATAGATGTACGCTCTGATTCCGCATATCTCATCAATGCATTTAATCAGCACTGGATTTATAATTGGCAAAGAAACGGATGGAAAACTTCCGATAAGCGTCCAGTGGAGAATCAGGATTTATGGAAACTTTTATTATTTTATATGCGGCAACATCAGGTGACTTTTCAAAAAGTTAAAGGACACGCTAGCGATAAATGGAATAATCGCTGTGACGAATTGGCTACCGGTCAGATCAAAGAGCACAAATCGGTCTAGGGGAATAGAAGTTTAAGACTTCGCAAAACTCCGGTTTTACGAAGTCTACAAGGAGGGATTTGGTCCTATGCCCAATAGTTATCATATAAAAACCCAAATTGATCGCAGTCGTCGTATTCAGGAACTCTTAAAAGAACTCCCCGATGTATGCTCTGATTATTTTCTGGCTATTGAACAAGTTACCAGCACGCTCACCCGTATGAGCTATTGCTATGATTTACGTCTTTTCTTTCAGTACCTATCAAAGGAAATTCCACGCTATAATGGTAAAGCAGTTCATGAATTTACCATTGAAGACATCCGCAAAATCACAAAGCAAGATATTGAACGCTTTGCCAGATATCTGTCACTCTACATTAAGTCAGATTATGAATTTGATGAAAATGATGAAGATTCCGGGCATCTCCATGAGGTTACTAATCACGAATATGGAATAAAGAGAAAGTTCTCCTCCATTCGGGCGTTTTATCGTTATCTGTTTAACGAAGGACTCATTGACAGTAATACTGCTGCTTTAGTTGCATTGCCCAAACTGCATGAAAAGCCCATTATTCATTTAGATATTGATGAAGTATCAAGGATTCTTGATCTGGCAGAAAATGGCGCTGCATTACCTAAAACCTATCAAAAGTACCACAATATAACCGCTAAACGGGATCTGGCACTCTTATCTATCTTTCTTGGGACTGGAATCCGAATCAGCGAATGCGTTGGTCTCAATATTGATGACATAGATTTTGAACAGAACGCCTTTCTCATCACCCGAAAAGGCGGAAAAGAAGTGATCCTGTATTTTTCAGATGAAGTTGCAGATGCGTTAAAAGACTATTATTCTGAACGTAAAAATATTGAAACCCTTCCAGGTCATGAAAATGCTTTCTTTTTGTCCATACAGCGCCGGAGAATTACCCAGCGTGCGGTCGAAAACATGGTCAAGAAATACGCCAGAATTGCTGCACCTCTGAAAAAAAAGATCAGCCCTCATAAATTGAGAAGTACCTTCGGCACCAATCTTTATCGTGAAACTGGTGATATTTATTTAGTTGCAGATGTACTTGGTCACTCCGATGTCAATACTACAAGGAAGCATTATGCTGCAACATCTGAAGAGAATCGTCGAATTGCAGCAGCTAAAACCGTTCTGCGCGGCGAACCCCATAAATAAGAAAAAGAGGCATCAAGCCTCTTTTTTTTACACAAAATCGTATAGCTCTTGTGCCTCGTCAGAATTCTTGAAGATTTCGAAAACGGCATCCAGAATTTCATCGTCTTCTACAGTGCTGTAGATGATATCATTTGTGCCATCATCAGCTTCTTCACTCAGGAGAATTAAAGCCTGATTGCTATTGTCTTCTCTGGGCAACAGCACTACATATGTTGCACCTTTATATGCAATCTCTGCTAACAGATCACATTCAATTTCAGAGCCATCCTCATCAGTAAGAATGAGGGTATTATCTCCATCCTCGTCTACGTATTCTTCTCCCAGCTGTTCTTCAACTTCATCCATACGTTCTTCATTGTCAATCATGTGCATATCCCCTCTCTTGTCCTCCATTTGTGATTCGAAACCACAGAACAAAGCATATCATAAAAGTCTATCTGTGACAAGTGTGAATTTGAACCTGATACAGGTCGATAAAAATGTATCTGTTTAGATCGAATCCTTGTGTTTAAATGATACTCATTGCATAAATAAAGAGAATAATGATGTCTGATTTGTATCCGGTAATTTATTGAGACAGCCGCTCTCCCGGAGAAGGTCACAAAGGCTCTGCGTTACTTTCGTGCGCTTCATGAGATCTTCAACAGAGATGAATGGTGATTGTGTACGCGCTTCTACAATGCTTTCTGCAGCTGTTTCTCCGAGTCCTGGAATAGCATTAAAAGGCATGAGAATGGAATGATCGTCGATAACCTGAAATTTTGTAGCCATCGATTTTTCAAGATCAACAGGCAACAGATGTATCCCGCGGCAATTCATTTCGATCACCAGTTCAAGAACGACCATGAGCTCTTTGTCTTTCGCTGTAAGATCTTTGGGATTTGCAGATTCCAGCTCTTGATATTTTGCACGGAGTCCATCCAGGGATTGGCCACAGATAACAGAATCAAAAGCATCCGCACGTACCGTGTAATAAGCACAGTAATATGCTGCAGGACGGTGGACTTTGTACCATGCAATGCGTAAGGCCATGGTCACATATGCAACAGCATGCCCCTTTGGGAACATGTATTTGATCTTTTTGCACGAATCGATAAACCAGTCAGGGACATTGTGCTCTATCATGCTGGATTCCATCTCCGGGGTCAGTCCTTTACCCTTTCTTACACTTTCCATTGTTTTAAAGGAAAGCTCCGCAGGTACACCGTAATCAATCAGAGCATTCATAATATCATCGCGGCAGCAGATACAGGAAGAAAGAGGTGCTATGCCTGCTTTGATGATTTCCTGAGCATTACCAATCCAAACATCTGTACCATGAGAAAGACCGGAAATGCGGATCAGTTCTTCCATAGAATGAGGTTTCGTTTCCTCAAGCATCTGCCGGACAAAGCGAGTTCCAAACTCAGGAACCCCGTAAGTACCGGTATTGGATCCGATATCCGCAGGTGTAACCCCAAGTGCTTCCGTTCCGGAAAACAATGAGATAACATCCGGATCGGTCAACGGAAGTGTTTTTGCGTCAATCCCAGTCAGATCTTCCAGCATACGAATCATCGTAGGATCATCATGACCAAGTACGTCGAGTTTTACCAGCACGTCATGCATCGAACCGAAGTCGTAGTGCGTGGTAATAACAGGGCTTGTCATGTCATTGGCAGGATGTTGAATCGCAACAAACTGATAGATCTCGTACTCTTTCGGCAGTACTACCATTCCTGCCGGATGCTGGCCTGTGGTTCTCTTGACCCCGACGCATCCACTGGCAAGACGGTTCATCTCTGCCTCCGGTTTACTTATTCCCCTTTCTTCACAATAGTGTTTAACATAGCCGTAGGCAGTCTTTTCTGCAAGGGTGCCAATGGTACCAGCACGATAACAGTAACCCTTTCCGAAAAGCTCTTCGATATAGGCGTGAGCACGCGGCTGGTATACACCAGAGAAGTTAAGGTCTATATCTGGAACCTTATCCCCTTTGAAACCAAGGAAAACTTCGAAAGGAATATCGAAGCCTTCACGGATTAATTCCGATCCACAGGTTGGACAGTACTTGATCGGAAGGTCAACGCCGACTTTGTATTTGCTCTTATCGACATTAAAATCAGCAGTTTTACAAACCGGGCAACGATAATGCGGAGGAAGTGCATTCACTTCCGAAATACCAACCAGATGAGCAACATAAGAGGAACCGACGCTGCCTCGGGAACCAACCAGGTAACCATCTGCATTAGATTTTTTAACAAGCTTCTCAGCAATATTATAGAGGGTACCAAAGCCATAGCCTAAAATAGACTTTAGCTCTTTTTCTTTCCGCGCAACGACGATCTCGGGTGGATTAGTTCCATAGAGTTCGAGAATCTTGGATTCACAAAGATTTCTGATATTATCTGCAGCATCTGGCCAGTAAGGCTGGAAGGTAGGAAGCCCCTGAGGATGCTTAGGATAAAGGGAAACCTCCCCTACCATATCCGCAATTTTGGCCGGATTGGTGATTACGACTTCCCTGGCTTTAGCCTTTCCCAGATAGGAAAACTCGTCGAGCATTTCTTTCGTAGTTTTGAAATACAGGGGTGGCTGCAGATCTGCATCCTTAAATCCCTGCATGGACTGAATAATGCTCCTGAAAATAGAATCCTTCGGGTCCATGAAGTGGACATCCCCGGTTGCACAAACCGGAATACCGAGTTTATCACCCAATTCTACAATTTTCTTGTTGAGTTTTCTCAACTCGTCATCATTTTCTACCCGACCCTCACGGACAAGAAACTCATTATTTCCAATCGGCTGAATTTCCAAATAATCATAGAACTTTGCAATCCGCTCCAGTTCCTCTTGCGGACGGTCCTCCAATACTGCACGGAAAAGCTCACCAGCTTCGCACGCTGAGCCAACGATAATGCCGTTCCGATATTTCTCGAGAATATGCCGTGGTGTGTGAGGGCGTTTGCTGAAATAGTGAAGATGCCCCTCAGAAACAATACGATTCAGGTTTGTCATACCATCCTGCGTGGCAGCAATAAGGATAATATGGAATGACTCGCCAATTGCACCGGATGCAAGTTCGGAATTGATCTGATCAAGCTTCAGGATGTTTTTATCTTTGCATTCCATGAACATCCGATTGAGAACCAGTGCCGTTGCATGCGCATCATGTACTGCACGATGAGCATTTTTGAGGCTGACGCCCAGGGCTTTACAGATTGTACCTAATTTGTGCGTTTTCAGGTCAGGATACAAACGTCTCGAGAATTCCAGGGTATCTATTACGGGCATAGATATTGAAATTCCTAATCTGTTGCATTCTTCTTTCAGAAAAGAGTAATCAAAACGGGCATTGTGAGCTGCAAATGCTGCCGTTCCTATGAATTCCAGCAGTTTCGGTATTTCAACGCTGGCGGGTTGTGCATCTGCGACCATGGTATCGTTTATGCCTGTAAGCTTGACAACCTCCGGTGGAATAGGCCGTCCAGGATTGACAAATTCAGAAAACTCTTCAACAATCTGGCCGTTACGGATGTGAATCGCGCCGATTTCTATGATCCTGTCTTTTTTAGGATTAAGGCCGGTGGTTTCGAAGTCTACAACGACAATATCGGAATCGATGGATCGGTCGTCTTCATTTTCAACAACATTAATTACATCCGTAAGGTATCCTTCCATGCCCGGTAAAAGCTTGATCTTCTTTTTGGAAGCCGTGGCAAATGCTTCCGGGAACGCCTGGACAACACCATGGTCCGTGATGGCGACAGCAGGGTGTCCCCACTTTGCCGCACGACCGATCAGATCCGCGGCACTTGTTATAGCGTCCATCTCACTCATATTGGTATGCATATGAAGCTCGATACGCTTTTCTTCTGCATCATCTATCCGTTCTTCTTTGAAAGAACGATTAATATCATTTACCGTCATGGTAAGTGCACCATGATTGAATTTATCCGGCTTCACTTCCCCACGCACTTTAACATAATTGCCTACTTTAATAGCAGAAATGATATCATCAACTGCTTTCTTTTCTTCCGGAGTGGGTGGAGTAGGTTCTGCACTCTGGTCATCTTTCCGACGCATTTGTTTATGATAGCGAAGGAATGCCTTGCAGGAAATGCTGCTGGTAAAGTCCGTAATATCAAAACTGAGAAGGACCATTTCTCCCCCGCGCAGTTCTTTCGTTTCTGCCTTGAGAATTTCTCCGGTGAAAGCTACGTGGTCAGCTTCTTCTGTGATTTCACTAATGCTTACTGTATCCTGCGTAATGGCTCTTCCAAGGATCGGTTTGTTCTTATCTTTTTCTGCATTATCTGCTTCCTGCTTCTTTAATGCTTCATTCTGGAAACGCATCATCTCAGCAAGTGCAAGTTCTTCTTCCGCTTCTCTGCGTTTACGGATTTCCGCCAGTTGATCTTCACGAATCTTCTGAGCCTGAAAACTGATATCAACCTGTGTTGAGAATACATCATAGATGAGGTTTTTTAAATAATTGTCCACTCCCTGCTGTCGCAGATATGGCGGAGCAATTTCATTGTCACAGAGAACCGTCAGTAAATGTCCATTGCATTCCAGTTGTGCAGATTGAATGAAAGGTACGCAAGAGGGAAAATGACGGCGTATGCAACGTATCATGAAAGGAGCATACGTTTGCGGATCATTCAAAAAATCATTCGCCAGTGAAGGCGAATGAATTCGAAGATTAACCCGTATAGGAGCAAAATTTTTACGCAGTGCTTTCTGAATCGCCAGAAACGGCTTTTCATCTACCAATACATCTGAGGAAAAATATACTGTAATAGCCTCTCCATCTGGCTGAGCATGAACTCTTTCAAGGGTGAGATGACCAACCATCTCCCGCGCATCTCCATCAATTAAGGCTTGCCAGTTATTCATTGTAATTCAATCCTTTTCTCTTTCAGAAAGCATTTCATGAATTTCACGAATCAAAGTATCCGCCAGATCACCGGATACAGTGACGGGTTCCTTTCCCTTCCGTATCAGTAATCCTTTCCCGTTTCCTCCTCCGCAGATGCCAATGTCTGCTTCGCGTGCCTCTCCCGGACCATTAACGACACAGCCCATGACAGCAACGCTAATCGGAAGAGTACAGTTTTTGAATTCTTCCTGGACCTTCTTCATGATGCCGGATACATCAATACAGGTTCTGCCGCAGGTTGGACAGCTGATATATTCAAAAGCATCATTGCGCAGGCCAATATCACGCAGAATTTCTTTTGCGGCATAGACTTCTTCGCAGGGATCACCAGTCAATGAAACACGGATCGTGTCGCCTATGCCTTCAAGAAGAAGGGTGCCAATACCAATGGCGCTTTTAATCTTTCCCTGTTCAGGGAGACCGGCTTCTGTAACCCCCACATGAAGCGGATAATCACAGGATTTTGAAGCAATACGATAAGCTTCAACACAATCCCGTACATTACTGGCTTTCATAGAAAGAACCATATCATAGAAACCGCACTGTTCGAGAAGCCTGGCATGCTCCAATGCACTGTCTACCATACCCTGCGGAGTTACTCCGCCATATTTGGCAAGAATGTTTTTTTCAAGCGAACCGGAATTGACACCGATTCGGACAGGAATGTGATGCGCTTTCAGACAGTCCGCCAGAATACGTACCCGCTGCTCTCCTCCAATATTTCCGGGATTAATGCGGAGTTTGTGTATTCCGTTTTCAATGGAAGCGATTGCCAGCCGATAGTCAAAATGAATATCGGCTACTAAAGGCACGGGACTCTGGTCAACAAGGCTGCGAACCGCTTTTGCGCAGTCCTCATTATAGACAGAAATTCGGACAATATCAGCTCCTGCAATGGACAATGCACGGATCTGATCAGCGGTGGCATTTATATCTGCAGTATCGGTATTGGTCATCGACTGAATGCTGACAGGCGCATTTCCGCCGATAGCAATGTTTCCGACCTTTACCTGACGAGTTAACTTGCCCATCTTACTTTCCTCCAGTTACAAGGGATAATATGTCTTTATATGTCAAGAGAACCATCAGTGCCATGAGGAATACAAATCCAACCAGGTGAATTGCACCCTCCAGATTGCGCTTTACAGGGCGGTGAAGAATCGCCTCTGGAATCATAAAGAGTAATCGACTTCCATCAAGTCCAGGAATAGGCAGCAGATTAATAACGCCAAGATTAACACTGATAATAGCCATCAGCTGCAGCAGAATATTGGCACCTTCTGATTGCGTGATCTCTGACATGGCAACGACTGTTCCGACGGGACCAGTAACATCGTTCAGCCCCTCTCCGTGAAAAACAAGTCTTTGAAGGGTCTGAAGGATTAATGTTGCACTTTCAAAATTATACGTGAAGGAAACAGGAATACTTTCCAAAATGCTGATCCGATAACGAGCCAGTGCAAAAGTAAATCCTACACGCCAGCGTCCAAGTGCTTCATCATAGAAGGGTGCCAGATTGAGTTCAACTTCATCATTTCCCCGCTGTACGCTTAAGGACACCGTTTCCCCATTGCTTTCCGAAATCGCTGCCGATATTTCTGTAACATTTTCCACTGTTTTTCCGTTAACGGCAATAATTACATCGCCAATCTGAAGCCCGGCATTTTCTGCATTAGCTTCAACAGCAGCTACTTTGTTGGTTGCAATATCGTACCCCACACAGGAAAGATAGATGACAATGGCAAGAAAAGCAATGACAAAATTCATCAAAGGCCCGCTTGCAACTGTGATTGCACGTTTCCACAATGCCTGCTTGTTAAAGGCACGGGGATCATCCGATTCCATATCCTCATCATAGAAGGCACAGAATCCACCAATAGGAAGCAGCCGGAGAGAGAAAAAAGTACCATTCTTGTTCTCGCGCTGGAAAAGAAGGGGGCCCATGCCAACAGAAAACTCCTGGACCTCAATATGGCATGCCCTGGCAGCCAAATAGTGTCCGCCTTCATGAATGATAACAAGAAAACTAAGTACCAATAACGCAATGATTATGTACATGATAAGAACTCCTTACAGAACGTGTGCCTTGAGCCAATTATTTGCGGCTTCTCTGGCCATACGATCTGCTTCAAAGATATCACCAATGGTTTTTACGGTACAATTGGGAACCGTTTCCATCACATCTCCAACCAGCTGCACAATGTTTCCGAAACGAATACGATCATGCAGGAAAGCGTCCACCGCGACTTCATTGGCTCCATTCAATATGGTTGTCATACGGCCGCCTGAATGAAGTGCCTCATATGCCAGGAGAAGCCCTGGAAAACGTTCGGTATCCGGCTTTTCAAAATGCAAAGCAGACAGCGTCTGAAAATCAATGCGTGGGCTGACGGCATTCATTCGCGCAGGATAGGACATGGCATACATAATAGGAATTCGCATATCCGGCATACCCAGCTGTGCCAGAACAGCCCCGTCTTTGAATTCAATCATGGAATGGATAATACTTTCCGGATGCACGATGACTTCGATCTGCTCCGGATTGACCTGGAAGAGCCAGCGGGCTTCAATTACTTCCAAAGCTTTGTTGATCAGTGTTGATGAATCGATCGTAATCTTCTGCCCCATGTTCCACTTTGGATGGCGGAGCGCATCTTCTTTCGTGGCAGATAGAATAGCTTCCTTCTCCCAGGTTCTGAAGGGGCCGCCGCTGCAGGTCAATAAGATTCGTTCCAGAGGATTGCCGGCAGCACCCTGTAAGCACTGAAAAATAGCGCTGTGTTCACTGTCTACCGGGAGGATAGAAACCTGGTTTATTCTGGCTTTTTCCATAACCATCTCACCGGCAGCAACCAGAGGCTCCTTATTGGCCAGAAGCACGTCCATGCCGCAATCTATCGCCGTAAGAACTCCAGTCAGGCCGGAAAAACCTACCACCGAAATGAGTGCTCCATCTGCATTTGAGGCAAGGATGACTCTCTGAACAGCATCTTCACCGAAGAACCATTCGCAGGAATATCGAATATCTTCGGGGATGGTTTCCGGCTCAACAACAAGACCGGCAATTCTCGGATGAAAACGCCTGACCTGTTCAAACAGAAGTTCATGAGAAGAGTATGCCGTGAGTGCTTTTACGCAGAAACTTTCGCTGTGTTTGGAAATGACATCCAGGGCCTGTCGGCCGATTGAACCGGTTGAACCGCAAATGACAAAAGATTTCATGGGACCTCCTGGGATAATAATTACAGAACGAGCGTGTAACAATAAAGGACAATCACGGTGTAGATAACACTGTCAAAACGGTCCATGACTCCACCGTGTCCAGGAAAGATACGTCCATAATCCTTAATACCACTATATCGTTTCAGCAAGGAAGCATTAAGGTCGCCGATCTGACCTGCAAACCCGCCAATGAGGCCGATGGCAATGGTACCGGGGAGATGAGGCATATCCCAGTGGAATGCATATATGAAAACCAGACGGGTAAGAATTGCACCGATGGTACTGCCTATGAAATAACAGACTGCCCCCTCGACCGTTTTATGCGGGCTAAGTTCAGGACAGAGCTTGCGTTTGCCGAATGCCAGTCCGCCAAAGTATGCGGAAGCATCTCCCATGAATGCCGTTGCAAATGACATTGTAATCAGGGCAACTCCCTGAATTTCCCCGAAAGATCGGTTAAGCAGCATCATAAACATGGACATTGGCAGGAGTGAGATGAATAAGGGGTAGAGCGAAGCCATAAGGTCGGGAAAGGAAGGTTTTTCCCGCAGGATTACTCCTGCAATGGTAATCCCCATCGCTCCGCAGAGAATAACAAGGGGATCCATTACACGGCGCCCGATCAGCCTCGCAAGGATCCACATCCCGATGGCGGCAATATAGCCTCCCCACTCAAAAGGATGATACTTGGCAGCACGCAGAGCTCGGTATAATTCGATCAGTGCAGTAAGAGCAAGAATACTGATGACCAGTTCCGCGAACCAGCCGCGAATATACAGACAAAAAATCAGAAAAGGAATGCCAAAGACAGCAGTAAGAACGCGTTTCTTCATAGTAACCTCCTGTCAGGATTTTCCAAACCTTCGAGAACGTGTTTCATAAACACTCAAAGCTTCATCAAAACGCATTTTGGAGAAATCCGGCCAAAGGACATCTGTGATATAAAACTCAGCGTATGCACACTGCCATAGCAGGAAGTTGCTCAGTCGGATTTCACCGCTGGTCCGGATAATATAATCGACTTCCGGCAGTCCCGCAGTATACATCATGGAGGTTACCATATCTTCCGTAATACTCTCCGGATCAAGCATCCCATTTTGAGCAAGCTTTGCAAGCTTTCTGGCGGCATTCGTAATTTCCTGTCTTCCACCGTAGTTAATGGCAATATTCAATTGCAGGCCACTGTTTTTTTCAGTTCGGGCAATTGCCTTTTTCAGTGCTTCCTGCTGTTTTTCTGTTCCTGCAGGCATCCCATCGATATCCCCAAGAATTCGAATACGGACATTTTCTTTATCCAGTTCATCCAGCTCGCTTCGAAAGTATTCCAGTAAAAGGGACATCAGGGCACCGACTTCTTCCGTTGAACGCTTCCAGTTCTCCGTAGAGAATGCGTATACGGTGAGTGCTTCTATTCCTATATCGGAAGAGTAACGGATGATGTCACGCAATGCTTCGACTCCGGCTTTATGTCCCAATGCTTTCGGAATATGGCGCTTTTCTGCCCAGCGACGATTTCCATCCATAATAATAGCAACATGCTTTGGCAATACAGCGTGTTTTTTTGGCGTCCATTCAGGCATATATATGTCTTCCCTTCTCGTAACAATGATCGTTACTGATATAGAAACGTATTATGTATTATAGGCCTGTTGAAGGCAAGAGGCAAGTAACTTGGCACTCGGAGTCAGTAAAAGGTGCGCTAAAGAAAAAAGCGAGGATTTGCCTCGCTTTAAACTGTAAGGGAGTTCTATTAGCGAACATCCATGATTTCTTTTTCTTTCTCCGCGCAGATTACATCAATATCCTTAATCTTCTTATCGGTTAATTTCTGGATATCCGTTTCAGCCTGTTTCTGATCATCCTCAGTAATCTCGTTGTTTTTCTTTAACTTCTTAACCTGCTCAACGGCATCACGACGAATGGAACGCACGGCAACCTTGCTTTCTTCAGCGGTCTTACGAACCAGCTTTGTAAGCTCTTTTCTGCGTTCTTCATTCAGCTCAGGAAGTACCAGGCGGATTACCTTTCCATCAGTAGAAGGATTAAGTCCCAAATCACTGGCCTGAATGGAACGACAGATTTCCTTTACCATCTTCACGTCCCAGGGATTGATCTGCAGGACACGAGGTTCGGGTGCAGAAATATTCGAAACATTTTTAAGCGGAGTCTGTGCCCCATAATAATCTACGGTGATTCGATCCAGAAGCTGGGGATTGGCTCGACCGGCACGAATGGCCATTAAGTCTGCTTTTAGAACAGACTTCGTCTTTTCCATTTTTTCTGTGGATTTATCCAGAATCTCATCGAGTGTCATGTGAATAAGCCTCCTCACGATCGTTTTATTCATTTTACCTCAAATTCACAAAATTGACAAGCCCTGTCTTAAATTACAGAATCCACAGATGAAACTTTTGAATAGGAAAGTTCATTGAAAAAGTGCCATATTAGATAATGCAACAAAAAATAGCATAGGATTTATTATAAGAAATCAAGGATGAACGGTTGTCCCAACATCCATACCATGGATGACATCCAGGAGATTATCAGGACGTTCCAATGCAAATACACGAATGGACGGCATATGATTATCGCGGCAGATAGTGATTGCGGATCCATCCATTACCTTGAGATCCCGTTCCAATACTTCCTGATAGGTAATATCTTTCAGGAACTTTGCATCGGGATTCAGGCGGGGATCACTGTCATAGACGCCATCAATATTTTTTGCAAGCAGGATTGCATCCGCACCGATTTCCACTGCCCGAAGTGCGGCAGCAGTATCCGTCGAGAAGAAAGGATTGCCCGTTCCGCCAGCAAATACGACGATATCTCCGGCTTCAAGATGTGCGATTGCAGAGCGATGCGTATAGGGTTCGCAAATCCGGTTCATTTCAATCGCAGAAAGAACGCAGGCGTTGCTTCCGGCGCGAACAAGTGCATCCTGCATCGCAATACAGTTCACAACAGTAGCAAGCATTCCCATATGATCTGCATTGACGGGTGCAATATTCTTAGCAGCGCCCTGACGTCCGCGCCAGATATTGCCGGCACCAATCACCAGTGCTACCTGTACCCCTTCCTTTGAGATTCTAGACAGTGCGGAGGCAACCTGATCGATGGTACCAAAATCAAAGAGTTTACCATTCTCCCCAAGCGCTTCGCCGCTGAGTTTAATCAATATCCGTTTATAAGCCATATTCTCCTCCTGATAATCTTGAAAAAAGAGCATGGGATTTACCATGCTCTTAAAAAAATTACTTTTTCATCTTGGCCTGTTCGGCAGCGATATCAGCAGCAAGGTCATCATGACGCTTCTCAAGACCTTCGCCACGCTCAAAACGGGCAAAACGAACAACATCGCACTTGCCATTGAGCATCTTTTCAACGCTCATATCGGGATCCTTGACAAAGGGCTGCTCAAGCAGGCAGACTTCTTTGTAGTATTTCTCAATACGTCCCTCAACCATGCGCTCCACAATCTTGGCCGGCTTGCCTTCGTTCAGAGCCTGCTGGGTCAGAACCTCACGTTCCTTGTCGAGGTTATCGGTCGGCACTTCAGAACGACGGACAAACTGAGGATTCGCAGCTGCAATGTGCATTACAAGATCATGGGACATGGTCTTGACTTCATCCGTTACTTCTGGAGCGGAGATGTCAATCATAACGCCGATTCTGCCACCCATGTGTACATAGGTGTCTGCAACGGTAGCAGGTACATACCGCTCGAAGCGGCGAACAGAAATCTTCTCGCCGATGGAAGCAGTAGCCTCACCGATCATGTCATTCACGGTCTTGCTGGAATCTGCATAGAAAGGCTGTGCAAGCATTTCCTCAACAGAAGCAGGATTGCAGGCAGCAACATGCTTTGCGAAATCCCGGCACAGATTCTTAAAGCGATCGGTATTAGCAACGAAGTCAGTCTCGCAGTTTACTTCGATAAGGACACCAACGCCATCCTCTGCAACAAAAGCATCAACCATGCCCTCTGCAGCGATACGGCCGGCCTTCTTAGCAGCTGCGGCAAGTCCTTTCTCACGCAGGAAGTCAATCGCCTTATCCATGTCACCCTCGCAGGAAACGAGAGCTTTTTTGCAATCCATCATGCCAGCGCCAGTGCGCTCGCGGAGCTCTTTAACAAGAGCAGCAGTAACTTCTGCCATTTTTCTAACCTCCGTAATTCACTCAGTCGATATTAGGCCTCAGCAACGGGAGCTTCTTCCGGCTCAGACTGTTCGCCCTGCTTGCCTTCGAGAACGGCATCAGCCATCTTACCAGCAATCAGCTTGACTGCACGGATGGCGTCGTCGTTGCCAGGAATGACATAATCGATTTCGTCAGGATCGCAGTTGGTATCTACGATTGCCACGATCGGAATGTGCAGGGAACGTGCTTCGGCAATGGCAATGTGTTCCTTACGGGGATCAACAACAAACAGACATCCGGGAAGTGTCTTCATTTCACGAATACCACCAAGGTTCTCCTGGAGTTTTTCGCGCTCGTGCTGAAGTTTGATAACTTCCTTCTTGGGAAGGACTTCGAAATCTCCGCGCTCTTCCATTGCATCAATGTTGTTCAGACGAGCAACCCGGCTACGAATGGTCTTGAAGTTTGTAAGCATGCCGCCAAGCCAACGATTGTTTACATAGAACATGTTGCAGCGCTTTGCTTCGGATTCAATAGATTCCTGAGCCTGCTTTTTGGTTCCTACAAAAAGAACGCTCTTGCCTTCCATAGCAACCGAACGAACGAATGCATATGCATCGTCAATCTTGCGAACGGTCTTCTGGAGGTCAATGATATAGATACCATTGCGTTCCGTGAAGATGTAAGGAGCCATTTTGGGGTTCCAGCGTCTGGTCTGATGACCGAAGTGCACACCTGCTTCGAGAAGCTGTTTCATTGAGATAACTGCCATTTTGGAATAATTCCTCCTTTTTTTACCTCCCCGATCCTAGGAAAGGAGCCACATTGGGCAGGGCCTTTGCAACAGACCGGGTGCGTATTCCGCAAGATTTTAACATGCTGTTACTGAAAAAGCAATAATTATTTTTCATTTTTATAATTATTCCGTAATCTTCTGCGAAAATAGCATGTCTGAAAGCATTTTACGGATATTTCAGAAAAGAAAACAGGCATATTTTCTTGGAAGAATAACATATTTTTATTCATTTATATAAATATCAACCTTCTTGACGTTCCAGAAAATGAAAAAAGCTCTCCGTGACATAAGGTATACACAATCATTGTGTGCATACTATTGTGCCGATTCTCTTTTGTGCTGTTCCGAAACCTCGTTCCCTGTTCCATGGAAGCTGTAGACTACCGATAATTTCCCGGCTGATTGCTTTCCATAGGCTCCGCCTGATTTCCGAAATACCCGGAAAAAGCAAATGCTCATCCCTCCAGGATGGCGTTCCGCAAAGAAGAAGAAGAGTTCCGGATTAGAAAAAAGACCACAGCATTTGCCGCAGTCTTTCTTATTCAAATCGGTGAGCGTAAACTGTAAGCCGAGTTCTGTTGAAAGTGATCATCTATCTTGGACCATCGTTACCGATTGGCCTCTAGCGAAATCCTGAGAACTTGGCGGGCAGCCTCAAACGTTCTTTCGTTTCTTGCTCCGAGTGGGGTTTACATCAATTAATGAGTTGCCTCATAATGGGTGAGCTCTTACCTCACCTTTCCACCCTTACACGGCAAGCCGTGCGGTATATCTCTGTTGCACTTTCCCTGGGGTCGCCCCCGCCGGGTATTACCCGGCACTCTGCCCTGTGGAGCTCGGACTTTCCTCACACATCAGTGCGCGATCACTCATTTACCTCACCGTAATGAAGCTTATTCCTGATTTGTCACCAGAATAATGCGCCCGCAGTTTTCACATTCGATATACGTTGCACCGGTGCGCACCTTGTTCATATCCGCTGCAGGCAGCTGCATGTTGCATCCGCCGCAGCGTCCATCCCTGATCTTTGTAAGGGGGGGAGAAGAATGAAGTTTGATCTGCTGATAACGATCCAGAAGGGATTTATCAACCTTTCGTGCTTCCTTCTCCACTCTGGCTTTCAGTTTGGCAAGCTGTGCGCTTGCATCCTTATATTCTTTATCGTATATCTCTTTGATGCGATCAAACTCTGCACGTGCTTTTGCAGCGCGAACACGCGTTTCCCGCTGCTGCTTATCTCTTATGTCAGCATCCTTATGAATCTTCGTAATCTCCGCCTCATAGTGAGTAATCTTGGAGATCAGCTTTGACATCTGCTGAACCTGATTAGAAACTGATTCGACATCCGCGGGAGGATCCTTTTTGAAACTGGTTGACATCTCCTCCACATTGGATTTAAGACGTGACATCTCATCCCGCAGTGCTTCCAGCCGGTCGCTCATCACATCTGCATCCGATTCTATTTTTTTAAGAACTCCCTGTTGTTCAAGAAGGAAATCCCGATATTTAATCAGCTCTTTTCGATTGGCATTGTTCTTCATTTCCCGTTCGAAGTGATCCACCGCAATGTCAGCCTGCTGATAATCCCACAATAATTCATACTGTTCCAATGTGTAAACCTCCTTACTCCCCTCGCTCCAGCAAATCGATGCCAGAGCAAAAAACACTGATATCGTATTGTAATGCATCTGCCTGTTTTTGTAAAGTCTCAGTTAAGCGTCGAGTAACGGGGTTTTCCGTTTCAAAATGGCCAGCCTCGATCATCGGGATACCATCGTGTAATGCATCGAGTGCTACATTGTGACGCACTTCTCCGGTCAAAAAGCAATCTGCACCAAGTGCGCGCGCATCATGGTACTCATCTGCGCCGGCACCGGAACAGCACCCGATGCAATGAACCGAAAGGTTGGGATCTCCGTAGGAACGTACCTGTGCATGCAATTTTTCGGATACTTTTTTGCAGAGTTCACCAAAGAAAGTATCCGGAATATCTCCGACACGCAGACAGCCCTCTCCCCGGATATCCGTTGCCCCAATTGTTTCGAGCAGGGTATCGTTGACACCGCCGGGTGCTGCATCCAGATTCGTATGTGCAGCGATTTGAGAAATGCCAAGTTTTGCCATTTCGAGCATCAGGGCACCTTCCCGGGTTGTGTCCGTTATTCGCTGAATTGATCTGAACATAAACGGATGATGAGTGACAATGAGTTCACATCCGATTTTTTCAGCTTCTGCAAGAACGTCTCTGGTGATATCCAAAGCTACGAGTACTTTCGAAACCTTTCCGTTTACATGTCCGAAGAGTATACCGACATTGTCCCACTCCTCCGCCAATTCAAACGGTGCAATCTTATTGATCATTTCACATACATCATTCACTGTACAAGTTTTCATAAGGAGAGCCTCCTGTATCATCTTAATTTCTGAAAAAGCATTGTCTATCTGTTCCAGTGCCCGTTTGCCGGAGCTCCTGGCTGCCCTGGTAATCGATTGCAGATTTTTCTCGCGTAAGGATAAATAATAGGAACGCTGGGCATAGTTGGAAATGCCATTTACAGCAGTCCCAAGGAAACAGGCTTTGTCGGTTGCCGGAGTGGGCGTCAGAGTGTGCTGCGCAACGATGACAACATACTTTTTGCCGGCGGCTTCCGGGAAGCTTTCCGCCGTCAGTGAAAAACCCATTTCAAAAAGCGTCTTTCGCAAAAACGGAACGTCCGTATTCGGCTGAAGAATGAGGTGCGCATTTCCAATCTGATTTATTCCATTCTGAAGAATATCAGCAATGCTTCTGCCTCCCATTCCAGCGATCATGATAGCATCCGGGTGTTCATCGGATTCGAGAATGGAAAGCCCGTCCCCCACTCTAAGCTTCACCTGACTGCCATATAAACTGCCGGATAAAAGAAGTGATGCCTTTTTCAGGGAAGCCTCACTGATATCTCCCGCAATGATGCGAACATCCGCTCGCTGTCGTAATACATACTGGGATGTATATCCATGGTCACATCCGATATCTGCAATAAGCGGAGCAGTCTTTCCGGAACAGGATGCAAGTGCCATCTCGGCGACAGCACGCAGTCGTGCATCTATGGTTTTCTTTGGATGCTGCATAATCGGTCTCCTTTGCACAGAAAAGGCGAGGAAATCCTCGCCTGTCGCGTTTATTCAAGATAGTCTTTCAGTTTCTTGCTCCGCGAAGGATGGCGAAGCTTGCGCAGTGCCTTTGCTTCGATCTGACGAATTCGTTCACGTGTGACATTGAATTCCTGGCCTACTTCTTCAAGCGTCCGCTGACGGCCGTCTTCCAGGCCGAAACGTAACGAAAGAACTTTCTTTTCGCGTGGTGTAAGGGTATCCAGTACAGCCATCAGCTGCTCCTTCATCAGCGTAAAGCTTGCGGCTTCTGCTGGCGGCGGAGCATCATCGTCCTGGATGAAGTCACCAAGGTGAGAATCTTCTTCTTCACCGATAGGAGTTTCCAGGCTGACCGGTTCCTGGGCGATTTTGATGATATCTCTGACTTTTTCTACGGGAATATTCATTACTTCAGCGATTTCTTCCGGAGTAGGTTCCCTGCCGTTTTCCTGCAGAAGCTGCCGGCTGACACGGATCAGTTTGTTAATGGTCTCAACCATATGCACCGGAATGCGGATCGTCCGTGCCTGATCAGCAATCGCCCTGGTAATGGCCTGCCGTATCCACCAGGTTGCATAGGTGGAAAACTTATAGCCTTTCGTATAGTCAAACTTTTCTACCGCTTTGATAAGGCCAAGATTGCCTTCCTGTATCAGATCCAGAAACAGCATGCCGCGTCCCACATAACGTTTTGCTATGGAAACTACAAGACGAAGATTGGCTTCTGCCAGCTTCTTCTTTGCTTCTTCGGCAACTGCACCGCCCATTTCCATCTGCTTGGCAATGGCAATCTCTTCATCAGCGGTAAGCAGTGGTACTTTTCCGATCTCCTTGAGGTACATCCTGACCGGGTCATCTACACCGATTCCATCCGGTACAGACAGATCTTCAAGCTCAGGCTTTACCTCGGAAGGCATGGCAGTGCTTGTCTCATGAGAGGCAGCATTCATCACATTGACGCCCGCTGTTTCAAGGGTTTCAAATATGGCGTCAATCGCATCCGCATCGATTTCCAGATCACCAAGTTTTGTCATGACGTCTTGATAGGTCAGCGTTTTATTGGCTGATTTTGCCTCTTGGAGCATTTCGTAAACTTTCTGCTGAACCTGTTCGCGGTTGAGTGTCATGAGATCATTCCTTTCTTAACTGTCTTTTCTTATCCTGAAGAGACATTATCTGTTTGATGATATCCAGTTGGTTAGAATTCGAAGCAGATGATAGTTCTTCATTAAGATGATCTATTTCCATATCCAGTTTTTTTTCATGAAGTTTGCGAAGGCAGTCATTGGCTGCCTGCAGATTACGATCCGGATCCGGCGCAAGGTCATGCTCCAGCCAGTCTATGATCTTACCACGTTCAACGTCCGGCATGCGTTCAAGGACGGAATTGGCGTTTTCTCCTGACAGAAGAGCAGAAGCAAGATCACGGTGATCCTCCCGGATAAAGTCCTGCGCGCTGATGACATTTTCCTGCAGGCTTCCTCCTGCCAGGAGTGCAAGCAATTGGAGTTCTGCAATGTCCACCTCGTTATGGTAATCCGGTGACTGCTCATCGAGAGGTCTTGCACTGCGGCGATAGGTTGCCTGCTTTTCCGGAGGCAGGCTCTCGGTTCTGCCTATCTGGGCAAGAAGTACATCTCTTGAAAAGCCAGTTTCTACCACAAGACGCTGTACGTAATTTTCCAGCTGCACTGGCTCACGCACTTTGGTAAGGAAACGGCTGCAGGCAATGGCATATTCCGTCTTGCCTTCCTGGGTGGTCATGTCATGCTTTTCGCTCTCACGCTTCATACGATAAAGTATGGCATCCGTTGGCTGCAAAGATTCGATTCCCTGCGAACCGTAGGTACGGATGTATTCGTCAGGATCCATGCCGTCCGGATAATCGAGTACCTTCGCCGGTATGTTTTCCAGATCAAAGATATCAAGCGCACGAAGAATTGCGTGCTGGCCCGCAGAATCTCCGTCATAGGAAACCCAGACTTCAGGAGCATAACGTTTGATAAGGCGTGCCTGCTCCTGAGTAAGAGCTGTTCCTAATGTGGCACAAATTCCTGTCAAGCCAGCCTGAACCATCGCAATGACATCCATATATCCTTCTGTAAGGATAACCCGTTTGAGCTGATGCTGCTTATGGAGGAGGTTATGGGCATATACTCCTTTTCTTTTATTGAAAATAGGAGTATCCCCCGTATTGAGGTATTTCGGCTTGGCATCCCCAAGCGTTCTGCCTCCAAAGCCTAATACCCTGGAATTTCCATCAATTATGGGAAAAATGGCACGATTTCGAAACATATCATGGACTTGATTGTCCCGACGTACGGCAATGCCGCAGAGGACAAGCTCATCTTCCGTAAAGCCCTGTGCTGTCAGGACACGAATGGCTTCGCGGCCGTCCGCAGGTGCAGCTCCCAGGCCGAATTTCCGGATAGTGCTGTCCGAAAGACCACGGTTATGGAGATAAGCGAGGATATGTTCATTCTTCTTCTCCCATAACTGGCGGTGATAAAACAAAGCACAGGCACGATTGGCGTCGTAGAGACGATTCTTCTGATCCTTTGAGATTCCTTCCCGCGTCTCAAATTTTTCTTCCGGAAGTTCCATGTGAACCTGCTCAGCCAGTTGCGTCAGTGCCTCAGGAAAAGACATATGTTCCATTTCCATTACGAAATTGATCGCGGTTCCCGAAGCATGACAGCCAAAGCAGTAGTACATCTGCCGCTGCGGATTAACAGAGAAGGATGCCGTTTTTTCACCATGAAAAGGACATAAGCCCCAGAAACGGCCACTTTTCTGGGTAAGAGGCACATAGTGAGAAATGAGGTCAACGATGTCAATGCGGCTGCGCAGTTCATCGATCCATTGCTCAGAAAAAAAACGTGCCATAAAACCACCTGCTAACAATTCGCCAGGAAATATAGAATTCCTGCTTTATTACTAAAAGTTTTTTAAATGTCAGTAAAAAAGGGCGGAATAAAAATGTGCTGATACATTTTTATTGCATAGATATCTGTCATGCCGGCAATGAAATCAATGATTGCACGTTCCATGCCTTCCTGATATCCGATTACCAGATATTCATTGGGAATTTCTGTGGGATGGTCCATATAGTGCCGAAGCAGAGATGCAACAATATTTCTGGTCTTTTCCACTTCCCCCTGTGCCCAGTCTCTCGAGTAAACACGGCTGAACAGGAAGGTTCGCATTTCCATCAGTGCATCCCAGTCATCTTTTTCCATATTCACTTCGTCATGCCTGGAAGAGTAGCTGATGACACTATGAATCATTTGACTGATGCGCTCACCGTGACTTTCCCCCAGCTGCCGGACCGCACTTCGAGGCAGGTCCTCTTCGGTAATGATTCCCGCACGAACGGCATCATCAATGTCATGGTTAATATAGGCAATCCGGTCAGCCAGGTGTACACAGCATCCTTCGAGGGTCTGGGGTTTTACAGGCCCGCTGTGATGCTCAATGCCGTCAATGACTTCATAGGTCAGGTTAAGACCGATTCCATTGTTTTCGAGGCGTTCGACAACCCGCCTGCTCTGCTCCCTGTGCTCAAATCCGGCTTTTACAAGACTGTTGAGCGCAGATTCACCGGCATGCCCAAACGGAGTATGGCCGAGGTCATGCCCGAGAGCAATAGCCTCTGCCAGGTCTTCATTGAGCTGCAGACTGCGGGCAAGCGTTCTTGCAACCTGAGTAACTTCCAGCGTATGTGTCAGGCGTGTTCGATAATGATCTCCCTGCGGTGCCAAAAAAACCTGTGTCTTGCCCTTCAGCCTTCGAAAGCTTTTACAATGAAGAATGCGGTCACGATCCCGTTGGTATTCTGTTCTAAGGTCATCCGGTGAGATAGGCATGGCCCTTCCACGGGTACGAACACTGTGCATGGCCCGAGGGCTCAGTGTCTGCTGCTCCCGCTCTTCCAGCATTTCACGAATAGACATAGGCATCCCCCCCTTGTGCGTCGTTTATTCGACGAAAAGGAAGAAATTCCTGCTTAAAAAGACTGACTAAAGAAAAAATCAGCAGGGCGGAAGGAAAAGAGAGGCGAAAGCCTCTCTTTAATAGTGGGTTCCATAAAGCTTGTTCTGGGTTTTTTTACCGGCAATTCCATCAACGGACAGGCCATTGTTTTTCTGGAATGCACAAACTGCATCATATGTCCATTTGCCATAAATGCCGTCTGCGTAACGCACCTGGGAGTATCCGGCATTCAGAAGCGCCTGCTGAAGTCTGCGGACTGCATCTCCTTTGCATCCCCAGTACAGGAGACGATATCCGGGATCCACCGGAACAGGAGTAACCGGTACGGAGCCTGCAGGGATAGCAGAGGCAGAATAGAGCAGCTGCTGCATCGCGATTCCGGCTACTCCTGTTTCAGCGATACCATTGCGGCGCTGGAAGTTGCGCACTGCAAGTGCTGTACGGCTTCCGTAATAGCCGTCTATCGAGCCACCGTAATATCCCAGTTCTTTCAGTCGTCTCTGGAGCGGAACAACTGCGTACTGATAACGGTTTGAGCGGTCCAGCACCTGGTAATCAGGAATGATGATGCCGGAGCCTGCAGGTTTCGCAGAAGAAGAAAACAGCAGCTGCTGTGTCGTGTTGTCGGCTTTGCCGGTTGCGGGCAGGCCATTGACTTCCTGGAACCAGCGCACAGCACGCTGTGTGCCGCTGCCATAGATGCCGTCAACACGAATGGAATAGTATCCGAGTTCCTTCAGCCGGGTCTGCAGCGAATAGATCTGGCTGATGCCCCGGTCGCCGCGGACCAGTGTGGGATAATAAGTTTCCTTATCGTATGCAAGAGCAGTTACGGAATACAGACGAAGCTGCGTTGATTCTCCTGCTACTCCGTCCGGTGTTAGTCCGTTGCGTTCCTGGAACATGCGCACGGCACTCATTACATTTTCAGTATATCTGTTGCTGATTACAACCGGATATTTCAATGCGGCCAGGCGTGTTGTCAGCTTGGTTACTTCATCGGAAACCACACCCAGCTTCAGTAACTGATAGGTGCTGTCTTTTGTTACTTTTGCAATCTGAGTAAAAGTCTCAGATTTGCCATAGGAAACGATAAACGTAATCTCCGTATTGGCGACATAAGTGTGCGGCAGCGAAAATCGGAGGAAACCCTTGGCATCGGATGTCAGCGTCTGCGTATAATCGCTAGTCTTCATCACGATGGTGATACCGGGAGAGGTTACGGCTGAAACCGTAGTGGAGGATTCCGTGATGGTGTCAACGGTCAGTTCCGGTTTCCCGGCGGCAGTTTTCACTTCCCAGTTTCCGGTCAGTTTTACCCGTGTGCTGGAATCTGTACCATATTGTGCATTTACCTCAGTATACTTGCCGGGCGTACAGATAATGACTGCATTGAAATTACCGCTGGCGTCCGCGCTTACTACAGCAGGCGTAGAAACCGGCTCGGTATTGATGGTCACGGATGCATTGCTCTGAGCTTTACCTTTAACGGTCAGACTGTTTTCCCCTGCAGAGACCGAAGAAATCTCAATGGGCGTGCTTTTGTCCGTTACGACAATACCGCCCACGGTAGTGCCGGAGATACCGGATTCGGCCGGATCATAATTAAAGAACACTTTATAGTTTCCTGCAGCAACACCGGTAAAGGTTACTGAGCCGACACCGGAGTCAATGCTTTTTTCAGCAATGACCGCATCATCCAGCATGCGCAGAGAAGCAATAATCTTGATGGGGCTTGCAGTAGTTACGGTTGCAGTAACCACATTGGTTCCTCCGGTTGCAGTCGCAGTGATGGAGGAAGCTGTCGAGTTTTGTTCGGCAACGGTCTGACTGAGAACGAAGGAACCGCTCTCTCCCTTATACGTGAAGACTAGCTGATAATCACCGGCAGGAAGATTCGAGAAAGTGTAATCTGATTTTCCTGTCAGTTCAATACTTTGCAGATCTTTCCCATCTTTCCGCAAAGTAACAATGACCGTCTTGCTGCCGTCGGCTTCGACAGTACCGGAGATGACGCCGGTTCCTTTGCTTTTGATGGACGGAGACATCAGAAGCACACGTGCTTTAAGAGGCGTTAATTCCGGAAGGACTTCCACATCTTTCGGAACAACGGTCGCTTCCGACATGGATGAATCATCTGCAGCCTTTGTCTGGTCATTTTCTCCCGGTAAAGAACCTGTCCCGGTACTTTCCGTGCCGGAAGATGCTTCCTGGAAAGAATCCGTGTTGCCGGTCGGTTCGGTGGTTTCCTTCGGATCCGCACCCGGGATCTCACTCCGGGTCGGATCTGCAGGGACTGTGGAGGCTGTCGTTCCGGAGGTTGACGTGGTATCCCCCGAAGGATTGTCCGAAGAAGGGGTGATTCCACCGGTGGAGGTGCTATCCGTGTTCGTTGCATCTTTCTGAGAATCATTCAAATCCGTGGGATTCTCATTCTGCGGGGTCGCAGTGTTTTCATTCTGCTGATTCGTGGTATTATCGTTTTGAGGATTCGCGGTGTTCTCATCCTGCAGGTTCGTGGAATTCCCGTTTTGCAGATTGGTGGTGTTCTCACCCTGCAGATTCATGGAATTCCCGTTCTGCTGATTCGCATTTGTCTCATTGCTCTGTTCCTGCAGGGTACTGTCAGAAGAATCAGAGGAATTGGAGGAGGAGGTCAATACAGGTGCTGTATTCTGGAGCGCATTATCCTGTGAGGAAGTATCATTCCCTCCAGTACCATTTCCCCCGTTATCGGATTGGATCTGGGTTATTTCTGAAGCCGTAGACTCAGCGAATACTTCTGAAGGAAGGCAGAACAGTAAAAGTAAAAGAATAATTAAATGAAAGCGTTTCATTGTGAATACCTCCAACGCATTACTGGTTTTCCATCAGGTGAGAGATAACTTTTTCGGCCCAGTCATCGAATCCTTCCACATTGCGATCATAAAGAATGCCTGTTGTTACCTCTGCAGCAGAAGCAAGATTAGCAATACTGTCTGCCAGTCCACCTGTAGCTGGAGTCAGAAGAGCAGAACGATGATTCAATAATTCAGAAACAAAGGAAAGTACTGCATCTCTGTGCTCCGCATTTTCAAGAACACTCCTGCATACTGCGAGCCCATAGGTCGGAAAACCAACGAGAGCATGGTTTGTTTCCATTCCGGGAAGCGGAATGGCCATCACATGCTCAGCCCGCTCTTCGGGAATCATGGAAGCAAAATCCACCGTATCAAAACGCATGGCAGCCTCGCCGGAAAGAAAGGCCTCTTCAGCCTGTGTATCGGAGATATTGAACGCATCCGGTCCGAAAGCACCAACCAGATAAAGATCCCGAAGAATGGTTTCCGTAGTAGCAAGGCTTGCTTCGGAACCATAGCTTTCTGCGGCAGAACCCATCAGCGCTGCGCAGTCGAGGACAATTTCCGGCCATTCTGCGATCGCGTTCGCTACAGGAAGCCCTCCCAAAGCCGCAATCTGGGCGCACGAAACAATGAAATCCGAATAAGATACAGGAATCGTGGTTGCATAGTTTGCCAGTGTATCGGTGTTTACATAGAGGGTTTCAAAGTAGTAGCGCATCGGGATTTTGATGGACTCGCCGCTTCCTTCCGGAGAAACCGCTCCAAAGGAAATACCCGGCAGTAATTCGGATAATTCGGAAACGGTCAGATAATTGCTGCTGTCCAGTGCAACGCCGCTGGGAACAATTACGACATCCGCATCCCCCTTCTCCACTGAGGAAGCAAGGACATCCATCCATGCACTGTCCTGCAGCCCTGACCAGTCGTCCAGCGTATTGCCGGTCTGCTGTTCCCAATGGTCAACGATATCAATATATGCCTGGGCTGCAAAGTCAACATCCGCAAACGGGGTGAAAGCAGTAACGGTATCCCCTGCACAGAGAACCGTGTGCGGCATCATTAAACTGAGCAACATGAGCAGAAATAAAAGTCTTTTCATAGATTAACTCCTTTATTCCACGCAGATCTGTTATGTGAGTCCGTAAAAAACGTAGAGCCGGAATGCTCTACGTAATAAACGAATCATCGGAGGTTTTTGTTCCCTCTTTTTCATAATTCGGGCTTTTTCAGCCAGAAAGGCGTAAATGCCTCCTTATTCTCAATGACTGAAACCGTTTTAGACAGATCCTTGCTTCGGAAAACACCGGTACCCATGACCGCAATATCTAGCCCGGCGGCCGCTAAACGAGCAGCATTGCTTTCCTTAATTCCTCCATCAGCTTCCAGAAGTACAGGAAGCTTTTCCCTAAGAATAAAATCCTTGAGGGCCGCGATTTTGGCAATACAATCAGGATGAATCGGCTGACCGCCAAATCCGGGTTCCACTGTCATGACCAGCACCAGTTCGGTATAAGGAAGCAGCGGCAGTATCTCCTCAATCTGTGTGGCAGGTTTGATGGAGAGTCCGGCAGGAAGTCCGAGTTTATGGATAAGCTTCAAGGACTCGAGCGGATTTTCCGCTTCATAGTGGACTGTAATGAGATTTGCACCGGCAGCAGCATAACGTTCAATATAACGCATTGGTTCTGAAAGCATAAGATGAACATCCAGAAAACGGTCGGTAATAGAACGAAAAGCGGAGACCGTATCCGGGCCGAAGCTGATGTTGGGGACAAAATGCCCATCCATCTGATCAAGATGCAGGATAGCTATACCTGCATTTTCAGCTTTTCTTGTTTCTTCTGCCAGATGTAAAAAATCAGCTCCCAGCAGCGACGCGGCAATGCGCATGTCAGTGATACCGTCCTTTCCAATATTCCTGCGCTTCTTGCATGAGTACCTCATAACGCGCATGACGGCGCTTTGAAAGCATACCTTCTGCAATAGCAGCCTTCACGGCACATTTGGGTTCTTTCAGGTGTCGACACTCCGTAAAATAACAGTTTTCAGCGTAATGCGTGTATTCCGGATACAGCGAAGGAACATCTTCCGGCTTGGCGTCCAGCGTAAGAAGGCTGAAGCCAGGTGTATCCAGAATGCGCAGATTGTCCTGAATCAACAGTTCGGACTGCCTAGTAGTATGCCTGCCTCGTCCTGTTTTACGGCTCATTTCCCCGGTTTCATGGGAAAGGCCCAGCAGCGCATTCAGAAGAGAGCTTTTGCCAACGGCAGACTGTCCGGCAAAACAGACCGTTTTGTTTGTAATCCTGTTTTTAAGATCTTCCAGTCCGTTTCCAGTTTCTGCTGAAACAGAAAGAACCGGAATTTCCGTTCCCCGATACTGTTCGGCAAGCTGCCTGAAAAGCGCGTCCGAGATATCCGCTTTGTTGACCAGCACCATCGGGACAATGTTCTGCTGTCTTGCAAAAAGAATTAACCGGTCACAGAGAAGCAGGTCCGCCTCGGGCATCGGAGCTACGACAATAAGCAGGATGTCGATGTTGGCCACAGGAGGCCGGATGAGTGCGTTCTGACGGGTACAGATGCTTTCAATCCATCCATCCGTTTCCTCATCTGCTCCAGGGGTAAAGATCACTCTGTCCCCAACCTTTGGTATACTGACTTTCCTCAATTTTTTCTGTGCGCGACAGACATATGTCACTCCATCACAATAGATAGAATAAAAACTGCCGATGCCCTGGATAATGATACCTTCCATATTTTTTACCGTAGTACAGCTGTCGATTCACTTTTAAAATTCCCATCGAGATAAAGCCGCCATACTTTAACGCCGGGGGTTTCACTCTTCAAAGTAACCCCAAGTTCCTCCTCGTCTGCAGTTGTATGCTGTGCGGCATACATATCATATTCCGTATTATCTTCCAGCAGTGTAACACGCACGGCAGTTCCTACAGGTATTTCTTCCATATTGATGGTTATTCTTGCTTCATAATGGCGTTTATCATATTGCCCGACAACCAGATTGATGGCACTGCCGGGAAGAACTTCCTCGTATTCATGTATCGTCTGAGACTGAACAACCCCATCCTGTCTGGCAACCGTTACTCTCTCATAGAGAATGCTGCCAAGAGTCAGCCCCACATCCGAAATGCGCTGGATAGCTTCCTCTTCACGAAGGCCGGTAAGAAGCGGTACATAAACAACGCCGCCGGAAACCGTGAGGTTGATGCTGCTGCCGATTGCCCTGCTTGCCCCCGCCTCCGGCTCCTGCGAAAGGACGGTGCCTTTCATGGTTTCATTGGGGAGAATCATAACCCGGCCAATGAGGAATCCCTGTTCTCCTGCGGAAGCGATAGCCTCATCCAGAGTGTATCCTACAAGCCGAGGAACGGTATGGATGCCGTTTCCCTGGGAAACAACGGCTGTCACGGTGGTGCCGCGCCTTACTTCCGTATCAGCATCCGGCTGCTGCCCTACAACCATGCCTTCCGCCATTTCACTGTAGCGGTAAACCACATCCATCCGGAGTCCGGAAGATGCAAGCATGCGCTCGGCGGTGGCCTGGTCAATGCCGGAAAGGTCCGGCATACGCGCAATAACGAAAAGCGTACGATAAAGATAGATGCCGGAAAGGCCCACTGCAATCACCAGTACGACAATGGTGGCGATCAGTGCATATAAGGTTCCCCGTCTCTCAAAGATCGGTACTTTTAGATGCTTTTTTTCCTGCTCCAGAAATCTCCCGTCCGGATGACGAAGACCCCGGCGAAGATCCTTGGTCATCTCCTCGGCGGAGGTATAACGGCTTTCAGAAGACTTGGAAAGCGATTTTCGCAGAATCATTGCGATGGCGGGACTGACAACAGCCAGGCTTTCAATGGGTTCCGGTTCCTCGAAGAGGTGCATCATGGCTACCGCCATCGGGCTTTCTCCTTCGAAAGGAACACGTCCCGCGAGCATTTCATAAAGAATGATGCCGACAGAATACAGATCGGAGGCCCCGGTTGCCTTCATTCCTTTCGCCTGTTCAGGAGAAAAATAATGGACGGACCCGATGACACTGTCATCGGCAGAAAGCGTACCGGAATCTGCAATGCCTGCGATACCGAAGTCCGCCACTTTTAACTGACCGTTTTTATTCACCAGAAGATTCTGGGGTTTAATATCACGGTGAATCACGCCGCGGCTGTGGGCATGACTCAGCGCAGCCAGAATCTGCAGAATATAATGGACTGCTTCCTCCTGCGGAAGCTTCCCTCGCTCCTTGATGATCTCCTTGAGCGTCACTCCATCTACATACTCCATGGTAATGTAAGATATTCCGCCGGAGGTGCCGGAGCTGATAAGATTAACAATATTGGGATGATTGAGCCGTTTGCATACCTCTGCCTCCCGACGGAAGCGTTCGGAAAACTCCGGATCATCGACATATTCTTCTTTCAGAACTTTGACAGCCACAGACTGATGTGTTTTCAGGTCAAAAGCTCGATAGACTATGGACATACCGCCTCGACCGATGATCTCTTCCACACGGAATCTACGGCTGATTATCTTCCCAATCAACCGTGTTTCCACGTGCGTCCCTCCTTGAAGCAGATAATAAAGGATACATTGTCCCTGCCGCCCCCATCGAGAGCAGCAGCAAGCAATGCGTCAGCCATCCCTTCCGGATCATCTCCGGAAAGGATCTGCTGGATAGTTTCTTCTTCCACCATGCCGTAAAGGCCGTCGGTGCAGAGAAGCCAGAGATCATCTATGCGTTTTTCAAGGGCAAGAATATCTGGTTCATTGTTCCCTTCCGTACCCAGAGCTCTTGTGATGATATTCCTGTGGGGATGAACCTTCGCCTCTTCTGCAGTGATTAAGCCGGAACGCAGAAACTCCGCCACAAGCGAATGATCCTCCGTCATCTGGCGAAGCTCGCCGTCACGGAACAGATAGATGCGGCTGTCCCCGATATGCGCAGCATACATGTAACGGTCCGTTTCCCATAAAAGGGACAGTGTAGTGCCCATACCTGTCCAGTCCGGATGCGTCTTTGTGGCATTCAGGATTTCTTCCCCGGCATGATTCACAGCCGAAAAAAGACGCGCCAGGGATGGCTGCGGGTTTTCGGCAACCATCTGCTTCATTGCCTCAATCGCCATTTGGCTGGCTACTTCTCCGGCAGCATATCCACCCATACCGTCAGCAACAACGTAGATTCCCTTGGTATCATCGACCCATAAGCTGTCCTCGTTGTTCATACGGACAAGCCCCTGGTGGGTTCTGGCAATGGCAGGCACGGCAGTCAATTCCTTTCTGTTTATGCTGGTTGAAGAACTTTCAGTCGATCCTGTATCGTATCGGTTTTATTCCGGCATCTGATCCTGGAAACCCTTTTCCAGATAATGACGGCGCAGCTGGCCGCAGGCACCTTCAATGTCATCGCCCATTTCCCTGCGCTGGGTAACGGAAATGTGGTGCTGCTCCAGGATTTTCTTAAACTGAGCAATTTCCTCCGGCAATGCTGCCTGCAATCCTCTCTCGGGAACATCGTTCAGCGGGATGAGGTTTACATGGCATTGCATGCCCCGCAGACGGGAAGCCAGTTCGACGGCATGCTGCGGACTGCAGTTGACATTATGAATCAGGGCATATTCGAAGATCATGCGCCTGCCTGTTTCCTGAATATACATTCTGCAGGCAGAGAGAAGCTCCTGCATCGGCACCTTTCTGGCAATCGGCATGATTTTCTGACGAATTGCATCATTGGGAGCATGCAGGGATACCGCCAGGGTAACCTGCAGACCTTCTTTGGCGAAAATCCGCATGCGTTCGGGCAGTCCGCAGGTTGACAGCGATATATTGCGGATTCCTATGCAGATTCCTCGAGGATGCGACAGGAGCTGCAGAAAGCGGACAACTTCCTCATAGTTATCAAAGGGTTCTCCGGAACCCATAAGAACCACATGGCCGATCCGGTCCTCATTTTTCAGCTGACGGGAGGCAGTCAGAACCTGTCCCAGCATTTCCGCTGCAGTCAGATTCCGGACGCAGCCAGCCAGTGTGGATGCACAGAAAGCACAACCCATCTTACAGCCCACCTGAGTGGACAGACACAGCGTCGCGCCATAGTGATAGTACATGATTACCCCTTCAACGATATTCCCATCCTGAAGGCGGTAGAGAAGCTTCTGGGTTCCGTCCAGCTTGGAGGTGCGGACCGTTAACAGCGAAACCGGATTGGCAAGATATTGTTTTTCCAGCTGTTCCCGGAGTGATAAGGGCAGATTTCCCATATCGGCAAAATCTACCCCTTTATGCAGACAGGAAAAAAGCTGATCTGCCCGAAAAGCAGGCTGGCCCATTTGCGCCAGGATACTTTTCAGTTCTTCCGGAGTATATTCAAGAAGACTTTCCTGTATGCTCATTTTACGCTTACCCGTACAAACCGGCAGATATAGAACCCATCCTGACTGCCGTCCCCCTGTATGCGCTGAAGACCGAATTCCCCTTCGAGAGGTCTCAGGGATTTCGGAAGATCAGGAGCAAGGGGATCCAGACGGAATTCAGGATGCCGTTCAAGAAACGCTCGGGCCTGAAGAACATTTTCCTCGGGAAGAATGGAACAGGTGGAATATACCAATATTCCACCGACGCGTACGGTATCTGCCATGGCATCCAGGATCTGAGACTGAAGCCTGGTAAGCTCATCAATACTGTTTTTGTCGATCTTATAACGAAGTTCAGGCTTTTTCGCAATCACGCCGGTACCAGTGCAGGGAGCATCAATCAGGACCGCATGCGCAGTCTGCGACTGATCGGGGCGCAGCTGAGAAGCATCCCTTACCTGAGGCCGGACATTGTCGAGCCTCATGCGCCGTACCATGCTTCGAATGAGCTCCACACGATGCGGGTGTATATCATAGGCATATACCCGTCCCGTATCCTGCATCATTTCGGAGATGACCGCAGTTTTCCCTCCCGGAGCAGCGCAGGTATCAAACACGATCTGACCGGGCTTGGCCTTGGTCATCCTTGCAGCCAGAATCGAGTTTTCACCCTGTATGGAAAAAAGACCGTTTTCATAAGCACGGGTTTTTGTGAGATTGCCGGCACCATAAATACGGAGTGTTCCCGGCAGGAGTCCGTCTTCAATCCGAACGCCATCCTCCGAAAGCATCTTTACGATTTCTTCCCTGGTGACGCGGAGTCGATTGATGCGGATCAGTTCCCCCATCTGATTATCCCTGTAGCGAAGCAGTTCAATGGTTTTCTCTCTGCCAAAGGTGCTTTCAAGCAGACTGCAGAGTGCAGGGGAAGCGCTGTATGTGACGGAAAGGTAATTGTCTTCATCCGGGGAGGGCCATTTGACCTTTTCCGGTTCCCGGAGCATGGTCCGCAGCATGGCATTGACAAGCCCGGTGAAACCTTCAAAGCCGGAGAGTCTGGCAAGGGTAACAGTTTCATTGACTGCAGCCATATCCGGAACCCGATCCATAAAAAAGAGCTGATAGGTACCGATGCGCAAAATATCCCGCACCGTCGGAGTCAGCGTTTCCGGATGCTCGCAGTAGCAGTCAATGCGATAGTCCAAGGTAAGGCGGTTTTCGATGACACCATAAACCAGCCTCGTTACGAATGCAGAGTCCCGCCGGTCAAGCGAGCTCTGCCGAAGACGGTTTTCAAGAGCAAGGGCTGCATATGCCCCCCGTACATCCACGTCCTGCAATACTTCAAGTGCGATTTTTCTGGGCTGCAATGTACTCTGAGTACGCTGCACATCAGAACGTGCATTCTCTGTATCTCTGGGTTTTGTGCCATATGCTCTGGAGGGAGCTTTCCTGCTCTCGGAAAAGCCGTTATTTCTGTTGCGGAAATCTGCATGCTGCTGCCTTATTCCTGAAGTGGCAGGAGAAGAATGGTAATCCTCCCGTTTTCTTTGGGCGAATTCACCATCCCGCTTTATCTGGTGCATATCCTTTTTGGCGGAGGAGTCCCAGCGCCTTCCATCCGAAGCATCTTTCCGGTAACCATGGTAGCCATCCGCACTGCCCTTGTTACTGTTCTGAAAAGACCTTTTTTTCTCATTTCCTTTTGAAAAGGAATGATTCGCCGTCTGGCTCTTTTTGCTGTTGAACGGAGATCTGGAATGCTCCGGTCCATGCTTGGGTGTATTTGTACGGTTTTCTGTCATACTTCTTCCCTTCCAAGGTGAATGCCGGTCGTAATGCTGTGCCCCCGCAGATAATCTCTGGCGCTCATCCTTTTGGAACCTGGCATCTGAAGTTCAAGGATTTCCAGGTCACAATTGTCGCAGGCGACAACCAGTCCCTGATGGGGATCCGCAGTCAGAATGGTTCCGGGTCTGCTTCCGGAATGTCCTGCCTCTTTTACCGAATAAATCTTCATCGTTTCCCCGTCGATCAGCGTGTATGCACACGGCCAGGGAGACATGGCACGTATTCTGCGGTCGATGGCATCGCTGCTTTCTTCAAAGGAGATAAAGCCCATTTCTTTGCGGATTTTACTTTCCGTGGTGGCTAAATCCGGATTCTGCGGGGTTCTCACCAGAGTCCCCTTTTCAAGCTCTGAAAGCGTTTCAATCAGAAGCTCTGCCCCCATCCGGGACAGCCGGTCCGTAAGCGAAGCGGCATCGTCGGTCGGTGTAATGGGAGTTTTGGCAGAAAGGAGCATATCCCCGGTATCCATCCCGATGTCTGTCATCATGGTGGTAACACCCGTTTCTTCATCGCCCATGAGAATGCTCCACTGGATTGGTGCAGCACCGCGATGTCTGGGCAGAAGTGAAGCGTGCACATTAATGGTGCCCAGGCGCGGGATATCCAGGATTTCCTGCGTCAGAAGCTGTCCGTAGGCTGCGGTGACACACAGATCCGGAGCAAGGCTTCGTAAGGCAGAGACCCCCTCCTCAAGACGGATACGTGCCGGCTGAAAAACAGGAATTCCCAGCTTTTCAGCCTCCACTTTCATTGCGCACGCCTGCATCTTGTGCCCCCTCCCTTTCGGACGGTCCGGCTGACAAAACACAGCAACAACGGAATGTCCGGCGTGCACCAGGGCGTCAAGAGAAGGGACTGCAAAATCAGGCGTTCCCATCATGACAATTCTCAGCATGATTCACTGCTCCTCTTCTTCTTCGTCTTCCTCTTCATCTTCGAAGATCTCCCGCTCCATGATATCCACATAGAGCTGGCCCTTCAGATGGTCTGTTTCGTGCATGATGCATCTTGCAAGAAGGTCTTCGCCCACCAGTTCCTGCGGATTGCCGTAGCGATCCTGAAAACTGACCTTGACCCGGCTGGGACGGACAACAATGCCGCGCCGCCCGGGTACCGAAAGGCATCCCTCGGGACCTTCCTGAGTGCCTTCCGTTTCCAGTATCTGGGGGTTGATGAGCTCAATGAGACCGTGCTCATCGCCAACGTCAATCACAACGATCTGCCGGAGAACTGCAACCTGCGGAGCCGCAAGTCCGACGCCATTGGCGTCATACATTGTGTCTGCCATGTCATCGAGCAGGCGGTGAAGTCTGTCGTCAAAACGGGTAACGGGACGGCTGTGCTTACGAAGAAGATCATCTTCAATATGGACAATATTGCGAATAGACATTTTGTTTCTCCTTAAAGAAAGGCTGATTTTCAGCCAAGATTGGACGGATTGATCTGACAGACGCAGCGTACCTTGTCGTTCATGCACAGGGCGATGTCTGACATCTTTCGCACTGCATCTGCGGTTTGCGGCTGATCCACGATTTTGAGGATAAGCTGCCAGCGCATACGTTCATTAATACGACGGATCGGGGCGGGCATAACCCGAAGCAGGGTCACATATTTTTTCATGTAAGCTGCTCTGGAAAAATAAGCTTCCATCTGCTCCAGCCCGCTTTCGGCAGCCTGTTTGGCTTCCTCATCATCCTTGGCGTCGTACAGATTGCGAATAATAACTGTATAGGGAGGAAAAAGCTGCCGTCGGCGATGCTGCATCTCTTCTTCATAAAAAGAACGATAATCCTGGCGGCTTGCCGCCTGAATTGCATAGTGTTCAGGTGAATAAGTCTGAAGAAAGACAAGGCCGGGATAGGAAGACCTGCCGGCACGTCCGGATACCTGCGTCAGCAGCTGAAATGTACGTTCTGAAGAACGGAAATCGGGTAAATTGAGCATGGCATCTGCTGCTACTATACCGACAAGGGTTACATTGGGAAAGTCCAGTCCCTTTGCGATCATCTGCGTACCGATAAGGACCTGTGCTTCGCCTTTCCGGAAACGTGCAAGCAGAAGCGCATGGGCATCTTTTTCCCGGGTAGTATCGTTATCCATCCGAAGGGTACGCACAGCCGGGAAAAACCTGTGCATTTCTTCTTCAACCCGCTGGGTTCCCACTCCAAAGTACTTGATGTGCCTGGATCCGCAGGACGGACAGGTCTCCGGAACAGGCTTTTCTGCTCCGCAGTAGTGACAGCGCAGAAGATTTTCCGCCGCATGATACGTCATGGAAACATCACAATGATCGCACATGATGACGGTTCCGCACTGACGGCACGAAATAAAGGAAGAATATCCCCTGCGGTTCACAAAAAGAATGGCCTGTTTTCCGTTTGCAATGCACTGTGAAAGAGCATTATAGAGAGAAGCAGAAAAAACAGATCGATTTCCGTTGGAAAGCTCACGCCGCATGTCAACAATGGAGACCTCAGGAAGCGGACGATGATTGACACGTTCCGGCATCTCCAGGAGCGTCAGGTCTCCCCGCTGCGATCTGGCAAAGGAACGCATGGAAGGAGTGGCACTGGCGAGCAGTAAAACGGCCCCCTCGTCATGGCACCGCTGTTCCGCAATTTCCCTGGCATCATATTGGGGAGTTTTTTCGGACTGATACGACTGTTCATGCTCTTCATCCACAATGATGATCCCGATGTTCTGCAAAGGGGCAAAAATTGCAGACCTTGCGCCGATGACCACTTTGACCTCTCCTCTGCGGATCCGGCGCCATTCATCGTAACGCTCACCGGAGGAGAGTCTTGAATGCAGTACTGCCGCAAGATCTCCGAATCTTGACCGGAACCAGGTAACCATCTGCGGAGTCAGAGAGATTTCCGGCACCAGTACAATGGCCGTTTTACCGGCTCTTATAGCATGTCTGATGGCGTGAATAAACACCTCGGTCTTTCCGCTTCCGGTGACTCCATATAACAGGAAATCATTCCCTGACAAATCCATCGCTGCATTAATCCGGGAGAGAACGGCGCCCTGCGTTGGCGTCAGTTCCAGGTCAGGCGCAAGGGCCTCATCAATAGACGTATATGGTTTCCGAAATACCTCTTCCTTGAGGATGGTAACGGTTCCGTCCTCCAGCAAGGGCTTCAGGGAAGGACGGAAGTCCCCGATCTTTTCCTTCAGTTCAGAGGATTCCATCCGCTTCTTCTCCGTCCCCAGCAGCGCGGTAAGGATAGCAAGCCTCTTCGGTGCCCGTGCCAGGAGGGCTGCACGCTGTTCCGCTTCTGCCTCAGAAACAGATAATGCAATGATCTCCACCTGTTTGCTGTGGACACGTTCTGCACGCATTTCAGCCGGATACATCAGTCGCAGCGCCTGCGTCATTGTGCAGAAGACATGATCACGGATATAAAAGGATAGCTTGAGAAGATTGGGAAGAATGATCGGATAGTCTTCAAGTGTCTCTTCCACGTCCCGGATTCGTGCGTCTGTCAGGTCACAGGTTTCCATGACGTTTATAACGATCCCTTCCATATGTTTAATATGTCCGAAGGGAACTCGCACCCGCATGCCAGGTTCTATATGAAGTTTTGGAGGAATGCGATAAGTGAACAGGTGGTCAACATCTTCGTGGGAAATGTCAACAATGATCTGACAGTATGCCACAGAACAGCCTCCTTGAAAAAAACACTAACAGTACTTGAAAGCTGTTCTGCCAGTGAAAATCATAGACTTAAAGGCGATACGGCATCCGAAGAAAGCAGAAGGTCACGCGAGAGAATTTCCTCCGCGTATTTTCTGGCCATACGGAATGCGGTTGGTATCGGAAAGGATGAAAGCGTTGCGTAATCACAGAAGAAGAAACCATCCGGCAGGGACGGTGTCATCAGATGAAATTCATGGATATCCATTTCCCAGATTCGATGGCTGAAAATATGGCGGGCATGTCCGCAATATCTGAAGTGAACGGATGCAAGGGAAAAAGGATTCTCCGGAAGCGTCTCACTTTCAAGGCAGGGAAAACCGTAAAGGTTTTTCAGCAATCCTGAATTTCTTTTCTCGAGAACAATACGATTCTGCCATACAAGAAGCAGAACCATGAGATGTTCCTCCTGGGGACGGACTTGTTTCTTTTTTATTGGAAGCTGTTCCGCATCCCCGAGAGCATGGGCATTGCAAAGAGGCTGCACGGGACAGTCATCGCAGTGCGGGTGCTTCGGAAGACACACCATCGCCCCCAGTTCCATCATCGCATTTGCATAATCACCAGGACGATCGGCAGGAACCAGCTTGGCGGCAAGATCATGGATTTTTTTCTGTGCAGCAGTTTCGCTGACATTCTCGCGGATCCCCCAGCACCTTGAAAGAACGCGAATCACATTCCCATCTACTGCAGGCACTGGCTCCTCAAAGGCAATGGAAGCGACAGCGCCGGCAGTATAATCGCCAATGCCGGGAAGGCGTTTTAACTCCTCGGCCTTGCGGGGAAAATGACCATCCATGGTTTCTGTAATAAGTTTAGCGGCTTTTTGAAGATTCCTGGCTCTGGAATAATATCCAAGCCCTTCCCAGGCTTTCAGCACTGCATCTTCCGGAGCAGAAGCAAGTGCAAAAATATCCGGAAAAGCGTCTAAAAAGCGCAGATAATACTCCTTTACCGTATCTGCTTTTGTCTGCTGAAGCATTATTTCTGAAACCCAGATTCGGTAAGGATCCCGGGTACTTCTCCAGGGCAACGGACGATGACCTTCATCATACCATAAAAGAATTGCATCTGAAAAGGAAAGCAAAGAAACACCCCTAGTCATTTTACCATACTTAAGCAATAGTCTCATGAGTTAAAAATAAGAGTATTCGCGAGCAATGCGATGAATTTCGAAGGAAAAAACGCTTATTTTTAAAATTTATGAGATTAATGAGCCAAACAGTTGGATTCATGAAATTCTGAAAGTTGATCGAAAAGATTTCATCGCGTATATTATACACGCTTGTTAGCACTCGGTAAACATGAGTGCTAACAAGACCTAAATGATAAATGATTATGATGTTTCATGGATAGGAGGTCCATCATTATGAATCTGAAACCCCTGTTTGATCGTGTTGTGATTCAGGATGCAGAAACCGAAGAGACTACTAAGAGCGGCATCATTCTGACGTCTAGTGCCAAAGAGAAGCCCCAGTACGCTATCGTTGTGGCTGTTGGCCCCGGCGGAGTTGTTGACGGCAAGGAAGTCACCATGCAGGTGAAGGAAGGTCAGAAAGTCGTCTATTCCAAGTACGCTGGAACAGAGATCAAGATTGATGACACCGAATATAAAATTGTTCGTCAGAGCGACATTCTGGCAATTGTTGAGTAATGGAGGAATAGAAAATGGCTAAGCAGATTATTTATGGCGAAGAAGCTCGCCGTTCTCTCCAGAGCGGTATTGACGCTCTGGCTAACACCGTAAAGATTACCCTTGGACCTAAGGGCCGCAATGTTGTGCTTGACAAGAAGTATGGCGCTCCCCTTATCACGAATGACGGCGTAACCATCGCCAAGGAAATCGAGCTCGAGAATGCTTTCGAGAACATGGGCGCACAGCTGGTTAAGGAAGTTGCTACCAAGACCAATGATGTGGCCGGTGACGGAACTACCACCGCTACCCTGCTGGCTCAGGCAATCGTCCGTGAAGGCGTACGCAATCTGGCTGCAGGCGCCAACCCCATGATCCTGCGTGGCGGTATCGAAGCTGCTACTGCTGCTGCTGTTGATGCTCTGAAGGAAATGAGCGTACCGGTTTCCGGAAAAACGTCCATCGAGAACGTTGCTGCAATTTCTGCTTCCGATCCTTCTGTCGGCAAGCTGATCTCCGAAGCAATGGAGAAAGTCGGCAATGACGGCGTCATCACCGTTGAAGAAAGCAAGACCATGCAGACCAACCTGAATCTGGTTGAAGGCATGCAGTTTGACCGCGGCTATGTAAGTGCTTACATGGCAACGGATACTGAAAAGATGGAAGCTGTTCTTGATAATCCCTATATTCTGATTACCGATAAGAAGATCAGCAACATCCAGGAGATCCTCCCCCTGCTTGAGCAGGTCGTACAGGCTGGACGCCAGATGCTCATCATTGCTGAGGATGTTGAAGGCGAAGCAATGGCTACGCTGGTTGTCAACAAGCTGCGTGGCACCTTTACCTGTGTAGCTGTTAAGGCTCCTGGCTTCGGCGATCGTCGGAAAGCCATGCTTGAGGATATTGCCATCCTGACCGGTGGACAGGTTATCTCCGAGGAACTCGGTTATGAACTGAAGACTGCGACTATGGATATGCTTGGCAAAGCCCGTCAGGTCAAGGTAGACAAAGACAATACCACCATCGTCGAGGGTGCAGGCAATAAGGATGCAATCGCTGGCCGTGTTGCTTCCATCAAGGCTCAGATCGCTGAGACGACTTCTGACTATGATCGTGAGAAGCTCCAGGAGCGCCTTGCCAAGCTGGCAGGTGGCGTAGCTGTGATTCAGGTTGGCGCTGCTACCGAAATCGAAATGAAGGAAAAGAAGCTGCGTATCGAGGATGCACTTGCTGCTACCCGTGCTGCTGTTGAGGAAGGCATTGTTCCTGGCGGCGGAACTGCACTGCTGAATGCTATCGGCAATGTTCAGGCACTTCTTCCGAAGTATACCGGCGATGCAAAGACCGGTGTCCAGATCGTACTCCGTGCTCTGGAAGAGCCGGTTCGTCAGATCGCAGAGAATGCCGGCGTGGAAGGTTCTGTCGTAGTGGAGCGCATTAAGCGCGCACGTAAGCCCGGCTTCGGCTATGATGCACTGAACGATAAGTTCGTTGACATGATGGAAGCTGGAATTACCGATCCGACGAAGGTTACCCGTTCTGCTCTGCAGAATGCTGCAAGCGTTGCTGCTTCTGTACTTACTACAGAGTCTCTTGTGGCTGATCTCCCTGAGAAGAATCCGCCGGCAGCTCCTGCAAATCCCGATATGGGCGGCATGTATTAATCGGGGCCGCAAAGCCTTGATATAGTTGGATTTTACAAAACGGACAAGATCTTTCCGTTATGAGATGAATTCAGCCCGGTTGAATTGATTGCAATGGGCAGTCTGTACTGTATGTACTGACTGCCCATTTTTTGTGCTGATTATGCTTCCTTGCCATGCATGGAACAACCGAATCCGACAGACAGATATCTGCACGACGGAACATGGACTGTTTCACGGGCAGTACCGAAAACTGTCCCCGGCTAACTTGATAGGAAAAGATTCTGTGCGCAGATTCCTCGATTTTTTCGCTCCCATTTCCCCTCCTTTTTTTCGGCTCCGGAAGCGGTAATGCTTGCAACTTGATGAGTTTATCCCGCTGATTTTTCTGCAGGATTTGCTTCATTTCCGCAATGCGCAAAAAATGCCAGCGTCCTGAGACGCTGGCAGGTAACAGGGATTGCAGCCAAAGGCTGAACCACTTTTTAATTAATGAAGGAAAGGTTTCTTGACATGCGGCTCATCCCGCCAAAGGCGCTCAGCGGTTTCTTTCCAGTTTTCCGCATACGGATCGCATTTTGCAGTCAGGTGTTCCACTGTTTCGGGAGACTGCAGATCTGTCGAATGAGCACCAGTTTCATGCACAAGCTTGCGAATACAGTCAGGATTCTCGAGCATCGGGCAAGGACGAAGATGATTTTCATTGAAGGGCTGCCCGTCATGGTATGCCTGGAACAATGGAGAACGCAGGCATTCCAGCAAAGTATGCTCACGGATATTCACATCCGAATAATGAATGAAAACACACGGATCCACATCACCATTCGCATTAATATGCAGATAGCGGCGTCCTCCAGCAATGCAGCCCTGAACATATTCGCCGTCATTCTGGAAATCCATTGCAAACAGCGGCTTGGTGGAGCGAATCTCACGGATGCGATGATACATGTATTCACGCTGTGCCGGATTCGGCATCAAGGCAGGTACTGCATCATTTCCGATGGGCATATAGTGGAAATACCAGATGAAATCAGCACCGCAGTCAACGATCTTGTCAATAAAAGCCTCACTGGCGATGGAATCTACGTTTGCACTTGTATAGCATGCAGATATGCCAAAAGGCAATTTGTGAGACTTCAGGATCTTCATGGATGACATGACACGCTCATATACACCATTGCCACGGCGTCCGTCAGTAGCTTCTTCAAAGCCCTCGAGGGAAATGGCCGGAATAAAATTGCCGACGCGAAGCATGTCCTCTGCAAAAGCATCGTCGATAAGGGTAGAATTGGTAAAGCACAGGAAAATGCAATCATTATGCTTTTCACAAAGCGTAATAATATCTTTCTTGCGCACCAGCGGCTCTCCGCCGGTGTAGATATACATGTAGATTCCCATCTCTTTGCCCTGGGAGATGATGGAATCTATCTCATCCAGCGAAAGATTCAGTTTATTGCCATACTCGGCAGCCCAGCAGCCCGTGCAATGAAGGTTGCATGCAGAGGTTGGATCCAGGAGTATTGCCCAGGGAATGTTGCAATTGTATTTTTTCCGATAGCTTTCCTGTACGGGCCAGCCAGTGAAATTAACATTCAAGAAAAAGTTCATAAAAAGCTTCTTGGTTACGGATATGTCGGTCTCATGAATAATCCGCATCATAAGCTTATACATATTATTATCCGGGTTATTTATAACTCGGCGGAAGGCGGCGCGGTGCCGTTCAAAACTGTTTGGGCCTGAACCTGCAAACTTATCGATTAACGCCATGAGATTTGGCAAATTCTGTTCCGGGTTTTTCTCTACATAGCTAAGTGCTGTTTGCTGCTCTTCCTAAAGTCTGCTTGACTGCCATTCAATTATCCTCCTTTAAACGCCTGAAATTCATAAAATAGACTATTCAGGTTTCCATAAAAATGAATTCAAACCGATTAAAATTCATCAGAATAATCATATTGATAGATAACTTCAAGCGTTACATGAAAATCAAACAATGTATTTTTACACTTCTCGAAAGATAATACAATAACACTTTTCTGATTTTGTAAAGTTACTCCCCATATATAGAAAAAAGTGGCTATTTATTTATCAAAGTGATTCTTCTGTCCTGATTTTTCACGGATTACATAGAAGTTGAAAAAGAAAACAAGTTCCGTTACAATATAACCTCGGAGAAGGGGGTGAGAAGACATGCGCAGATTCGTAGGATTCATTTTTGTCCTTTTATTGTTCACGTTTTTCTCCCCCTTCACAAAAGCAGAAACCCGTGCACTTCTGATAGCATGCAGGAATTTTGTCTCCTATCCCTCTCTGGGTGCATCTGTTTCCGGCAATGTGCAGATGCTCGCCTCCGTTTTTTATAGTGCAGGATTACCTTCTGACTCTCTTGGAATCGAGGATGGAACGATCGGTACCGTAGAAGACCTCGAGAATGTCATTCTGTCCAGGTTTTCCGATGCCAGACAGGATGACCTGTCGATTCTTTACCTCTGCACTCATGGCATTATTGGCAAAGACGGAGAAGGCCAGCTGATTCTCTCGGACGGTATATCGGAAGAAGGTATCGATCTTTCTGTACTACAGGAAACCTTCATGGAAATCCCTGGCCAGATCCTGCTTCTGCTGGATGCCTGTCATTCCGGTGCACTGATCGGTCATGATGCCATGCGCCCCCGTCTGGTAGTTCATGATCAGAGGATAAGCGTTTTAACTTCTGCAGACGGATCTGAATCTGCGTGGTATTATGACCATGAATCCCTTGCCAGTGGTGCATTGTCCTATTTTACCGCTTCCATTGCCAGCGGGCTTGGTTTCTATGGCGCGCTGGAAGCGGATTTTGACAAAAACGGTCAGATATCCCTGTCCGAGCTGTATCGGTACCTGCAGGACAACGTTGCTTCTTCAACCTGCCAGCTCTCTTCTGCAAAACCGGATGCTATTCTGCTGCCAACTTCGAAGGACAGCTTCCTGAGCAAACCCATCTCTGCCCTCTCCTTTGGTTCCTCTCTGCTGAGCAGTGAATCCCAGGAAGTCACCTTATCTTTTACGGTGCTCTCCCCCACACAGATGCTTTATCGGATTATTCCGCTGGGCTCTCACTACTGGGACTGGCAGCATGCTCTGAGTATCTATGAAGAGGAATCCCGTATCGGCAGAAAACGCAAAAAAATTCATTTACCGCCTGAAACGACAAGTTCGTATTTCATCCTGCAGGTTTTTGTCATCAACAACGGATTCCCTGTCCTGTGCGGAGAGCGTCTCATGGGATATGCGAGCAATGATCTGGATGTTTCTCTGCAGATACCGGAAGTTACAGACACAAGGCCCTATGATCTTCCTCTGATCATTCATACCACAGGGCCGGTACTGATGCAGCTGGAGATACAGAACTACCAGGGAGAGACTTTGCGCACTTCTCCGCAGGAACTGTCCCGCCCCACTCCGGCCTCCGAATGCATCCTGTACTGGGACAAGCGGACGGAAGCAAGCAATGAAATAATACCAGGCAATTATATATTGATGCTGCATGTGGAAACGGAAGAATATGCGGAAATCGTATCTTCACATATTTATATCCACGGTGATTCAGCAGTTTCCAAATCAGAAGAATTATGATATAATGCCACAGATTTCACTCATTTTCTGAAAGGGATACTCATGGAAAATACAAAAAAGACAAAGAGCCGGGCAAAACCCAGGAAAAGGAGCAGTATACGGAGAGTCCGCCCCCCCAAATATACTGGCGTTTATCTTGCTGTTTTAGGCGTCGCTATCCTCTTGCTGATCCTTTTTGTTCCGCCTCAGAATACAAATCCTGCCAGCAATGTATCCGGCACTATCGTATCAACAGATATTGCATCCACAGGGAATATCCATTTCAAGATTACGGAGGTTATGTCCAGTAACCGCATTGCATTCCCCGATGAAACCGGCGCCTTTCCTGACTGGATTGAATTGACGAATACGGATTCCGAGCCTATTAATATTCACGGATATGGCCTCAGCGATCGCGAAGACAAGATTTTGTTTATTTTCCCGGATATCGTATTAAATCCCCAGGAGCATATTCTGGTCTTTGCTTCGGATAGGAATCAGAATCTGGCCGGCAGCCCATTGCACGCCAATTTCAAGATTTCTTCTACAGGCGAAAATCTGTTCCTGTTCGGCCCGGATGGAATCAGTTATGCATCTTTATCCGTTCCCGCGATGGAATCCGATAAGAGCTATACCTGGATTGGCAATGATACTTATATTATTACGGACCAATATACCCCGGGATATGACAACACGCAGGAAGGATACACGGCTTTCCGGTCTTCTACCGTTCTTCAGGCCGGCTCTCTCATCATCAACGAAGTCTGTGCTTCCAGCATCACTACTTTAGCAGACGAAGATGGAGAATATCCCGACTGGATTGAAATTCACAACACCAGCAATATTCCCATCGATCTTTCCAATTATGCATTGACAGACAGCAGTGATACACTTGTCAAGTGGCGTTTCCCGATAGGCAGCTCCATTGAACCCGGCGGATATTATGTTGTCTTTGCCTCTGGCAAGGACCGCGCCGCAGCAGCCGGTTCATGGCCTCATGCAAGTTTTAAATTACGCAGCAATGGCGAAACCATTATACTGAGTGATATCCAGGGAAGAATGCTGGATCTGGTGACCTATGATAATCTTCTGGCAGACACTTCCTGGGGACGCGATGAGGATATGGATGGCAGTTTCAAGGTTTTCACACAGCCAACTCCCGGCAAACCAAATACGCGTGCAAGCCAGATTTCCATGGAGAAAGAGTGGATGCAGCGTAATACCTCCGGTTTGTACATCTCGGAAGTCATGTCGGGAAACCGTTCCATTCATACCCCCGGTGTTCGGTATTATTATGATTATGTGGAATTATATAATATGAGCGGACAGGCCATTAACCTTAAAGGTTATGGCCTTTCTGATAACATCAAGAAGCCCCGGAAATGGCAGTTCCCGGATTTAACGATTGAAAACAACGGATATCTCATCATTTACTGTGACAAGACACAAACCAGTAAAAAAGGAGAATACACCTTTACCAATTTCGGGCTGAAGCAATCCGGAGAAACGATCGTATTATCGGATCCTTCTGGAAAAATACTGGACAGGATCGTTGTTCCCCAGCTTTACGACGATACCTCGTTCGGAAGGACGCTCGCTGCAGACGGATTATATTACTATTCAACCCCCACCCCCGGGCTTGCGAATGGTCTTGGATTTGCCGGGTATGCAGAAGCGCCTGTCTTCACTGTAAAGGGTGGACTCTATGAAAGGCCTCTGGATGGAGAGGACGGCGTTACCATTTCTGTTCCGCATAACACCGTTGTGCGATATACCACGGATGGAACGGATCCAACCGCAGAATCTGAAATCTATAGCGGTCCGATCGAGGTACGGGCAACCACCGTCCTGCGAGCCAGAGCCTTTACAGATGGCCTCGAGCCGTCTCAGGTGGTTTCACAGACGTATCTGATATCCGTATATCATACCATGCCGGTGGTTTGTCTGACCACGGATCCCTATAATATGTGGAACGATGAAACGGGTATGTTCGCAGACGGCCCGGATCTGGATCGTGAAACACAGAATACGCCATGGAAAAATGCAACATACTGGCAGAAGAACTGGTTTGGCGGATGGGTAGAGTATTATGATGAAAACCGCACTCAGCAGATCTCTCAGGGAATGTCTTTCCGGGTCATGGGAATGTATTCTCTGGATATGCCCCAAAAGAGTATGTACATCAAAGCAGACGGACAATACGGTGTTTCTTCCTTTGATTATCCGCTTTTCGACGATCGTCCTTTTACAAGCTATGCCAGTTTTGTTCTACGCAATGGCGGACAGGATGGTCTTTATACCCGCGTTATTGATGGTATGCAGGCCAAACTGATTGAGGAAACCGACAGCACGGTAGTACATCAATCCTGGAAGCCTGTAATTGTCTATATCAACGGCGAGTATTGGGGCCATTACAATATGCGGGAACGCGCCGGTGTCAAAATGGTCGCCCAGCATGAAGGCTGGTTAAATCCGGATGACGTCGATATGCTTGAATCCAACGGAACAAGCTCCACCCAGGTTAACCAGGGATCGAATGCCGAATATAAGGAACTGGTTGCCTATATTGAATCACATGACCTGGTAAATGACCAGGAAGCTTTTGAGTATGTCTGCTCCCAGGTGGACGTTGACAACATGCTGGACTACTTTATCTTTGAGTCTTTCTTCGGCAATACGGACCCCGGAAATATCCGCTTTTATCGGAATGCCAAATCCGGTGACGGCAAATGGCGTTACCTGTTCTATGACTCCGACTGGGGATTTTTCAACGTCCTGACAGGCAAGAAGATAGCAGGCGGTATTGCCTATGTTCTTAACGAAAAAGGAATGGGCAGTCAGAAAATAAAGTCGAATGTGATCATACGGAATCTGATCAAGGTGCCAAGTATCCAGGATCGTTTTCTTACCCGTTACGGAGAGTTTTTCCAGACTATTTTTACAACGGAACACTTGACAGCACTATTTAACAGCATGATCGCACAGATTCAGCCCGAAATGCAGATGCACATGCAGCGTTGGGCAGCAGAGGTTCACAAGAAGGTCAGCTTTGATCAGCCGAAGAACGCAGAAGGCGGTTACAGCTATTGGCAGTCCCGCTGCGAAAGAACACTGACGCGTATTTTCCCAAGACGTCCATATTACATCTGGCAGGAGGCAAAGTCCTATTTCAACCTGTCCGATGAGCAGATGACTGCATACTTCGGGCCGTGTCCCGCGCAGCCCGCAGACTAAATAGGAGGAAATAATTCCATGAGAAACATGATGATCAACAATGCCTCAATTAATGATTGGTTTGAGCTTCAGATGGCAAGCCTGACCCCGATGAAAATGCTAATCGCGCTGTTCTTTGGCCTGGCTGTCGGGATTGTTATTGCCCTGGTTTACAGAAAAGCTTTCCGCGGGGTTCTCTATTCCCCATCTTTTGCTACAACACTGGTAATGCTCTGTATGATAACAACCCCTGTGGTTATGTGTATTAAATCAAACATTGCTCTGTCCATGGGCATGGTAGGCGCCCTTTCTATCGTACGTTTTCGTACGGCTGTTAAGGATCCGCTTGATATGGCATATATGTTCTGGTCTCTGACAATGGGAATTCTGTTGGGCGCAGAACTCTATTTTATTGCGCTGGTTGTTGTCGCAGGCATTTCTATTGCAATGCTGCTCCTCTCCTTCTTCCGTCTGCGCTCCCCCAACACCTATCTTCTTGTTGCCCACTATGATCAGGAGGTAGAAAGTGACGTTATGGACTTTGTGAAGCGCATTAAAGTCCAGCGTCTTAGGAGTAAGGCTGTTACACCGGGCGGAGTGGAACTGACGATTGAAGTTCAGTTGCATGAGCGTTTTGATGTGGTTAACAGGATGCTGGATATTGAAGGTGTCCATAATGCAACACTGATCGCCTGTCAGTCTGAAGCTGGTAACTGATAAGGAGCCCACATGGCAAGAACTCGAACTATCCCATTGCGGCATGAGCAGAAGTATTTCATTACTCCGGCAGAACTCGGGGTTTTGCGCGGTTTATTAAAGCCTCTTCTTATGCCCGATCCAAATGGCGATGAAAACAACGAATATATTATTCGTTCTCTTTACTTTGATACCATCAACGATGACGCTCTAAATGAAAAAATTGCCGGTGTCGGGAACCGGAAAAAGTATCGGATCCGTATTTATAATTTCACAGACAAAGTGATTAAACTCGAATGCAAAAGCAAATACGGAGATTTGATTTCCAAGCAATCCGTTTCCATCCCCAGAGACCTTGCAGACCAGCTGATTGCAGGCGACCCGGAAGGATTGCAGCGCATGCGTCATCCCCTTTTCCATGATGTTTTCAGAGAAATGCGTACAAGGCTGCTTCGTCCTGTAGTGATCGTTGATTATATACGCGAAGCTTATCTTCTGGATGCAGAAGAGGTACGGATCACCTTTGATAAGCAGATACGTACAGGCCTGTATTCAACCGATCTTTTCAATGCTTCTATTCCTACCTATCCGGTTTTTGATGATCCTGTGGAAGTTCTGGAAGTTAAATATGACGAATTTCTTCCCAGCTATCTCCAGAGTGTGCTCAGCTGTGTCACGGCACAGCGCTCCGCTGTCAGCAAGTATACCTGGTGCCGACGCTATGAAAATAAGGAATTCTAAAAAGGAACACCTCGATTGAGGTGTTTTCTTTTATCATTTTTTCGCGGGTTCATACGTTCGGCAGCAATGATCCATCCCCGATTCTTCCCTGACAGCAGGAAATACCTGAAAATAGATGCATGCATTCCCCTCTTCCACGCCATTCCGGGCCGGCCGATCTTTGCCACTTCAGCCTATCGGCGGCTGCAGTCGGATGTTCCAGTTACCCTGCCCCGCTCTTCCGAACACGCTGACGGAGAATAATCAGGCATCTGGAAAAGGGTTAAAAAAATCCCCTCCGAAGAGGGGATGGATATTTAGATCATCCTTTGAGTCCGCCGCGTGCGACACCACGAAGAATCTGTTTTCTTGCAAACAGGAAGAGGATAATCATCGGGAAGACGACAACCGTTGCAGCTGCCATAATGAGTTCCTGATAGGATCCCGCTTCCGTCGTAAATGCATAGAGACCGAAGGGCAGTGTGCGCTTTCCTGTGGAGGTAATGACCAGCAAAGGCCACATGAAGCTGTTCCAGCTGGCCAGTGCGTTCAGCAGCACTACCGTTACAAGGGACGGACGCGCAATCGGAACCATTACACGCCAGAGATACTTCCAGTTCTTACAGCCATCGACTCTTGCAGACCAATATAAGCTTTCCGGAATCGAAGCGAAGAAGTTTCTCATGATATACGTGTAGAAGATAGATGAAATAAAAGGTATGACCAGTGCTGTCAGCGTATCTCTCAGGCCCAGGTTGATAACCGTTCGGAAATTGGTGATGACCAGCATTTCAAATGGCAGCATCATCATGGTCAGCAATCCGCTGAAAATCGCATCACGGCCGGGGAACTTCAGCCTGGTAAAGGCGAAAGAAGCCAGGACAGTGGTAAATGTAACGATCAGCACGCTGAAGAAGCAGACAACAATGGAGTTGAAGAAGTACTGAGCAAACGGTGCAGTATGGAAAGCAACACGATAGTTTTCGAAGTTGATCCAGCTGCTTGGAGTAAATACCGGCGGGAATTTGCTGACTTCCATTCTGGTCTTGAGCGAGGAAGTAATCATCCAGTAGAATGGGAATACCATAAATACGGCACCGACAATCAATAAGGTATATAACAATACTTTGCCGAGCGTGGTTTTCATGGTATAGGAATGATTGAGAATCAGGCCAAGAGCAATCATGAATACCGAAAAGACGAAGAGCAAAACGCGCCCGGTAATGGGCAAAGCTGCCAGGCTCTGCATCAAGTCGAAGCGTTCCTTTTCAACAACAGGAGCCGCTTTCAGATCCGCAGCAGTTTTTTCAAATGCCCGCACATCGACGAATCGATGATAGACCATATAGATATGCTGCACTTCTTCTTCCTGACCGGAGACACTCCAGAAATTCTTAACAGTATTGAAAGACTCATCGCTGAGCGCTGCTCCCGATTCGGCTTCATCAAGTACTGCCTGATATTTTGCCTCCCGATCCTGCAGACCATTCTTCTGATAATACTTAACGAGACTCGTCAATTCACTGATAAGCTGTGTTCTTGACTTCTCTGCATTTGCCAGGGCAGTGGCTGCTTCTGCATCGCGTGTTTCCTGTGAAACCACGGCTTTTTCAGTAGCCGGTTTTATCATGGCGCTTGTAGTAAATAGCACAAGTAAAACTAGACCGATAATAAAGAGCACTGTCCCCAAGGTGTGTTGTGCGTGATTATTCATATTTCACACCCCTTTCTCAGTCATATTTCCACTTGCGCTGTACAAACAGCTGCAACATGGTAAATACCAGGATAACGCCGAACAGCACAAGAGAGGCTGCCGCAGCGCGACCGTACTCAAGGCTTGAGTTGATCATTTCATAAATGTAATAAACAACGGTATACATATTATACATAGGTCCAGGGCTGCCGGAGAAAAGTACGATAACGGAGTTATATACCTTGAATGCCGATATACTGTTGGTAATCATGACGAGGCCGATGGTTGGAGCCAGAAGCGGAACGGTGATTCTGAAGAAGATTCTCAATGCTTTGGCACCGTCTACCCGTGCAACCGTATAATAGTGCTCGTCAATATTCTGAAGACCTGAAATCAAAAGGATGATCGTAAACGGCAGGGAGTCCCATATACCGTAGATGACCATGACAGCCATGGAGTATTCCGGTTTCGTCAACCAGTATATCTTGTTCACATTGAAAAGAGAAAGGAACCAGTTGATAATACCATAATCACCATTAAACATGAACTTCCATACCATGCCGACAGCAACCGCAGAAGTGACCATGGGCAGGAAGTAAGCCGTCTGGAAGAGTGCCCTGCACTTGATATTATGGTTCAGAAGATAAGCCAGGACGATGGAAAGGCCCACGGAAATCGGCACCGTGATAAACACATAAATAAAGGTGTTTTTCAGTGCCTGCGGGAACTTGGTATTGACGCCGAAGAGCACGTCATTGAAGTTTCCGATACCCCAGCCGGCAAATTCACCAGTCAGCTTATAACGCTCCTGGAAAGCCATGATAAACACACGAACCATTGGATAGAGCGTAAAGACGATGACTCCGAAGAAGAAAGGAAGGAGATAATCGAGCGGCTCCACAATATTGGTAACAACATCCTGGAAATCCTGGCTGCAGCAGAAATGCACAATACCGGTAAAGCAGCCGATTGTCAAACAGATGGCACCGACTACAAGAAGAATGATACTATAGTAAATGAAAAAGAACTGGTCCGGTTTCGGGTTGATATTTTTCAGAGAAACGCGAACCCCTTCCATGCTGGTGATGCTCTCTCTGGCGCCATCCACCATCATGGTAGCTTCAATAAGCAGATCTGAACGGGATTCCTCCAGCAGGGAACTGACGCTTTCCTTGAGGGAAACTGTTGTCTCATCCTTGCCGGTCAGACGCTGCGTGGCTCTGGACGTCATCGTATCTACGATGTATACGGCGATATCCTCAACGCTGTCGGTTCCTGTAATCATTTCCTCCAGTTTGCCGCGGAAAGAGCTGGAAACCAGATTGGTAATGACTTTCAGTTTTGTTTTATCCTTATCGTCCGGAGAAATACCTGCCCGGTTTAAAACTGCAACACGCATATCCTCAATTGCGGAGTCGAGCTTATAGGCAATTACCTGCTGTCTCGTTGTACTTTGAGGATTGTCTGCAATTTCATGAAGAAGCTTCCGGCCCCGCACACCACTTACAATAAGCAGAATGCCCATAATGGTGAAAAGGAGGAAGTGGATGAGCAGCCGTCTGGATCTTCTGCGTCTGAATTTTTCGTGAGGAGCTTCATTTATGGCCGGAGTGTTTTTCATACCAGCCGCACCCCCGTCTCCCTGTCAAAAACAAATACGCCGCGTTTTTTAAATCCAAGAGTAACTTCCATGCCCTTTTTGAGTCCTTCTTCAAGATCAATATATGCTCTGAAGGGTGCTCCGCCCAGGACAAAGCTCGCCATCTCGTCCTTGCCGATCTTGCTTGCACCAGTGCAAGAGCAGACCAGCGTATCTGCCTCTCCCGCAGGACGGACAACAAAGCTCTCACTGCGGACAGAAAGATTGATCTTGCGTCCGTTTTCGATATTCTTGAGGAAAGAAAGCGGGAAGCTGGTAGATCCGTCTTCCGTGACAAATGCACCATTCAGTACCATGCCGGGAATATTGTTAATCGGGGGATTGCCAAGGAAATCTGCTACAAACTGGTTGGCGGGCTGATCGTACAATTCCTGCGGTTCCGCATACTGCTGCATGACGCCATCCTTCATCAGAACAATGTGGTCTGAAATGGACATTGCTTCTTCCTGGTCATGCGTTACGAAGATCGCGGTAACCTGTGTTTCCAGCTGAATTCTCCGGATTTCCTCACGCATTTCGAGGCGCAGACGAGCATCCAGATTGGAAAGAGGCTCATCAAGAAGAAGAAGCCTTGGCTGCTTCACCAGTGCGCGCGCTATTGCAACACGCTGCTGCTGGCCACCGGAGAGCTCCTTTGGTTTACGATTCAGAAGCATATCCACGTGAACCAGTTTTGCCATTTCAGAAGCTCTCTTCAGGCGTTCTGCTTTCGGAACTTTCTTTATTTCCAGAGGAAATGCAATATTTTCAAGCACCGTCATATGCGGGTAGAGCGCATAATTCTGGAAAACAAGTCCGATACCGCGATCTTCCGGAGGCAACTTTGTGACATTATCGTCATCAAACCAGATTTCTCCGCTGGTTACCGGCAGTATGCCGGAGAGCATGTTCAGTATGGTGGATTTTCCGCAACCGGAAGGTCCAAGCAGACAAATGAGTTCTCCGTCATTGAGCGTTACGGAGAATTCCTTGACTGCAGTAAAGTTGCTGAACTTTTTAGTAATACCCTTCATGTTGACTTGCATATTGGTATTTCCTCCATCTGCAATTAAAGCCTTAGAATAAAACAAAAAGAGAACCGGGCTAACCGGTTCTCTTTGAAGCCTAAATTATTTGCCCTGCAGTGCGTTGTTGGAAGTCTCAATGCAAGCTGCAAGTGCTTCGGCGGGATCAGCACCACCGGCCACGGTGAGAACCATCTCTTTGATTGCGTCACGGGTTTCAGAGGCACCGGTAACGTTCGGGAAAGCAACACCGATATCGAAGTTGTCCTGAACGGCTTTGAGCACGGGGGTGTTATCAACATAAGTGGTGTAAGCTTCAACTTCCTGAGCATTCTTCCAGGGAGTCAGGCAGGCACAAGCCTCAGCCCAGCCCTCAGCTACTTCGGGAGTCGTCAGCATATACTTGACAAAGAGATAAGCACCTTTTTCGGCGTCCTTGCCATTAGCACTGAAAACGATGGGACCGCGGTTCCAGATGGTGTAGGCAGCATTGTCGTCACCAGAGGAAGGAGCGGGAGCGATTCCAAGTTCAAATCCATCCGGATGGATGTAAGGCAGTCCGGCGCAGGAACCATAATACATGGCAACGATGCCGGAGCTGAAATCGCTGGAGAAATAATCACCGGAGGGAGCAGTCGTATAGAAATAGCCCTTGCCGGCAGTCATATCAGCAAGCCATTCAATAGCACTGGAAGCCTGAGCAAAACCGACTTCTTTTGCTTCGGTATCAATATAGGTAGCGCCAGTCTCAAGAATGAGAGTCTGAGCAATATCTACGATAGAGTCAATGCCAAAGGGAGCGATATCAGGCTTTGCTTCCTTGATGGTTGCGCAGGCAGTAGCAATATCATTCCAGGTAGCCAGCTCAGTGATTCCCAGTTCATCAAACAGCGTCTTGTTGTAGAAGAGAACGGGACCGCTGGTGTAGCCGGGCAGATAGTGGATGTGACCATCCTCAAAGCCGTTGATTTCGTCAATGAGATACTCCGGCAACAGTTCGTCAAAGTTCTCGATGCCGATCTCGTCATCATAGATGTACTCGTCGAGGTTGGCAACCAGACCGGAACCGACATACTTGGCAGCTTCAGAGCCATAGTTGAAAATGATGTCCGGGCCTTCGCCATTCGTCACGGACTGATATACCGTGCTGGTGAATCCCTTGTTGGGCTGGGTCTGTACTTCAACAACATACTGATCCTGAGAAGCGTTGAACTCGTCAGCAGTCTTGCGCAGGTAAGCATCCTGTGCATCGGTAAAAGTAGACCAGATGGACACTTTGACTTTGGCGTTCTCGGCCAGGACAGAGAAGGCACACAGTGAAATCGCCAAGGCAAGAACCGCGATGACAACAACACGCATTTTCATGGGGCATTCCTCCTTATTTCCGAAACTGTTTTCATGCACTCGTTTGTTCAGTGCGGAAGTATTATAACAGAGTGTTAAAAAAATGTAAAGAAAAGAATTAACAGGTGTAAAAAACAATTGCAGAGCTTGTATCGACCGGAAATACTTATGTAATAATAGCAATACTTCGGCATTTCAGGTGCCGGAACACTGTAAAAAGGGCATACCGAATGGCGACGAGAATAAAAGGGAAACGCAGGGAATAAGCTGCGCCATGAATCGTCGCAGCATTTTCAGCGGACAGCCGTGCATAACTCTCCCCCATTCTTGTCCGGCCATGGAAATGACGCACAGGATAAGAAAGCCGGATATGCCGTTTCCCTTCTGTGAAACCACGAGGAGCATGGAAGAACACCCGAAAGGATGATCGCGGAAAGACGGCACAGAAAGCCTCCGTTCCGGTAGTTCACGCTTCCAGACGCTGAATCATCTCCTCAATGCGCTGCGGAGTCGCATAGTTAAGCGGTGATGCCTTGCCATTCCTGGCAATCTCAAGACGCTCCTTTGCTTTCTCCTTATCTCCGGAATCAAGGTCGTACAAAGCCAGAAAATAATTGGTATCAATCGCTTCCGGTTTCAGTGCGAGCGCCCGTTCAAAGTAAGGCTTCGCTTTTTCCTTGTCCTGATACAGACGATAGTAGGCCTGACCGACATTATCCAGGAAGATCGGGTCATTATCATCATAATCAAGGGCTTCCAGGCAGAAGCGCAAAGCTTCCTCAGGATTTCCCTGGTCAATTTTCAGGCATCCGAGGGCAGTGTAGAGCGTTCCGGTTTTTGTTGTAGCAAAATCAGTTTCCAGAATCTCGATAGCATGATCAATATGCCCTTTCTTCCAGAGAATGACTGCATACTGCAGGTGGATGTCCCGTTTGGCACGTTCATCAAGCCTTCCTGCCTTTTCGGCCTTCTTGATTACCTCGAGTGCCTCATCAAAGTGGGACGTCCGAACAAGCAATGTGGACATATTGATCAGCATTCCGGGCTCGTTCATTCCCTTTTGGAGTGCCTCCCGATAATACTTCAGCGCTTCCTCAAAATTTCCCTTTCGATGTTCTGCGAGAGCTCGCCGTGCGATCATGGTAGACATTAGGCTCATAGTTCTGTTTCCTCCGTCTCTTGATTCCGTTTAATAAGTCGAGTAATGCGTTTCTGAATGTCCTGAACGGCAGTTTCGTCTTCTCCCAGAAAGGGAGCATAATGGAGAGAAATCATTAAGGCCTGACGTGCGAATTCGATGGCTTTCGGAACGTCCTTCTCATGATGCTCATAATACTTGGACATCTCTATGTACGGCCAGGCTCCGCGTTCGTGGCGCCGGATCATTTCCTGACAGACAGCCAGTATCTGCTGCCAGTCTTTCTCCCTTTTATATCCTACCGCCAGCTGAAAATGTGCTTCGGCGGAATAATTCCTGCTTTTCACCATCCGGAAGCACCTTTTGCCTTTCTCCTTGTGTATTCCGCGGAGAAGCGTCTTTCCAATGGATAGAAGATCCGGATCCTCTTCTACGCCTTCCGGCATCCGGAACGAAGCACAGACCGTTCCGGTGAGTTGTGCGAGACTGACGACATCCTGCAGATTGTGCGTAAGAACTCCTTCAACCTCTTCCCTGCAATGATTTTTAAGATAGGCAAAGAAGCGGGCAGGAACCTCTGCACCCGGAAGATCGTTTTCCCGGTGAATATCCAGGATTTCTTCTTCCAGCCGCCCGAGATTGCATCGCCCCAGCCGGAGCTTGTATACCCTCCGGCAGACATGCAGCAGATCAAAATGCGCAATCTCAGACGGCCTGCAGGGAATCCGGTTCATGATCATTCTCGTTTCGAGAAGCGGAATATCAAAGGTTTTCCCGTTAAAGGTGATGAGTGTGGTTTTGCCTTCAAGGCGCTTCTGAATTTCCAGAAGCATCCTGACTTCCTGCGAATAGTCCCCGATCAAAAACTGTTCAACAAGGAGCCCCTCAGGCGTAAAGCTCCCTACTCCGATCTCAAAAGCAACGGTTCCCGCCCCCGAACTCAAACCGGTGGTTTCCGTGTCCAGCAGAAGGGTTTGAGAAAGGTCGAAGCTGCTGCCTGTAAAAAGAGGATCACAGTCATGCAGATCGGAAACGGTCACTTTTTCGATACCGTAAAGCAGATCATACGGTATCAGATTGGATTCATGGATAAGTTCCGGCCCTCTGGAAATTTCCGGGCGTTGCCCTTCCATTTCCTCTTTCCGAACCATATTGAGTTTATCTCTCAGACTTCTCATAGTGCAATCAATCGTTTTAGAAGCGTCAGTGCAACCGATTTGCCTTCATCTCACAGCTGTGCCGCAGGTCCGACACAGGAAGGACAACCGTTTTCACAGGGACATTGTTTGATCAGATTATAAGCGTCCTGGAACAGAAGAGTCTTCATCCCATAAATATGCTCAGCAAGTCCGATGCCGCCGGCATAATTATCATAGACGATGATCGTAGGCTTCTGGGTGAATGGGTCCCTGACCCGATAATGGACGGAAATATCTGACGGGGAACACATCAAATAGAGCGGTATGATCTGCTGAAGCGCATTGGCAATACCCAGCATGCCGGCCTGCACGAGATCATTGGATAAACCGGAGACGAGTGACTGATCCAATGCCCAGTAACATGCTTCCGTCGGCAGCTCAAGTTCAGGCAGATCCACCGGTCCAAACCCCAGGTTTTCATGGGTATCCAGCTTGAACTTTTTAAACATCGTTACCAGATAGGTCACCACAATTTCCGAGAACTGCATCGTCAGTCCGGATATTTCCTGCTCCTTGAGGATGTCAATGACCTTGATGCTGGTGTTGAGATCTGCATCGGTATAATAATCCACATCCACCGCACGGACATATGCCTTTTTTTCCGGGAAATCGAGTTTTTCCACCTGGTACTGCTGGCCTTCATGCATGTAGATGGCATGTTCGTGAAGGAGCATGGGGACCGTGTACCGGTCCATTTCACCGATGACCACCCGGTGCGCAGGATTGGAAATATCAATGATCAGGAAGTTTTCACTGGCTACCGAACGAAGGGATAGATCCGCTGCCGGGAACTCCTCCGCAGTCCAGTAATACCGGTCTTCTGTCTGCTGAAGGATATGCTCTTCACACAGATAATCCAGCAGTTCTGCAGTGGAAACCTCCGTGCTGAATTCTTCACCTACCTGAAAGGGAAGCTCATAGGCTGCACACTTCAGATGGGACATCAGGATATAAAGATTGTCCGGGTAAACCAGCGCGTTTTCCGGGTTGGCCTCAAAGAAATAATCAGGATGGGTCACAATATACTGATCCAGTCCGGAAGAAGAAGCCACCATAATAGTCAATGCCATATTCTTTCTTCTTCCTGCCCTGCCTGCTTCCTGCCAGGTGCTTGCAATGGTACCAGGATAGCCGCAGAGAATACATGCGTCCAGCTGGCCGATATCTATGCCAAGCTCCAGTGCATTAGTGCTGACCACGGCCTTGACTTCTCCGTTGCGCAGCCCGCGCTCAATTTCTCTTCGCTGCGTGGGCAGGTATCCGCCCCGGTATCCGCGTACCGTTCCGCTGTTTCCCAGGGGCTCCCTGACACGGTTCTTGAGATGACGCGTAATCACCTCCACCGTCAGACGGGATTTCCCGAACACGATGGTTGGAATGGTATTGTCAACCATACGGGAAGCGATTTCCGTTGTTTCCGAGAGCGAAGACCGGCGGATACCAAGCTGCTTATTGATGACGGGCGGATTGTAGAATACAAAATGCTTCTCCCCCGTTGCAGCACCATTATTGTCGACCACCGTAATATCCCGATGTGTCAGCAGAGAAGCAAGGTCGCCGGGATTGGCTATCGTCGCGGAGCAGCAGATAAACTGAGGATGAGAGCCGTAGAAGGCGCAGATTCGGGCGAGGCGTCTGAGCACATTCGCCAGGTTCGATCCGAATACCCCGCGATAAACATGAATTTCGTCAATGACGACATAACGGAGATTTTCGAAAAGCTTTACCCATTTCGTATGATGCGGCAGGATTCCGGAGTGCAGCATATCGGGATTCGTGACCACAATATGCCCTGCCTGACGGACCTGTTTACGGGCACTGGCCGGAGTATCCCCGTCGTAGGTAAAGGTCTTGATATCCATTCCCAGGGAATCAATCATGCTGTACAGTTCCGCCACCTGGTCCGCAGACAGGGCTTTGGTCGGGAACAGGTACAGAGCACGGGCATCCGGATTCTTTACAATGCTCTGAAGCACCGGCAGATTATAACAGAGCGTCTTTCCGGATGCGGTTGGCGTAACCACACAGATATCCTTCCCCTTCTCCACCAGGTCAAGCGCTTCTCTCTGATGGGAATACAGCTGGTAGATTCCCCGTTTTTTCAGCACATCCGTAATGCGCGAATCCAGGGATTCCGGGAAAGGGGCATATTGCGCAGGCTTTGCCGGAATAACCTGCCATCTCGTCACATTGGAGATGAAGGTAGGATCGGACCGCAGATGGCCGACCATCTGGTCAAGATTCATGCCTCAGTTTCCTCACTTTTTATTTCGTTTCGCCAGCTCTATCAGCATGGAACGCATCGTGCCAGCACAGACAGCATCTTTCATGCCAAGCGGGAGTGGGACTGCCATCGGATTCAATGCGGCAGCCATCAGCTTCGCTTCGTTCTCATCCACAACGCCATGGGTTTTGAGGGTTTCGATAATCCGCAGCGCATCATGGCCGCTCAGGGAGGTTCCAATCCCCTCATACAGGTTCTTCAGAAGACTCTCCTCCCCTTCGGTGGCAATGCGGATAATTCGAATATACCCGCCCCCGCCGCGGCGTGATTCGATGACATACCCGTGTTCCGGCGTAAAGCGGGTTGCCAGAACATAATTGATCTGCGAAGGCGCACACTGAAAATGCTCTGCCAGTTCATTTCTGCGAACTTCAATGGCGGGCTTTGCACTTGCCTCATCGTCTTCTAAAAGGGTTTTAATGAATTCTTCGATTGTATCACTGAGTAATCGCATATGAACTACCTCTTCATAGGTCACTGATTAAGAAAAAACGATTCCATTCCAAGCATGTATACTTTCTTTGACCTTCTCTATTATACACCTTTTATGCCTCCATGGTCAAACGGAATTCCCCAGGAGAAAGAAGCCGGTATTTCCTCCCGCTCTTCTTCTGAAGAGCGGAAGAACTTTCAGCCTATTTACATCTCTTGTCGGAATCGCGTATAATACAGAGGAACATTGAAGGAGAAGTATGAAATGATTGCATTATCGATACAGAACATTGCAAAGTCCTTTGGAATCACGGAGGTTCTGAAGGAGGTCACATTTGCAGTACAGGAAACGGATTGCATCGGTATCGTAGGCGATAACGGCTGCGGAAAAACCACCCTGCTGCGCCTGATTGCCGGTGAAGACCAGCCCGACGGGGGCAGTATTTCTGTGCATGGCGATGCAACCATAGGTTATCTGGCACAGCAGGATACGCTTTGGAATGATGCGGAGGAAACGGTATGGCAAACGCTTGAAGAAGTGTATCATCCCCTCTTCCTCATCGAAAAAAAGCTGCGGATGCTGGAAGAGCAGATGGCCGAGCAGCATTCCGATGAGACGGCATTCCAGGCAATAACCAAGGAATATGATCACCTGACGCAGCGGTTTGAGGATATGGGCGGATATGCCTGGAAGAGTCGGATACTGGGCGCCCTGAACGGCCTTTCCTTCCGGCCGGAACAATATGACCAGCGCATTTCTTCCCTTTCCGGCGGAGAGCGTACGCGTCTCGCTCTGGCCAGACTGCTGCTGTCGCAGCCGGAAATCCTCCTTCTCGATGAGCCTACCAACCACCTGGACCTTTCCTCCCTACAATGGCTCGAGAATTTCCTGTCCTCCTACCATGGCAGCGTGCTGCTGGTATCCCATGACCGGTATTTTCTCGACCGGGTATGCAATGGCATAGTGGAAATTGCCGGCGGGGTTGCCGAACAGTACCGCGGAAACTATTCCCGTTACATTGTACAGCGCGAAGAAAAGCGGGAAGCCCAGAGACGTGCTTATGTCAATCAGGAAAAGGAAATCGAGAGACAGAAGGAAATCATTGCCCGGTACCGAATGTATAACCGTGAAAAATCCATCCGGGCTGCGGAAAGCCGTGAAAAAGCCCTGTCCCGTATGGAGCTTGTAGACAAGCCGCTGGAAGAGCATACCATCCGCCTGGCCTTCCATTCACGCAGACGCAGCGGTGAAAATGTCCTCATGGCAGACGCTCTTGCCAAAAGCTACGGCGGGAAGACCCTCTTCTCCAATCTCAGCCTGCATATCAAAACGGGCGACCGGGTTGCCATTATCGGTCCGAACGGTGTAGGAAAAACGACACTGATGCGTATCCTCAACGGCCAGGAAACTCCGGATACGGGTTCCGTCACGCTGGGGGCCAATGTGGATATCGGATATTACGATCAGCACCAGGCAATGCTCGATCCGCAGAAGACGGCTCTCGACGAGGTCTGGGACCGCTTTCCGCAGACTGACCAGTCGAACATCCGCGCTGCCCTTGGAATGTTTCTTTTTACCGGTGAAGACGTCTTTAAGAAAATCGATTCCCTTTCCGGCGGAGAAAAGGGCAGAGTTGCCATGACGGTGCTCATGCTGCGCCAGGATAATCTTCTTCTGCTGGATGAGCCCACCAACCATCTGGACATGGATTCCAGAGAGATTCTTGAAAATGCCCTGGCCGCCTACGAGGGGACCATTATCACGGTATCCCATGACCGTTATTTCATCAACCGGATTGCCAACCGCATTATTGAAATGGAGCCCGGTAAGATAACCGAGTATCTGGGAAATTACGATGACTATCTGGCCAAAAAGAACGCTCCGGTTGAAACCGAAGCAGAAAAAGGACAGACAAAGACCTCCATAAAGAAGGAAAAACAGAGGGACCGTCAGAGCAGGCAGGCCATCCGGGATTTACGCAACCAGGTTAAATCCATCGAAGCAGAGATTTCGGATACCGAAGAAGCCATTGCCCAATATGAGGCCGCAATGGCAGACAGCACCCTTTATGAAGACCCGGAGAAAGCCCGCCGGGTTCAGAGTGACTATCAGAACGCACAGAAGAAACTGGAAGACCTATATCTTCTCTGGGAAGAAGCAGCATCGTCACTGGAGTCAGAGAAACAATAGCAGGAGGAAATGGTTTATGTTTATTGGAATCTGTGGCGCAAGCGGCAGCGGAAAATCCACCCTTGCGGAAGAACTTGCTACAATGGTCAACAAGAGTATTCTGATTATCAACCAGGATGCCTATTACTTTGATCACAAGGACATGTCCTTCGAAGAACGCTGTCTGCTGAACTATGATGAGCCTTCGGTATTTGAACATGACCTGCTGTATTCGGATGTACTGACCTTGCTTGCAGGAAAACGCGTCCCGAAAAAGCAATACGATTATACCCACCATTGCAGGGCTCCGTTCGGCGGTGAATATCTCGAGCCGCACGATGTCATTATCCTGGAAGGCATTCATGCTTTCTATGATTCCCGCCTGCGCTCGCTGATGGACCTGAAGCTCTACATGCACGTGGAATCGGATATCTGTCTGCTTCGAAGAATAAAACGCGATATCAATGAAAGAGGCAGAGATATCGACAACATTTCCGGTCAGTATATGGCTACGGTGAAGCCGATGTTTGACCAGTACATCCGCAATTATGAACAGTATGCGGATGTCATTGTGGCCGGCGGAGGAAAGAATGCAAAAATCACAGAAATCCTCGCCGGATATATCAATAATGATCTGCACCTGTTCAAGTGATGGCAAAAAGCCGGTATTCCTTCAGAAAGGAATATCGGCTCTTTTTTTCATATCCGGACACAGGAACGGCACTGATGCATCCGGCGCTTTCCGGATTCAGTGCAAACAAAAGTCTACCCTTTTCCGTTCCTGTTCATTCCTGTTAAAGCAATTACCTGCCGGAACAGACAGCGGTCTGACTTAAAGACCGGCGGAGGCATTATTCCAGGTAGCATGCGTAATGCGGATGATTCTTGGCTTCCAGCGCTTTTCGGAAAAATGTCTGTCTGCGACCCGCATGACAAGGTAAGCGGCCCCTGTGCCGAGCAGAGCAAAGCCGGCAGTCACCAATTCCCCGCGCTGCCCCATCCCTTTGCTCAGAAAATAACCCAGTACGAGACCGACCAGAAAGCCCAGCAAAGGAATCAGATAGGCAACCATCGATGCTGCAACAAAATGGGAATCATCCATTTCCACTTCAATCAGATCACCGATGGAAGCTTCCCCGGGAAGATCCAGCATATGCTGATTGCAGTCATCGCTACCGTGCATGCAGTTGTGGCAGTCTCCGCAGGCTTCCTGCCGCTCGAACATAATTCGGAGCATTCCATTTCCGCTTCCGACTACGACACCCTTATTGATCATTTTGTACCTTCCCCCGGATGGCTGCTGCAATACCGGCTACATCATCAAGACTGAAAGGCAGTTCCGTGTGGCTGGAAAAATCGCGAAGCTGAATCTGGCGTGCATCCAACTCGTTATCCCCAATGGTGATGGCAAAGGATGCATCGCATTTGTCTGCATATTTAAACTGTGCCTTCAGGCTGCGTCCGACATGGTCCATATCGCAGCGGATATTCAGGGCACGGAGCTTCTTGCACAGAACAAAAGCAGCCATCCTTGCGTTCTCTCCGGCGCTGGCAACATAGAGATCAAGCATTGGCGGATTGGGAATTTCCACACCGGAGAGCTCCATAACCATTAACAGCCGCTCCATTCCCATGCCAAAGCCTACGCCCGGCAGCGAGGGACCGCCGACTTCTTCAATCAGGTTGTCATATCTGCCGCCGCCGCAGACGGTCAGCTCTCCTTCCGGCAGGGAAGCGATGATTTCAAATACCGTACGGGTATAATAATCAAGGCCGCGGACAATACCGGGATCAACGGTAAAGGGAATCTGCACTGCCTCCAGTGCATTTTTGAGTCCTTCAAAATGCTTTGCACAATCCTCACAGAGGTAGTCCAGCATGCGGGGAGCATCCTCGGTAAGCTGCTGGCAGGTCTTTTCCTTGCAGTCCAGTACCCGCATCGGATTGCGCTCCATACGTTCCCTGCAGTTTTTGCAGAGGCCGTCCCGGCGTTCTGCCAGATACGCTTTCAGTGCCTGATTGTACTTTGCACGGCAGGAAGGGCAGCCAATGGAGTTAATGTGCAGCTGAAGCCCGGAAATTCCGAGTTCATGCGTCAGATCCCAGGCCATGCCGATCAGTTCGGCATCTTCCGTAGGAAGCGAAGCCCCGAATACTTCCACACCGAACTGGTGGAATTCACGCAGTCTCCCCTTCTGCGGCTTTTCATAGCGGAAATTCGGCATGGTCAGGTAGTACATTTTTGCGGGCATGGATTCGGATACCATGCCGCTCTCAATGAAGGAACGCACTACGGATGCGGTTCCTTCGGGCTTGAGCGTGATGGAACGACCGCCCTTGTCGAGAAAAGTGTACATTTCCTTCTGCACAACGTCCGTAGTATTGCCAACGCTGCGGAGGAAAAGCTCTGTATGTTCGAAAGTAGGAGTGCGGATTTCACGTAAACCGCAAAGTGCAGTCATCTTTCGTATGCGCTCTTCCACATACTGCCACTTATAGCTTTCTTTGACGGTTACATCATGTGTACCCTTGGGTGCCTGTGTTAGCATACTCTTTCCTCCATTATGCTTGTTCTTGCTGCATCTGCTGCCACTGTTCCCTTGTAATCAGAACATTCCTCGGCTTTGAAGATCCTTCTGATTCGGAAGCGATACCGCGCAGGGTCATTTCATCCACCAGTCTGCCTGCGCGTGCATAACCGATTCTCAGCCGCCGCTGCAGCATACTGATACTGACCTGCCCGGCTTCCACTGCCAGGTCAATGGCCTTGTTGAGCAGCTCATCCACCTGATTGTTTTCGGCAGGCTGCTCATCCCGTTCTTCTGACTTTTCCTTTTCGGCTTTTTCAGCCTGCTGGATCTGTTCGATAATGTCCTCGTCATAGGATACCTGGTGTTTTTCCTTGACAAAATCCACGATATCCTGTACTTCGTCATCCGTCACAAAACAGCCCTGGACACGTGTCGGCTTCGATGCTCCCTGCGGGGCATAAAGCATATCACCACGTCCCAGAAGCTTCTCCGCACCGCCAGTATCCAGAATCGTCCGGCTGTCAATCGATGAAGAAACTGCAAATGCAATTCTGCTGGGAATGTTTGCCTTGATGACACCGGTAATGACGTTGACACTGGGTCGCTGCGTTGCAATTACCAGGTGAATACCTGCTGCACGGGCCAGCTGTGCAAGACGGCAGATGGAATCCTCCACCTCGCCCGGTGCAACCATCATCAGGTCAGCAAGCTCATCGATAATCACCACGAGGCTGAACATCGGGACCTCGCCCTCGGCGAGCTTATTATTATAACCCGAGATGTTCCGGACGCCCTTGGATTCAAAGCGCTTGTAGCGGCGCTCCATTTCGACAACTGCCCAGTCAAGGGCGGCAGATGCTTTCTTGGGATCCGTCACGACCGGAATGAGAAGGTGCGGGATGCCGTTATAAACGGAAAGTTCCACAACCTTCGGGTCAACCAGAATGAGCTTGACTTCATCCGGAGATGCCCGGAAAATGATGGAGTTGATGATGGTATTGATGCAAACCGATTTACCGGAACCCGTAGCACCGGCTATCAGTACGTGAGGCATTTTTGCAATGTCGGCAATCACGGGCATCCCTGAAATCCCCTTGCCAAGTGCCACGGCAGTGGGGCTTTTTTCTTTCCGCATTTCCGGTGTATCCAGTACATCGCGAAGTGTTACGGCGCTGACTTTCTGATTGGGTACCTCGATGCCGACGGCAGCCTTTCCGGGAATGGGGGCTTCAATACGCACGCCCTCGCTTGCCATATTGAGCGCAATGTCATCGACAAGGTTTACAATACGGGATACTTTCACTCCCGGGGCCGGCTGCAGTTCAAAGCGCGTGATGGCAGGCCCGTGGCTGTACCGCAGCAGTTTGGCCTGTACGCCGAAGCTACTCAGCGTCTGCAGAAGCTTCTGCCCGCGTTCCATATCAATTCTGGCGATATCCGCCGAATTCTCCTCTTTTCCGACATGGAGCAGCTCCATGGGAGGATAGATATAGGGTTCCTGTATCGGTTCAATCTCGTGGGTGTCTTTTTTCGGCATGATGACAACGGAACCATCCATGCGCCGCACCCGTTCCGCAGGTACAATATTCGCCTGACTCATGTCTCCATAGGCCGAAGGATGAATCGAGGTCGGAGAGGAATCCGATGCACCCTGCGGTGCCGGCCTTGACGGATAGGAAGGCCTTGCCGGAATCGAATAAGGGACAGGCCCTTCCTCTTCCTCGATCGGGGTCAGATCCGGTTCAACGGGTTCTGCCACAGCAGGGACAGCCGGCTGCCGGGATGTTGCTGCCACCGCAGTCTCCTGCGTTTCCGGCACCTCCTGCCTTCTGCGGCGGAGATTTTTACGGGTAAAAGGCTGTTCCTCACCGATCTCCGGGCTGGCCGGAGATACCGGAGCAGCAACCGTCGCAGCAGCGGCTGCAACCGGAACAGCTGCAGCAGCCGAAGCAGCGACTGCAACCGGAGCAGCGGCAGCAATCGGAGCAGCGGCAGGTTCCATCGCGGCGGCGACAGACACCGCAGCGCCTGCGTTCCTCAGATCAGCGGCAGCTGCCGTACCGGCCTGCTGCGAAGCGTTCCCATTTGCCGGTTTCGCAGAAGCCGCCGAAACGGCAGCAGATGGACCGGAATGGTTTTCTGACCAGGAGCTGTACACATCCCGAAGTACGGTGTTTTCAGAAATCGGACGGGCATAAGAACTGCGTGTTTCTTTTCCGATGTCCTTTTTCTGGGAAAACAGTCCATTCCGGAACGCATCTTCTGCTTCGTCAATGGTAAATGGCCGTGCATCCTGTTCACGGTCATATTCTTCGTCCAGATCCCGTCTTTCAAAATCCGTATCCCTCTCGATATACAGCGGAATGTCTTCCGTTAAGGCGAGATGCGGCTTGGAAGGCACGGTTTCTTCTTTCTCTTCCTCATTGTACGGTACGGTTTCCGGAAACGGAAGAACCGGAGCTTCAAAAAACGGCTCGGCATCCTCTTCCTCCGGCAGTTTCACCTTTTTATTCTTTCGGGAAACATCCGGTTCCGTGCTCTCCGCCAGCTCTGCTTTTTTGCGTTTTCGTTCTTCCGCAATGCGTTTTTCTTCCTCCAGGCGGATTTCTTCTTCCTCTTCTTTTCTCTTTTCGCGCTCTTCCCGGGCGAGCAGTTTCTCTTCCCGTCTGTCACGCATTCCCGAAAGAAAATCATCCATGAATTCCTGTAAACGGATTCCAACATTGCCAAAGGATACGCCGGTTACAACCATAACCGTGATCAGCATGGCAAAGATCAGCACCACCGTGCTGCCCCATGCATCAAAGGCCAGGAAAAGAGGATAGGCCAGAAAAGCTCCGATGAGTCCTCCTCCGCTTACGGATCGGGAAGACTGCTTGTAGGCATACAGCAGAAAACGCCAGTAATTTGCGGTTTTTCCGTCCGCATTGATGGTGGCGATTACCTGCCTGACAATATGCGCTTCAAGCAGAGTTTCAAGAAACAGAAAAAGCAAGATACCGCTTATAATATACTTCTTTTCTCCCCAGGTTTCCGTGAAGAATACCATGCCGACTCCCACCAGGCAGAGCACTACAGGAAGAAGCATGCAGAGCCTTCCCGTAAATCCCCTGAAAAAAAGCTTGCTGATATAAAAGAAACCGGCAGTGGATGGAACAAACTGCGCAGCCAGTGCCAGAATACCGATCACAAACAGGACGATTCCGGCTATTCCCTTGCGGTCGGCCGGGACGTTCTTTTTCCTGGACGAGGCATTTCCCCTGGATGTCTTTTTCCGGTGGGATGCTGCTTTGTTTGATTTGTTAGTTTTCTTTTTCGATGTGCCCGCGGCCATCTGTTGTCCCCCTCATTCATTCGTATCCGCCAAATTCCCCCAAATTCAGCGTAAAAAAGGTCCGTCCGCAAAGCGAACAGACTTATTATACCATTTTCAAACGATTCAGTAAAGTTTCTGCGGGATGTCTGTCCGCAAAATGAGCATGCAGCAGACACCGTCACTGTCAAAATGGATTTCAAGAACATGGTCATCCCGGCTATAGAAAAAGCTGTCTCCCGGAGCGATCATTTCGTCCTGGGCTTCGTTTTCCCCATAAGAACGAATTTCCGCTGGTTCCCCCATCAGGGAAATGACCGCATCCTTCGTCGAAATGCCTGTCGTTATTCCATAGAGGCTGATATTGCTTGCGCGCACCGCAGAGATCCGGGCGGTTTGGGCACTGTCATAGCGGAGGGTTTCCGCTGCATAGTGCCGGAGGCAGGGATCCTGGAATAAATAGACATAGGACAGCCGGGTATAATCCGGATCTGCAAGAAGGGTTGCCTGAGCCAGTACTTCCTCCATCGGAGCATCCAGCTTCAGCAGCGGAAGGCCGGGAAAGGCCCCCTCGGCAATGGCCCTGTTCACTGCTTCCGCATCCCCTTCAGGCAGCGATGCAAGCCCTGCAATAGGACTGACCTCTCCGACCAGGCCCTGCAGCTGGACCCAGGAGAAATGGACGGCACCGCATTCTCCGTTGAAAAAACGGTATCGATCCTGCGGATAGCATATGGTCAGGCCGGTTGAATCGAAATAGAAAGCATCCGTAGGCAGCGGTAAAAGCTCCGAAAACTCATAATAGTCGGAAAGCGTTCCAAGGATTTCTTCCTCAATTAGGGCCTCCATGCGGGAAACTGCCTCCGCCTCATCGGAGAAAAGGTCCGATAGCGATAACAGGCTTCCGGTCTCCAGGTTGATTGCAGCAGTGAGGTACTGGGAGATCCGCCGGCGATTTTTCTGCTCCCCGTTGGATAATACCGCAAGGCTGGCAATTTTTCCGTCCTGCCAGCAGAAGGCCTGCTGGGTTATGACGGCTTCCTGGGTGCCTGTCACGGTCTGGGCACGCGCATATACCGCCTCTGCATCATCGGTCTGCAGTTTCGCACGGATTAACCCTGAAATCATCTCCGCAATGGTCTTCTCTTCCTCAGAAGCGTTCAACGCCTCTGCCGAAAAACGGACGATACTGTCGCGGCCATTCTCTTCCGAGGTAGAAGCGATCTGTATTTCAGCAGCAGCAACGGAATTCAGCGCAAATAGGCAGATAAAAAACGCAAGAAGCTTTTTTATCACAGACATCACTCCTTTCACAGTTTATAACGAAGTACAGCTCCTTTTTCTTCCCAAATAAAAAAGGCGGCATATTGCCGCCAAAGAAAAATCAGTTCAGCTGAGAAGTGCAATGCGGGCAGCGGGTTGCGTCGTCTGCGATTTCGCTCTTGCAATAGGGGCATACACGGGGAACCTTCTTGGGAGCTTCGGGCTTCTTGTTCATCTTCTGAGCAGCATTCATTCCCTTGACAACCAGGAACATGCAGAAAGCGATAAGAACAAAGTTGATGATAACCTGGATCAAGTTGCCGAAGTTCAGGGTTCCGACGCCAGCAGCATTGGCTGCTTCGACGCTCGTATATTTGGTTTCAAAGTCACCTAGCTGGATGAAGGCGCCGCCGAAGTTGATACCGCCGGTGAGGAGTCCCAGAAGCGGCATGAAGATGTCATTGACAAGTGAAGTCGTGATCGCACCGAATGCAGAACCAATGACAACACCGACAGCCATGTCGATAACATTGCCTCTCATGGCAAACGTCTTGAATTCCTCTAAAAACTTTTTCATATGACCACCATTCCCTTTTCTCTTAATATATGCAACGGCAGATGCCGTTACCAACAATTAAATCTCCTGAATCCCGACTTCCGTGCCGGGCTCCTTCTCCCCTGCTGCGGCGGCAAGAGAAGAAAAATCAATTTCAGGAAGTTCCTCCAGACTGGCAATGCAGAAATGCCGCAGAAAGGCATCGGTTGTTCCATAAAGGATGGGACGGCCCAATGCTTCCTTCCGTCCGACTTCCGCGATGAGCCCCTTGTCCACCAGCGACTGGACGGAATAATCGCATTTCACCCCGCGGATCTGCTCGATGTCGCTTTTCGTGACGGGCTGTTTATAGGCGATCACGGCAAGCGTTTCCATCACCGCCGAGGAAAGCGACTGTTTCTGGACCGGCTGAAGAACGCGCTCAATATAGGGAGCGAATTCCTGCCGCGTCGAAAGCTGCACATGTTCTCCGAAACGCAGGAGCCGAATCCCGCGCCGGTCAAAATCGCATGCACTTTCAAGCGTTAAAATGGTATCTTCCAGTTCCTGCGGAGTCAGATTCATCGCAGTGCACAGGGTTGTTTTTTCAACCGCATTCCCTGTGACAAAAAGGATGGCTTCGAGGATACCGGCCCGGTCTCTGACCGGAGGTTTTTCAAGCGACTGGCCGGTTACATCAATGGTTTCCGTTTTCGACATTTTCAGGCCTCCTGCCCGGCAGAATCATAATATCATCAAAGGTGTGTTCCTGCTCCACATGCAACCGTCCGAGCTTGATAAGTTCGAGTAATGCCGAAAAATAGGAAACAACCTCATCCCGGCTGACTTCCTCAGAGAGCATATCTGAAAAGAGTACAGGTCCTTCCTTAAGGCGCATGGTAAGGTTGAAGACGCATTCTTCAATCGAATACCGATCTTTCGTGATGGAACGGAACACTCTGCCTCCGGGTTCGGATGCACGCATGCGGCGTTCCAGGATACGGGCGATCGCCCGGCTGAGGCCTTCGAGGGTCAGGCCGGTCAGTTCAACGGTCTGCGGCCCCAGGGGAAATTCTTCCGGAAGTTTGGAAAATGCATTCATGGCTGCAATCTCAAATTCTTTCATGCGGCCGGCACTTTCCTTATAGAGCTTGTACTCCTCCAGACGCCGGATGAGTATCTGCTCGGGCGATTCCTCCCCTTCTTCGGTTGGCTCCGGAGGCCGGGGCAGCAGCGAACGGGATTTGATTTCCAGCAGCATGGCAGCCATCTGAAGGAACTCACTGGCTTTATCCATGTCCAGCTCGTCCACCCCCTCCATGGATGCAAGATACTGTTCGGTTATCTCCGAAACGAAGATATCCCGGATGTCGACTTTCGCCTGGGTAATCAGGTGCAGAAGCAGATCAAGCGGCCCTTCGAACTGCTTGAGGGATACCACATATGCCATGCACTACCCCCAGATCATTTTGATCGGAACCAGAATCAGAGCCTGCACGGGATCAATGACGCGGTAGATGATCTGAGAGAAAATCCCCTGCGAAGCAAGAATCAGAACAATCACCATGGCAATGCGGAAACCCATGGCAGACAGCTGTATTTTTCCCTTGAAAAGAATGTCGTTAAAGACATGATAGCCGTCAAGGGGCGGAATCGGAAGCAGATTGAAAACTGCAAGATTCAGATTGATCAGCGCGGTATATGCCGAAAGTCTGACTACCGGAATCAGCCATTTCCGTGCAATATAGGTCCCGTACAGGGCTTCTCCCTGTCCGCTGATGATGTTCCAGATCACGTTGTAGCGGTAGGAGATCAGCACATTGATTCCGTAATAGTCAATCATATCCCGTTCCCACATCGCAAGACTGGCAAAGGACGAAATATAGCTGAAAAGAAGAAAAAGAATAAGATTCACCGTAATACCGGCCAATGACACCTTGAGATCGGCCTTTACACGGTCCCCCCGGAAATTATAGGGATTCACCGGAACCGGCCTGGCGTAGCCGAATCCGACAAAGAACATGAGTACCGTTCCGATCGGATCCAGATGGGCCAGCGGATTGATGGTCATTCTCCCGGCATTCTTGGCGGTATCATCTCCGCAGCGGTGTGCAATATAGGCATGCCCCCATTCATGACAGCACAAAGCGATGAGAACTGCCAGCACCCGATAAATTGCCTGATCAAAAAAGGAGAGTGGTTCACTGAAAAGCGTACTGAGATAACTGAGCACAAAGCGCCTCCTTTTTTAATGCTTTAATCTGTATTTTAGTCCTATCCATATCTTCTGTCAAGATTTCATCCCATAACCCTGTTCCGCTGTGTCTGCAAAAGGAGGTATCCGTTTTCCCGAACGTCTCCGGATGCTCTCCGGGTTCCCTTGTTTCCTTTTCTTCTGTGCTTCTGCGTTCCTCCCCCGCTGCAGGCAGAAAGGAAAAAGGCCCGACAGCAGAACCGTCGAGCCCTTTATGGACGCATTAATGGTTTTTCGTTACCTGCTGGCCCTGCTTCGTATCCTTTACGGTGTAGCCAAGCGCAGCAATTTCTTCACGCAGGCGATCGCTTTCTGCCCAGTTCTTGTCTGCCCGTGCTTTTGCACGCTGCTCGAGCAACTCATTTAACTGTGCATCCTCTGCATCGTCCTTTTTGCTGAGCAGTCCGAGAATGCCGGTAAGCTTAACTAGCGTATCCAGCACTTTCTGTACGGTGGCGCAGGACGTATTCTCATTCAGCTGCGCATTGCCGGTACGGACAAGGTCAAAGATAGCACTCAGTGCATCCGCAGTATTGAGATCATCGTCCATTGCCGCCTCAAAATGAGCAATGGCTTCGTCCGCTGCAGCCTGTACCGCCATTTCATTTTCAGGAACGACTTCCACCGTCTTTGCATTTTTCACCAGGAAGCTGTAGTGGTCGCGTGCCGTATAGAGGCGCTCAAGGGCGCTCTTTGCCTGCTCGATCAGTTCATCCGAGAAGTTGATCGGGCTGCGATAGTGGGCGCTGAGCATGAACATGCGGACCACTTCAAGATCATAAAGAGCGGAAATGTCCCGAACCGTAAAGAAGTTGCCAGCGGATTTGCTCATTTTCTCGTTGTTGATATTAATGAACCCGTTATGCATCCAGTAATGGACGAACGGCTTTCCGGTTGCACCTTCGCTCTGGGCGATTTCATTTTCGTGATGCGGGAAAACAAGGTCCTTGCCGCCGCAGTGAATGTCAAAAGTCTTTCCAAGATACTTCATGCTCATCGCAGAGCATTCGATATGCCAGCCCGGACGGCCTTTACCCCACGGGGAATCCCAGGCGGGCTCACCCGGCTTCTGAGCCTTCCAGAGCACAAAGTCCATGGGATGACGTTTGTTGGGATCCACATCAATGCGGGCGCCGCTTTCAAGGTCATCCATATTCTGTCCGCACAGCTTGCCATATCCGGCAAATCCTTTGGTATTGTAGTACACGTCTCCGTTGTCTCCGGCATAGGCAAGGCCTTTTTCTTCCAGATCCCGGATAATGCCAATGATTTCCTCAATATGCTCCGTAGCCTTCGGATTGATCGATGCCCGTTCCACTCCCAGGGCATCGGCATCATGATAGTATTCCGTGATGAAACGGTCTGCCAGTTCCTTGACCGTGATTCCCTCCTCGTTGGCTCTGCGGATCATCTTATCATCAATATCCGTGAAATTCTGCACGAAGGTAACATCGTAGCCTTTATATTCGAAATACCGGCGAAGGGTATCAAATACGATGATCGGGCGGGCATTTCCGATGTGAATGTAGCTGTATACCGTAGGGCCGCAGCAGTATATACCGACTTTTCCCGGATGAATCGGAACGAATTCTTCTTTTTTTCTGGACAGGGTGTTATAGATCTGCATAACTATTCCTCCTTTTCTTTTTCAGCCAAAGCTTTTTCGAGCAGATAAATACGCTCTTCAAGCATGTCAATCTTATTTTTCACGGGGTCAGGAAGATGAATATGGTCAAGGTCAACCCCCTTCGCCACTTCCTGCCTGCGGACAATCCTTCCGGGATTTCCAACCACTGTGCAATTCGGCGGGACTTCCTTGAGAACAATGGCACCTGCGCCGATCTTGCTCCCGTCCCCGACAGTGAAGGGCCCCAGTACCTTTGCCCCTGCTCCGATGGTGACATTGTTGCCAATGGTGGGATGACGTTTTCCGGTGTCCTTTCCGGTACCGCCCAGCGTAACCCCCTGATAGAGCGTGACATTATCCCCGATGATCGTGGTTTCGCCGATAATCACCCCTGTTCCGTGATCTACAAAAAAACCTTTGCCAATCGTTGCGCCGGGGTGAATTTCAATGCCGGTGACATGGCGTCCCCGCTGAGAGATCCAGCGTGCCAGTGTGGTATGCCCTTTCAGGAAAAGCTTGTGGGCAAGCCGGTAATAGATCATGACGCGCACGGAAGGATAGCACAGCAGCACTTCCAGTCGGGACTTGGCCGCCGGGTCACGTTCCATGACAGCATCAATATCTTCCTTGATTTGATGAAACATTTCAGTAAACCTTTCGGAAATCGATTTCGAACCAAAAGTCAGTAAAAATTCGGAAAATAAAAAAAGCTCTGTTCAGAGACGACAGGGCCGTGGTTCCACTCTGATGAAGCAGCGGTATCCTGCTGCTCCTTCTCAACCGCCTTAACACGACGCCATGCCGGCAGAGCCGGAAACTCCGAGGTGCATTTCACAGGAAGGCTTTGGGGAAGGATTTCAGCCGCGTCGCTTCCCTCTCTTGCAAATCCGATTCTCTGCTACTCTTCTCTTCATCGTTCACATGCGGCATTATACCCATGAATGTCAGCCGTGTCAAGCAAATCCGATCAAGAATCTTCCGGGAAAACAGCTTCATTCTGTTAAAGCATCAAATTAGGCATTGCCTTTTATGGCTCAAGTTGCTATAATGGAACACAAATCATTAGGAGGTATATGCTTCATGGCTCAGAAAAAAAAGTCTGCCCAGGAAGAGCGGAAGGCTAAGCTGGTCCGTGTTATCGCTATCATCGCTTGCGCAGCACTCTTGCTTACAGCTGTCCTGCCCTATCTTGTCGGCATGCGGTAATCTCTTTCTGCGATAGGAGAATTCTCTCTTTTCCTGGAAAGTCAAGTGAAATAAACATGGCCTTTCAGCCATGTTTTTTCGTTATTGGAGGTTTACATGTCCACACAACACAGAAGAAGAAGGCCCGGTGCGAAAAAGAAGCGGGACCTTACGCCGCTTTATCTCGCGCTGGGAGTGCTGTTTGCCATTCTTCTCAGCTTCCTTATTTCCTACCGCGTATTCGGCTTCCGCAACGGAGAAGAAGCTGCTCCGGAAGTCACCGTCGAACCGCTTTACTATGATCCTACCACGCCGTTCACCCTTCAGGATGTGACGCTCACCCACCAGAATGAACTGCGTGCTTCTTCCAACGGACGCATCCGGGTCAGTGACGGCCCGCGGGGTATTTCCATCGGCAATTCTCTCGACACGGTGCTGGAACGCTACCCTTCCACCTTTTACGAAACGGTCGGCTCTACTGCTCTGACAGGAGAGCAATCGAACGAGCAGCGCATTCTGTATTGTGCAGATTATGTCGAAAACAGCAATGGCGTTATGACTGCCCTGCCGCCCAGAGGCATTCTCAATGTCGATAACGGAACGATTCTCGTTACCCTGCTTGCTCCGACTACACCTTATCCTCCGGGAACACTGGATGATTACCGAAGCTATGAACATGTCTTCTGCATCTACAGCATCAATCCGGATACGATGACGGTGGCATCCATCACCCTGGGGATTCAATAACAGGAGCTGACCTTATGTGTGCACGTTATTACTTCGACGCGGAGGATGAAGACCTTTCGGAGATCATGGCGGCATTAAACCGTCGATATGAAGCCGTGTCCCCCGAAGTGCTTACTTCCGGTGAAAAGACACCGGGAATGCTGATTCCGGCGGTCTGCCGCAACCGGCGGGGTACGCCGGACGCCTTTCTGATGCACTGGGGATACCACGTCGGAAATAAGCTGGTGATCAATGCCAGGAGCGAATCCATCGAAACGAAACCCCTTTTTTCCGACGGAGCCCTGCATCGCCGATGTGCGGTTCCGGCAGCGGCCTACTTTGAATGGCAGAAAACCGGCAGCGGGAAACTGCGTTATCGTTTCGAAGCATCCGGACGGCATTTTTTCTGGATGGCGGCAATCTACCGGATCATGGAGGGTGCTCCTCCCGAACTGGTCATCCTTACAAAGGATGCAGAACCGGAATATGCCGGGATCCATGACAGGATGCCTGTCCTTCTCTCTCCCGAAAGAAAGGAAAACTGGATTCAGGAGACCGGCGAAATACAGAAAATCCTGAATACCGGGCATACCCCGCTTTCATTTGGTCCGGATGAACCGTATCAGCTGTCATTGCTGTAAATCACTGTCACAGGTCAACCGGGCGATACCGGCCCGGTCGGTCCGATACTTCTCAGCGCCTCAGGGCGCTTTTTTTCTTTATGCCGTGGAAGTCCCTTTCCGGAATGTTCTTTAATGGAAAGGAAAACCCGTTTCCAGAAAAGGGGGTCGCGGGCTTTCGGAAAGATTTTCCGCATACTGCATGTGATTTGCGCAAAAAAAAGCCAGTCTGTTAAGACTGGCTGATTCTCTTCTTAATATAGGATACTCGGGGCAGAAACCCTCACGGCACATGTAAAGCAATGCTTATTGCTGCTACCTTCCGGTCCTGACAAGATTCACACGATCACATTGCATGAGATCCATCCGTCATCGCATCCTACGGCTATACATTATACTCCATTTCAGGAAAAAAGCAAGCATTGTCATCATGGAGTTTTTTCACAAAAACTTCCGCTTTAATTAGGCGTCCTTTTTATCGTTCTCATCCAGATGCGGGAAAATCCGTTCCGTCAGCCGTTCCATGACCCGAACAGTAAAATGAAGCATTTCATCCCGCTGCAGTCTGGTATCCCGGATTTCCAGCTTGGGAATTCCCGAAAGGTTAAGGGTCAGATGGGGATCCAGACCGCGGACGCCCGCAAGGAGGACGCCTCCATCCAGTTCCGAATCGCTGCTGAAACTGAGCATCATCAGGCAATCCTTCTGTGTAACCTTCTCGATGCCCATCCGGGTGCACATGGACTTCAGATAGGAAACCGCCACAAGGTTTGCAACGCATGCGGGTTCTTCTCCGAACCGGTCCACCAGCTCCTCCTCCACATCGTCGCGGGCAGCAGCACTGGTGATACCGGCGATGCGTTTGTAGACATCCAGCCGCTGCTTTTCTCCTTCCACATACGTGGCAGGCAGATAGGCATTGACATGGACATCCATACGGGTTTCGAGATCACGGTGGGCAGGCAGCTTCTGACCGCTGGCTTCTTTCACTGCTTCATCCAGCAGCTTGCAGTACAGATCATATCCGATATTGGCCAGGTGTCCGCTCTGCTGCGCTCCCAGGATATTTCCGGCGCCTCGGATTTCCAGGTCCCGCATCGCAATACGGAATCCGGAACCGAATTCCGTAAACTCGCGGATGGTATTGAGCCGCTTCTGAGCGGATTCCGTCAGTATCTTCCCGGCGCGGATGGTGAGATACGCATAGGCAAGCCGGTTGGACCTTCCAACGCGCCCGCGGATCTGATAGAGCTGGCCGAGACCAAACCGGTCCGCATCAAAGACAATCAGGGTATTCACCAGTGGAATATCAAGTCCGGATTCGATGATGGTGGAGCACAGCAGTACATCGTACCGGTGTTCACTGAAATCCAGCATGATATCTTCCAGTGCGTTTTCCTTCATCTGCCCGTGAGCCATGGCAATCCGTGCCTCCGGAACCAGCTGTTGGAGCTGCTCGTAGCACCGCTCGATGGACTGAACGTGGTTGTAAAGGAAAAAGACCTGCCCGTTCCGGCCCATTTCGCGCAGGATCGCATCGCGGATCACGCTGTCCTGGTACTCCATGACATAGGTCTGGACAGGATACCTGGCCTGCGGCGGAGTTTCCAGAACGCTCATATCCCGGATTCCTACCATGGACATGTGAAGGGTGCGAGGAATCGGCGTAGCTGACAGCGTCAGCACGTCAATGGAAGACTTCATATTCTTGATGGTTTCCTTGTGGGAAACACCAAAGCGCTGCTCCTCATCCACAATGAGCAGTCCCAGGTTCTTGAAGTGAATGTCTTTTCCCAGCAACCGGTGGGTGCCCACGACGACGTCCACCGATCCGTCCGCGATTTGGGCAATCGTCTGCTGCTGTTCCTTTCTGGACCGGAAGCGGCTGAGCTGGGCGATTTGCACCGGAAATCCTTCGAAGCGGTGAATCATCGTCTGATAATGCTGTGAGACAAGCACGGTGGTCGGTGCAAGAATGGCTACCTGTTTCCCGTCCATCACTGCCTTGAAGGCCGCACGGAGCGCAACTTCGGTTTTCCCGTACCCCACATCCCCGCAGAGAAGCCGGTCCATGACCATCGGCTTTTCCATGTCCTTTTTGATTTCATCGATGGCAACCAGCTGGTCCGGGGTCTCTTCATAAGGAAAGTTCTCCTCGAATTCCTCCTGCCAGGGGGTATCGGGTCCGAAGGCGTAGCCGATATTTTTTTTCCGCTGGGCATACAGGGCAACGAGGTCAAAGGCAATTGCCTTCAGACCGTCCCGTACCTTCTTTTTCTGTTTGGCCCAGTCCTTTCCTCCCAGGGAGGTCATCTTCGGAGGCACGCCCTCATTGCCGCCGATGTATTTCTGGATGCGGTCAAAGTGATCCACCGGAATGTATAGCTTATCATTTCCAAGATACTCCACCATCAGGAAATCCCGCGTCGCGCCATCGCTGCGCAGCTGTTTGGTTCCCTGATAGATGCCGATGCCGTAAGTATCGTGGACGACATAGTCTCCGATCTCCACGTCAGTGAATGAATCCATTTTTCGCCCCTCTGCTGTCTTCTTCTTCGCTTTCTGGTATTTCGCGCCGTAGACATCGCTTTCAACCAGGACCGCCAGCCGGGCATCCGGATAAAGGAAGCCGCTGGAGAGTGCAAGCGGATAGATGATACAGTCACCGGGCTTCGGCGTCAGTTCCAGCAGGGGGTCATAAAGCGTCTGAACGCCCTCGTCCGAGAAGGACTGGTTCATGCGCTCGCCTCTGGCACTGCCGCCGGACAGAAGGATCACCCTCCATCCGGTCTTCTGCCACATGCTGATATCCTTGCACATGTCCGATATCCTGCCGCCATAGGACCCGATGGGCTTTCCGCCCATATCAATGGTCCGGTCAAACCGGATTCCATCCACGGTGCAGCTGAAATCCGCTAGGCAGAGCAAGGGATATCTGCGGATGGCGGTGCGGACCTCTTCCGGGGAAAGCAGCAGGTTTTCCTGCCCCGGAACGGCTTCTCCGCGAAGCAGGGCGCTGTCCAGCGCATGCATGAATTCATTCCGGCGGCTTTCCATCCGCTCCATATCCGCCTGGGGATTCATGAGAACCACCAGCGGATTATCCATATAATCCAGAATGGTGGAGGCACCGTCATAGAGAAGGTTCATGAACCGTTCAAGAAAACGGTTTCCGATTCCATTCTGAATGTCCTGAATGCAGCGGTCGATGTTTTCGCGGTAACGAATTTCGGCCCGGTTCTGATTCTGAAGTTTCGCCTTGATCTCCGGCTGTACATCTTCCATCATTTCGGAATCTTCTTCGGAAGGCAGGTCCTCCAGAAGGGAAACTTCCGATTCTTTCTGAAGCTGAAAGCCGGAAACCTGATTCTGTATATCGTTCAGAACCTGAAGATGTTTATCCCGGACCGAACTGTCGGTGATAACCTCACAGGCAGGAGGAATGATAACCTCCCTCGCATTTTCCAAGGAACGCTGGGAAATGGTATCAAAGGTGCGGATCGAATCCACTTCATCGTCAAAGAACTCAATCCGATAGGCATTCAGGGCGTCGGACGGATAGATATCCAGAATTCCTCCGCGAATGCTGAACTGGCCTTTTCCTTCCACCATGTTTTCACGGGAATATCCGGAAAAGAGAAGCCTTCTTCTCAGGTCATCCAGGGAAAGTCTTTCCCCGATGCTAATCTTCAGCGTGGCCTGCTGAAAGAATTCCCTCGGCATGATTCTGTGCATGAGGCTGTCCATGGTGGCGACAACAACGTTCGTCTCCCCGGACAGCAGCTTCTGCATGGTTTCAATACGCCGGTAGGCAACGTCCCGGCTTGCAGCAACATCCTGGTAGAAAGTGAGTTCCCTGGCCGGAAACATGCTGCATTTTCCAAGCAGTGCACCGAGATCTTCCATTGCACTGGAAGCCTTTTTTTCGTTTTCACATAACATAATAAGCGGGCGCTGATATTCGCTCGCAACGCTTGCCGCAAGATGGGTTTTCTGCGCGCCAGACAGCTCGTGGCACAGGATGCTCGCCCCGGGCCTCAGCGCTTCCATGATTTCTTCGAAAGGCTGATATCCTTTCAGCTGCTCAATGATCTGCTTGTTCATTCTTTTCCTCTGCTTCTTTGTTTCTGGCATCTGCAAGCCGCATGGCACTGTCTATATTATGCCTCTGCCACTCAAGGATGACATCTGCCGCATTCTGAAATGCGCGGAACTGTTTTGCGCGGTCTTCCTCTGTCTGATAGCGGGACAGGACAAAGTCTGCCAGGTCCCAGCTGGCGGGGACGGGACCGGTTCCGATCCGAAGCCGCGGGAAATCCTCCCTGCCGGTTAAGCCGATGACGGACCGCATGCCGTTATGCGTTCCGGCACTTCCTTTTTTCCGCAGCCGGAGCTTTCCAAGCGGCAGATCGATATCATCGTAGATAATCATCACGTCCTGGGGATCCACCTTATACCAGGCGAGCACATCCGTTACGCATCTCCCGGAGAGATTCATAAACGTCTGCGGTTTGACAAGCACCAGCTTGTTTTCTCCGAAACCCGTCTCGCCGATCTGGCCATGCAGGTCCAGTTTGGAAAGCCGGATGCCTTCCTTGTCGCAGAGAATATCAATGACATCAAAGCCGACGTTATGACGGGTTCTTTCATACTCTTTACCCGGGTTTCCCAGGCCGATAACAATTTTCATATTTCCTCCAAAACGCTGAGAGGCGGGAATGCAAAGCATTCCCGCATGATTTCAGTATATGTTCTTTTCCGGTTTCCTGGCCGATGCACTTATCCCTTGTCCGTCTTCATATCGTCCTTCTTTTGCTTGTCAGCTGCTGCCAGCAGCCAGCCTGCAGGACGGATAGATACTTCACCGGTAAGCTCATCGACGGAATCAATGACCATCAGCGAACGGACGTTCTCCACCCGCTTCTTTACCGGTTCGGCAGTGGAGGTGAGTACGCAGATCCCGACAACGGTGACGGAAAACTCCTTCATCATGTCGAGCATGCCTTTTGCAGTCCCGCCTGCACGCATGAAATCGTCCACAATAAGCGCACGCTGGCCTTCCTTGACGGCACGTCTCGAAAGGCTCATCGTTTCAACATGGGTTCCTGACCCGGATAAATAATTGATGTTTACCGCCGGTCCTTCATATACCTTGTTTTCGCGGCGAACAATCACCATCGGAACGTTCAGGGCTCTTGCAGTCATCATGGCAACGGGGATTCCCTTGGTTTCCATGGTAAGCACAAAATCCGGCTCGGCACGATAATACTGGGAAGCAATAATAGCGCCTACCGCCTCCACCACTTTCGGTGATGAGAGCACATCCGACATATAAAGATATCCCCCCGGGAGAATTCTGGAAGGGGAAGAAACGGACGCAGCAAGCGAGGATACCGTCGCCAGTGCATCTGCCGGAGTAGGAACAGGACGGAAGCGGATGCCTCCGGAGGCTCCTGTCATGGTATCAATCTGTCCAAGATGATACTCCTGAAAGAGATTCTTTAGAAAATCCGTATCTTCACTGAGTGAAGACTTAGCAGAACCGAAAAGCTCGCTAAAAGAACCTAAAGTCATAATCTCGTTAGGCGAATCAGAAAGCATCTTTGTCATGATGGCAAGACGCTCATTTCTGCGGACGCGATCCATTGACTTTCCTCCAAATTCCGAATGATTAGTAAACTCTTGAGATTATAATTCAGCTTTTAATTCCCGTCAATGGTTGTTTTTCACGGTTAAAGGATACAGAATTAGCACGAAATGGCGATATTTCAGAAAACAGGCGGGCATATGCCGCCGTTTTACAAAAGGAGAGAATTCGGCTATAATTATATAGCTATTCTGTTCATTCTTTTATACACTCAGTATCGCTTTACTGCTTATTCAGGAGGCATTATGCCACATATCAGAGATTTTGAAGGAAAGAATGTGCATATGATCGGCATCGGCGGCAGTTCCATGAGCGGACTCGCCGGCATGCTCCGCCAGCGGGGCATTCATGTCACCGGTTCCGACAATGCACGCAGCTATATGACGGAATCCCTTGAAAAACAGGGAATTCCGGTAACGATCGGCCATAGACCTGAAAATGTTCACGGCGCAGACCTGGTGGTTTTTTCTGCCGCCATTTCAGAGACGAACCCGGAAAGGATGGAAGCGACCCGCTTGGAAATCCCTCAGATGGAGCGTTCCGTCCTTCTGGGGCAGTTAATGGAAGGATACGAACATTCCATCAACGTCTGCGGTACACACGGAAAGACCACCACGACCTCCATGATCGCGGAAGTGCTGGTGGAAAACCATACGGATCCCACCGTGCATATCGGCGGACAGCTTGACTATATCGGCGGAAGCACCAGAGTGGGCAGCCACAAGCTCTTCGTCGTCGAAGCCTGCGAGTATCACAAGTCCTTTCTTGAATTCCATCCGACGATTGCCGTCATCACGAACATCGAGGAAGATCATCTGGATTATTACCGGGACATCGATGATATCTACCACGCATTCGAAGACTTCACCAGTCTGCTTCCGGAAAATGGCGTCTGCATCGGCTACGGCGATGATCCGCTGGTTTCACGGCTTCTGTCCACACAGAAATGCAGGATCGTCTCCTTCGGAATCAGCTCGGACTGCACCTGGTCTCCCCGGGGCCTTCATTACGATGTAACGGGCTGTGCCGACTTTGATGTGGCCCGCAACGGCCAGGTGGTCACCCACGTCACATTGAAGATACCGGGACTCTACAATGTCCTGCATGCGCTGGCAACCATCGCCGCCTGCACCGAGGTCGGAATTTCTCCGGACGATGTCGCCCATGCGCTCAATGCTTTCACCGCCCCTCACCGCAGGTTTGAACACACCGGTGATGTGTGTGGTGTTGCGCTGTACACCGATTACGGTCACAATCCCGCGGAAATGCACAGTGCTCTTCAGAATGCCGCAATGCAGCCCCACGGAACGCTGTTTGCCGTCGTACAGCCCCACACCTATTCCAGGCTGAAAACCCTGTTCAAGGATTATATCCACTGCTGTGATCTGGCAGACGAAATTCTCGTTACCGATATTTATGCTGCCAGGGAAACCGATCCCGGGGATATTCATTCCACCATGCTGGTGGATGCCATTGCGGCCACCGGTCAGAACGTTCACTATACCCCGACCTTTGATGATGCGGAGGCATATCTTCGTGCACACTGGAAGCCCGGCGATCTGGTAATCACCATGAGCTGCGGAGACATTCATCTGCTGAATGCCCAAATCCAGAAGCACGGAGATGATTACAAACCGGAGGCCAAATAATGCCCGCCTCCTATGTCCATCAATCTATCGCCAATACCGTATGCGACCGTCTGCACTGCTATTATGAAAAGTCCATGCGGGATATTGTACTGGCTGGCGCGGAAGGTCCGGATCCCCTATTTTACTGTTTCCTGATTCCCCAAAGGTATGATCGCGCCTATGCTCCGACACTGGCCTCTGCCATGCACCGGAAGAAAACGAACGACTTTCTGATAGCCCTTCTGGGTACCTCTTCCGAAAGCCCCGTACTCACCGCCTACAGCTGCGGATTCCTGACGCACTATGCCGCAGACACGATCGTACACCCTTACGTTTACGCTCATTCCATCACCCCGGATGGAAAATACTCTTCCAATCTCCATTCCACCCTGGAACAGCATTACGATATCTGGCAGTATCGGCATGAAGGCCACCAGACAGGAATTCCCACCGCGCTGCAGGGCATCTGTCTGCTGAACACTCCGGCAATGTCAGAAATCTCCAATGCTTTTTCCTATGCCCTCGGCCGTGTATTTCCCGATAAACGACTGACACCGAAGCAGGTCGCTCACTGTTTCAGGCAGAGCATCCGGGTGAGCCGATGGCTGCATTCTCCCGACGGGAAGAAATATGCACTGGCAGGCAGGCTCCCTTCGAAACTGAGGGAAACGGTCCATGCCCATATGGTACCCGGCAGTCCATGGAATCATGACTTTCTGAATCATGCCCATGCTTCCTGGCATTCGATCTGGCAGCCGGACATTCCACGTACGGAAAGCCTTCCCGACCTGTACCAGGCAGCAGTGGAACGTGCCTGCTATCTGCTGCAGGCAGGTCAGGCATATATGAAAGGCCATCTGACAGAAACCCGGATGCGGCTGATTCTCGGAGATCTCTCCTATGATTCCGGGCTGCCCTGGCAGGAGAGCATTTCCCCCTATCAGGCTGCGGATTCCCTTTCAAAAAATGGTTTACAGCGGTAAAAATGCGCCGCCCTTGCGCTTTTATCGTACTTGCTGTATAATGACATATCCCAAACGATGGAGGAATACAGATATGATTGGTATTATTGCTGCTATGGACGTAGAGATGAAAAATCTGCGTGCTTTCATGGAACATCCTGAGACTGAAAAGCTCAGTGGAATTGAATTTGTTTCTGGCGTCATTGACGGAACACAGGTTGTTACTGCTGTCTGCGGCATCGGAAAAGTTGCAGCCGCCATGTGTGCCGAGGTAATGATTCTGCATTATCGTCCGGAAGCAATCATCAACACCGGCGTTGCAGGTACCCTGACTCCCGAGCTGTCCATCGGTTCCCTGGTTGTTTCCAAGTCCGTTGTCCAGCATGATATGGACACTTCCGCACTCGGTGATCCCATTGGATTCATCTCCGGAATCAACCGGATTGAGATTCCCGCCAGCAAGGAACTGGTAGACCGCATCAGTGCATGCGCCAAGGTAATGGGCGTATCCACGAAGATCGGCATTATCGCATCCGGCGATCAGTTCATCTCCTCTACGGAGAAAAAAGACTACATCGTAGACAAGTTCCACGCCGTAGCCTGCGAAATGGAAGGCGGTGCCGTTGCACAGGTCTGTTATACAAACCAGATGCCTTTCTGCATCCTTCGCGCAATCTCTGACAGTGCCGACGGCATGTCCACCATGGACTATCCCACCTTTGTCACCATGGCAGCAGAACAGTCTGTCAAGCTTCTGAGAGCGTTCCTGCGCCGTTAGTTTTCTCAATCTGCTATCTACAGAGGCATATTTCCATGCAATTTTTCACGAAAAATGAAAAGTTTCCTCAAATTGAAAAGTTTTTCTTGCATGGCGTTTGCTTTTGTGTTAGAATATTTCACGCTGATTATCGATAAGTACTGAGGAGGTGATTCCTTTGCCAAATATTAAATCCGCTATCAAGCGTGTCAGCGTCACTGAACACAAGACTCTGCGCAACCGCATGGTCAAGTCCTCCACCAAAACTGCCATCAAGAAATTTGATGTTGCCAGCAAGGCCCAGACAGCCAATGCAAGCATGCTGAGCGCCGCCTCTTCTGCAGTAGATAAAGCCGCAGCCAAGGGTGTTATTTCCAAGAATGCAGCAAATCGCGAAAAGGCACGCATGGCAAGAGAACTTGCTAAAGCAGAATAAGTCTTCAGCCTCTCCATTCGGAGAGGTTTTTCTGTTTTTAAAAGACCGTGCACTCCCATACAAGCCGCTGTTCCGGTTCGATTCCCGGCACGGAACGAACCCTGCCGGAAACGGTCAGGCAAAGCACCGGCTTCCCCGCTTTTCCTCCGAAGAAGGATTCCACTTCCCTGTGCTGCCCGTAACAGTTTCCAAATACCGCTATAGCGGTTCATAAAAAGCCAGAAGTACCTCTTCTCAGAGATACTCCTGGTTTTATTGTGTCTATAGTCTTCGCTAGAGCAGCATCAGGAAAAGATCCGCTGCAGCTCTTCATATTTGTCATGGGTGATCAGTGCATCCTGCTTTGTACCGTTCAGATGGACAACATAGGTCCACCGGCCGTAGGGGGTGATGGCATCCACCGCGTTCAGGTTGATGATGTAAGACTTGTGACACCGGAAGAATATGCCGGGATTCAGCCGCGTTTCCAGATCTCCCAGGGCTTCACTGGTTTCAAACCGTCGATCTCCCGTCACATACAGCACCGTAGAACGATTCTCCCGCTGAATAAGCAGAATGTCGTTTTCATCGACAAAGTTCACGCCGTCCTTGTGACGGATCATAATCCGTCCGGGATAAGGATTCGGCGTATTCTGACGCGGAGCAGAGAAAACATCCGTTTTCGCTGACGGTTCCCGATCCATGACGACCTGCTTTACCCGTGCAAGGGTCTGATTGAGCCTTTCCAGCTTGAAGGGCTTGACCATATAGTCAAATGCATAAAGCTCGAAGGCTTCAGCCATGTAATCATCATGCGCCGTAGCAAAGATCAGGATCGTTCTCGGATCCATATCCTGTATGATCTTGGCGCAGTCCAAACCGGTCATGTCCGGCATCTCCACATCAAGGAAACAGACATTGGGATGTTCCTGTTCTACCAGAGAAAGAAGTTCCGCCGCATTCTGCGCTTCCCCGACCAGCTCAAACCCTTCCGTGCGCTCAATCACCCGCCGGAGTATCATGCGCATTCCCTGTTCGTCATCAGCAACAACCACTTTAATTTTATGATCTGGCATGGGTACCTCCATAGCGGTGCTCCCTTTCAGCTGCAATTCCGCCATGTTTTCTTCCGAGAACTTCCGACAGAATGATTCCTTCCAGGAGGCTGTTTCTGTTGAAGGAAAGATGAAACTCCTCCTGCTCCTGTGCCGAAGGTTCCTGCAAAATCGGTTCGGACGGATGCTCTTCTGTCCACTCGTTGGAATGCTGATGGTCACAGGTTCCCTCCGGGATTTCCTCCTCTGAAGGACCTGTTTTCATGGAAAAGGATGCTGCTTGTTTTTGAGGCGGTCTGCTTTCCTGCTTGCGGAGATGGCTGAGATTCTTCTTATCCGCCGGAACTTCCCGGGAAGAAGCCATTTTCCCGGGAGATGGTGTTTTGCCGGTGTTCTTCCTGTTCTTCTTAACCCCCGCCACAATCAGAACGATCCAGACGACCACGACATAAAGGATAGTGCTCAACAAATTGTCCATGGCGCACTCCTTTCGTGAAAACTGATTTACTTCTTGGCAGGACGATTATTTCCTTCAGACATGGCCGCAATGGATTCACGCATGCCGGTATCTGCAATCGTATTCTGCATCTGATAGTAATCCATTACTCCCAGTTTTCCATCCCGGAGTGCTGCCGCCATCGCCTTGGGAACTTCCGCCTCGGCCTCAATTACTTTCGCCCGCTGCTCCTGTGCTGCGGCCTTCATCTCCTGTTCCCGAGCAACAGCCATTGCCCTGCGCTCTTCGGCTTTCGCCTGCGCAATGCGGCGATCTGCTTCTGCCTGATCCATCTGAAGCTGGGCACCAACGTTACGGCCCACGTCCACGTCAGCAATGTCGATGGAGAGAATCTCGTAGGCAGTACCGGCGTCAAGTCCTTTGTTCAGAACCGTGCGGCTGATGAGATCCGGATTTTCCAGTACGGCCTTGTGGGTTTCTGCAGAACCGACCGTTGTGACAATGCCTTCACCAACACGGGCAACGACCGTTTCCTCACCGGCGCCGCCAACCAGTCTTTCGATATTCGCCCGGACCGTTACCCGCGCCTTTGCACGGAGCTCGATACCGTCTTTTGCGATTGCTGCCACTGTGGGCGTTTCGATCACCTTGGGGTTGACGCTCATCTGAACCGCCTGCAGCACATCACGGCCGGCAAGATCGATAGCGCATGCTTCCGGGAAATCCAGCTGGATATTGGCACCGCGTGCAGTGATCAGCGCGGTTACAACTCTGTCAAGATTGCCTCCGGCCAGGTAGTGCGCTTCCATCTTGCTGATGTCCATGCTCAGTCCGGCTTTTTCCGCCTTGATGAGCGGAGAAATGATCTTCTGGGGCGCCACGCGGCGGATACGCATTCCCATGAGGGTGAAAATGGAAACATGGACACCGGATGCCAGTGCGGAAACCCAGAGCCCAAAGGGGATAAAATGAAATACGGTAAAGATCAGAATGATAACAACGACAAGAATAATAATTGCCTGTTCCATGGTATGCTCCTTTCACTCGCTTGGAAAAAAACGTCGGATTATACTCCTGCTACAACAATACGGTTTCCTTCAATGCGGATAACCTTCACAGTGGTACCGGAATCCAGAAAATCCCCTTCCGTGACAACATCCGCCTTCAGATTATCAAACTGCGCCTTTCCTGCGGGCCGCAGCGCGGTGATGGCCTTCCCGGCAGTACCGACTTCCAGGCTGTTCTCCCGCTTATGAACCTCATCACTGGCATTCAGGAAAAGTCGCTTGCTGCCAAACTTCCCCCGCGTTGCAGAACGCAGCAGAATGAAGGCAATCAGTGAAAGAACGAGGATTACGCCTACAAGAATAAGAATGGCATTGCCAACCCCGATAACACTGGAAATCATCATGGTTGCAATCGTCAGAAGCAAAATGCCGCTGATCCCGGGAACCCCAAAACCAGGCAGAAAGACTTCCATGATCACCAGTGCTGACCCAAGACAGTAAAAGATAACAGGAATCAGGTTCTGCATACTTTTCCCTCCTTTTGAAGATAGTCCGCCAGTTTCTGAAGATCCTTCTGATAAATCTCACTCAGGCTCCGGTTGTAAATCACCGAAGCAGGATGATACAAAGCAAAAATCGAAAAACCATTGCATGGAACAAAGCTGCCGTGGACATCTCCAATATTCACCGAAAAACCGGCCAAAGCATGGAGCGGCGTGTTTCCCAGTGTTGCGATGCAGGCAGGACGAACCAGGGAGATTTCCTGAATCAGCATCTGTGCACCGCGCAGAATCTCCCCGCGGTCAGGAGTCCGATTCTTTACCCTTCCGTTTTTTCCGGGCTGTGTAGGCCGGTATTTTACGACATTCGTAATATAGATTTCATCCCGGTTAAGGTGTGTAGCTTCCAGGAAGGCATTCAGGTTCTTTCCTGCCTTGCCGACAAACGGCTTTCCTTCCAGCACCTCCTGCTCTCCCGGCGCTTCCCCGATCAGCATCAGATGCGGGAGCAGCGGCCCCGTGCCAAATACCAGTCCCTGCCTTCCCTCCTCCGGAATATCCGACAGAGAAACCCGATAAGCATCCTGAAGACTACTTAGGTCGCAAAGCATCTGCCTCCTCCTCCCTTACAGGGAAAATGCCCATGGCTTTCATTTTTCCTTCAACTGCCTGAAGGTCATGCCAGACATCCCGTTTTTTAGAAGCATCCCTGAGAAGCGCTGCGGGATGATAGGTCGGCATGACCCATACCCCTTTCTTCAGATGCCAGTTGCCCCGTTCCCTTGTAATATAAATCCCTTCTCCCAGGATCGCTCTTGCAGCCGTGTTTCCCAGGCAGAGGATGATTGCAGGGTTCACCAGGACAAACTGCTGGCGGAGCAGGTTGAGGCAGGCTGTCTGTTCCTCATTGCTGGGAACACGGTTTCCCGGGGGACGGCATTTGACAACATTGCAGATATAGACGTCGGAACGGGAGAGATGGATGGCGCCCAGCATACGGTCCAAAAGCTGTCCGGCAGCGCCGACAAACGGCCTTCCCTGCAGGTCTTCATTCTCTCCGGGACCCTCGCCGATGAGCATCAGGCGAGCCTGCGGGTTTCCTTCTCCCAGTACGACATGATGCCTCGTCCGTGAAAGAGCGCAAGCGGTGCAGGACATCGCCTGTTCATTCAATTGTGCCCAGGATGTTTGCAATCTGTGCCACTCCTTCCAATAAAATGGACAATATTCTATTGAATTATATCATAAGGTGGCGGGGATGCGCAATGCTGTGTTCATTGCGGAGAAAAAAGAAAACGCAGGAGAAACTCCTGCGTCAATGATGATAATCAAGCATTCTTTGCAGCTTCAACGAGCTTTGCGAAACCGGCTGCATCGTTCACGGCGATATCAGCAAGAACCTTGCGGTTCAGATCGATTCCGGCCTTCTTGAGTCCGCTGATGAATCTGGAATAGGACATTCCGTTCATCCGGGTTGCTGCATTGATTCGAGCGATCCAGAGTTTACGGAAATCACGCTTGCGAAGCTTACGGCCAATATAGGCATACCGCATAGAGCGGGCAACTTGTTCCTTGGCAGCTCTGTACTGCTTGGACTTGGAACCATAGTAGCCTTTCGCCTGCTTCATGATCTTTCTGCGTTTCTTATGGGCATTGACTGCACCTTTAATTCTAGCCATGCTAAAAAGCCTCCTTTACCGACGATTGGGCTACTTACTTATAGGGGATGAGCTTCTTCATCGTGTTGGCATAGCTGGAAGTAACATATGCCGTACGACGGAGATTACGCTTGGTCTTGCGGGTCTTCTTGTTGAGAATATGGCGCTTGTATGCCTTATGACGTTTTACCAGACCAGATTTGGTAAGATCAAGGCGTTTTGCAGCACCACGATGGGTCTTTTGCTTGGGCATAAAGGGATCCTCCTCTCCGGATACGTGTATTCTGCAGACGGCAGTTAAGCCTCTGCCTTATTGTTGGCCTTTACAGGCTGCTTGGCTTCCTTTGCCATGTCCTTGGGAGCAAGGACCATGATCATGTGCCGACCTTCCACCAGAGGCTTGCGTTCGACAACAGCCACATCCTTCACTCTATCCGCAAAATCTTGCATGACATTGAGGCCAATTTCCTGATGCGTAATCTGGCGACCGCGGAAGCGGATGGAAACTTTTACCTTATCTCCACCGTTCAAGAACTTCACAGCAGCCTTGGCTTTGGTCTGCACATCGTTTTCCTCAATCGTAGCTGAAAGCTGAACCTCCTTGATGGAAACGACTTTTTGATTTTTACGAATCTCGCGCTCTTTCTTAGACTGCTCATAGCGATACTTGTCATAATCCATCAGCTTGCAAACGGGCGGTCTGGCATTCGGAACAATCTTTACAAGATCCAGTCCCTCTTCTTCCGCCAGTTCCAGTGCCTTCTGAATCGGTAACACTCCGAGCTGGTCTCCGTTTTGGTCGATAAGACGTACCTCACGGTCACGAATTTCCTCGTTCATCATCAGATCAACTGCCATGTTGTTTGCGATACACCTCCATACGCGATCAAAAATAAAAAATAAGGCTAGGCATAAAGTGCCTACCCCTACTGATGTTCAATAAAAATGCCATCAGCCTCGACAACCTTTGGCGTCGGGCGAGAAGCAGGCAGCTTCTGCTTGTAACGGGGTGTATTCTACTCTTTTATGGATTTCCTGTCAACTCCATCCCGATAAAAATTTTCTCCGTTTCGACATTTTATTAAAATTCTACATTATTTTTTAACAGGATTGAGTCAATTAAACAATTTTTTACCCTTTTGAGGTTGATATTCCCTTCCTCCTCTGAAGAAATGGCCCCGTTTTCTTTCTCCAGAAAGAAAACTGCGTTCCCCGTGAACCCTTTTTCCCTGCTCTTTTTCCTTTCTGTTTTATGCTGCCCTCTATTTCAGCTCACAGGAAAGCATTCCATCCTCTCTGATCGCTTTTGATTCCCGGAGCTTCGGAACTGCCGGTGGATTTCCATTTCACCTCTTGACAAGCATCATCCCAACTGCATATAATACGATCGACAATTGAAAAACCGCTAGGGGTGCGTAATGCTGAGAAGGCTTTTAGCCTGTCCCTTTGAACCTGTGTAGTTAATCCTACCGTAGGGAAGCGATCCATGAGATGACTCTTGACGTATTTCCTATTGGGAAATGCGTTTTTTTGCGGTTTTTCAGAACTTGAAAGGAGAACGTATATGTTCAGTAAGTTCGCTGATATCACACCGCTCGTCTGGTCCATTCTTGCAGGTATTGTTCTGATCGGTATTCTTCTGTATGTTGCATCCAGAACCCAGAAACGATGGAATGCCCGCATGCTTGCCAATGCCGCCATGTGCATCGCTCTTTCCTTTATTCTGTCTTATATCCGGCTGTACAAAATGCCCCAGGGAGGCAGTATAACGCTCGCCTCCATGCTCCCCATCTTCCTCTTTGCCTATACCTACGGAACCGCCCCCGGCTTTGTTGCGGGTGCCGCACTGGGAATCCTCCAGTTCATTCAGGACGGCTATTTTGTCCATCCCGTTGAGCTGCTGCTGGATTACCCGCTCGCCTTTGCCATGCTGGGACTCGCCGGCATTGGCAGGTTCCTTCCTGAAAAATGGGGATATATTCCCGGCATCGTTCTCGGCATCCTGGGACGCTTCCTGTGTGCCTTCCTGGCCGGTGTTATCTTCTTCGGCTCGTATGCCAACGGTCAGAATGTTTTCGTTTATTCCGCAGTTTACAACGGAGTCTATCTCATTCCGGAAGCACTGATCTGTCTGGTAATAGCCAGTATTCCCCAGGTGAGGAACATGGCGAAACAGATGTCACGGTAATCCCTTTCCCACGCCGCTTTTCTGCGGCGTGTTTTTTTATTGCATTACGATAAGTTTTCTGCCATAATATAGGACAGTCTGCAAGTATCTGAACTTGCTGTGAAAGAAGGTTCTTTCCTATGGCATCCCCCAGGCGAAGTCAAAGCCATCATGAAAGCAATCGCATTGCTTTGTGCGGCGTGGTCGTTGCACTGTCTGTCACCCTTATGCTGACCGCAGGACTTATTCCTGTTACCTCCTATGCGGCCCCGCTCTATACTGCCTTGCTGCTGATTCCCATTCTGCTCGAATACGGAACTGCCTCTGCATGGCTTGTCTATCTTTCCGTCAGTCTGATCTGCATCTTCCTAGGAGTGGATAAGGAAGCTGCATTCTTCTATCTGTTTATCGGCTATTACCCGATTATAAAGCCCCGTATTGATCATCTGAAATTCAGACCGCTTCGTTTTGTGATAAAAGCCCTGCTGTTCAATCTTTCCATCGCCGGTATGTATGCTTTCCTTACCTTTATCCTGCACATGGATGCCATTGCAGAGGAGTTTCAGGAATTCGGGAAATATTCCGCCATCCTTTTCTTTGTACTGTTCAACCTCTGCTTTTTCATTTATGATTTCCTGATCAACCCTCTGGTGATCATCTATATCCGGAAAATTCGTCCCCGGTTTCGATTTACCACCCGATGAAAAAAGCCTGCGGAAGCAGGCTTTTTAATTTGGGATAATAAGATCCGAGTGTCCGATTCCCATGATTTCCGTCGTCGTTCTCGGAGTAGTACGGCCGCCGCTGTATTTTCCAATCCTCGACACCTGATGTCCCATGAAACAGAGCACTGCCGTCTGCCCTCCGTCCAGATTCAGTGCCTCTACGCACCCTTTCTGAAGGAGATTGTCCCGAAGGAACGGGATATCACATCCAACGCTGATATTCCGCATCCGGCCCTCCACCAGCAGCGCATAATAATGTCCCGGCGCAATCATTCCAATCGCGCATCTCGGCTGTTCGGTTTTTCCGCTGGTAGCCGTATCCACGTAAGGATTCGGCTCTCCGTTGCGGATCAGATAAGGTCCGAAGGAAAAGACATCCACGGCACCGGCTGCAAGATATTCCTCCGCAGTAAGCTCATCCGAATGATACACGGCCCAGTGTCCGTCTTCATACATGGCCAGTGTGTCCAGATTGGGGAACTGTCTCCGGTTTGCCTCCGGGCAGCGGTCAAAGAATACCTGCCGGTTCCGGATCACCATGCCGGTAATGGTTTTTCTTCCCAGCCGATACGTGTAATAATCCGTATTCATGCCAAAGACGACCTGGTTCTCTTTGGAAATCAGCTCTGCCTGAACATGCTTTGCCTGCGGCTTTGCGGGATTATAAAGGGTCGCCCCGAAATGCTCCTGCGACAAATCACAGAATATTTCGCATTCGTATCTCGTACGGACGGCTGCAATATCAAAAATGCGGTCGATTCTCACAACCAGCGTGGGAGAGGCATAGAACCATACCCCACTCTCTTCATCTTCATGGACAAATTCGCCTTCCAGCGGATATCCGAATTCATCCAGCGCAGGCTTTGGAACCGGCCAGATGACATCGGCTTTCACCTTGGCGGGAGAAACTGTTTCGGCTGAGGGAGCTACGGAAGCAGGTGCTTCCTCTTCCGCTGTCAGAGGTTCCATTGTCTCCTTCTCCGGCATTTCCAAAGCTTCGGCTGCACCGTCCGGCGAAGCATCCGGTGCAAGGACGGTATTGACCTTCCCTTCAGCTTTCTCTGCAGCAGGCTGTTCCTTCTGCACCTGTTCGCTGTCTTCATCGGCATCTTGCCGGCTGGCGATCGGGGTATCCGCCGGCACCGGCGGCTTGGGGCTCTCCGTTTCCTCTGCCTTTTCTCCGGAAAGCACGGCAGTGACAGAGAGAATGCCCTGCCTGGTCTCCGTTTCGCTGCCGGAAATACTGTTTGCAGCAGCAATGCCTGCCGTATCGTCAGTCTTTCCGATATCCGTCACGGCATCCGCCGTGATATTTTCCATGAAGTCATCTTTTTGGATATCCGGACCAACTGCAGTATAGGCAAGGCCGAAAGCAGCATTGCTTGTGTTGCCTTCATCGGTAATCACAAAGTGTGTGGTAGCCTGGGTTACATGATAGGCGTAGGCAGCACTTGCAACCTCGAGGCCATTCCTTCCGTCATAAGCAGCAAGCGGTTCATGCCAGTTCATGAAGACCGTATTCTCCGGATAAAGGTGGATATACAGTTTCTTTACGTTCCATACACCCAGTTCCGAAGCGATTTCCGGGTAAACGGTTTCATCGCCTGCGTTCTCTACGCAGTACTGTACGACATCAGCACAAAGCTTATGGGCACCATGTCCATATTCTCCATTGATATCGTGGGTCAGCACCACTTCGGGCTGATGCTCCCGAAGGATCCGCATCACAAACTGTCTGGCCGGATCCTTTTTCCAGCGCTTATAGGCGTCCTCCAGCGTGGAGCAATAGGTGTCCTGAAAACTTCCGATAATCGGATAGTTCCGAACGCCCATGGACCAGAGTCCATTGAGCAGCTCACTTTTCCGCGTCGTATTGCTGTAGCTCATATAGGCGACCAGCACACGGTATCCCCGTTCAACGGCATACGTGGGAATGGTGCCTCCGAAGAAAATCAGTTCGTCATCCGGATGGGCAACCATCACCAGCATATCTGCCTTTCCGATGGTAGGCTCCCATTGCTGTACCCAGTCCGGAAGCTCCCCGTCTCCGAAGATGTAGACCTCATTGATCTTGAACTGGGTCCTTTTCCCGCTTTTTTCAATCAGGCGGAAATGCGTCAGTCCGGGCAGCGGAACCAGAACATGCGCATATTCGTTGATCCCTTCATGTACCGTAACCCACTGACCGTCCTCTTCCTTTTCAATGGCCCAGGCCGCAGGCTGCTCGCCAAAGCAGATATAGACGGAATAGGCAGGATGGTCTTCCGGTACCGTCATCTCCAGGTAGCCGTCCTTCTGTTCGCGGCTTCTCCAGAAGCTGGTATATTTCCCGTCATGAACATTGCCGGTGCGGACTCCGGGAGAAGTGAAAGTGCAGAGGTCCGTCAGATCAGCCGCAGTCTCCCCAAAGGCGAAGGAACCGATCAGACAGCTCAGGAGCATAAGTATTAAAAGAAATGCTCTTTTCATTTTATTCCTTCCTCCAGCATTTTCAGGATCCCTGAATGCAATTCCACCAGTTGCGGTACACTCAGCTCCTCGCTCCGGACCTTTTCTTCCATCTGAAGGGAGGACAGGAGCGATAAACACTGCTCCCGGGAAAAGGAGAACTGGTTCATCAGGGTGTTTACCAGTGTCTTTCTTCGAAGTGCAAAGAATTTCCGGAATGCCCTGTACAATGCTCTGGCGTCATCGGCCGGCCAAAGCGGATCCGGCTTTTTCTCCATCACAACAAAACTGGAGTCCACCTTGGGCTGCGGATTGAAACAGGAAGCAGGCACAGGAAGGGCTTTTCTTACATTGTAATAGACCTGGCAGAATGCGGGAAGCGGTGCATAACCCTCTTCGCGGGGCCCGGCAAGAAGCTTGTCTGCCACTTCCTCCTGCACCATAAGCGAAATGGACTCCGCATCCGAAGCAGAGATCAGGAGCCGTTCAATGATCGGTGTTGTAATATAATAAGGAATATTAGCGGCAACACGCAGGGGATGCCCTGCATCAAAAACACGGTCCATGTCCTTCTGCAGATCGGCTTCCAGTACATCCTGATGGATCAGGGTAATGTTTTCATACTTTTCAAAGAAGACACGAAGCATGGGAATAAGGCTGTCATCAACCTCATACGTCAGGACCTGATGCGCACGCAGCGAAAGCCGTTTGGTGAAGGTTCCCATCCCTGTGCCAATTTCCAGCACATTGTCCTCTTCCCCCACTCCGGTCAGGTCACAGAGGGTATCGAGCAGACTTTCATCCAGCAGAAAATTCTGTCCAAGGGCGTGTTTGGTATGAAAACCGTGAGTCTGTTTGTTTTTTGAATGCATTACCAAGATTCACCTTATCTTATTTTGATTACATCGTCTCCATTGCTTTCGGAAATGATGAAATGCGGTCTGTGTTTTGTTTCCATATAGGTTTTGGAGAGATACTGCCCGATGATCCCCATGCACATCAGCTGAACACCGCCGATGAACAGGATAATGCATACAATGGATGCCCAGCCGGCAACGGGATCGCCAAAGATCAGCCGCCGGAAGAAGACGACCAGTACCATCAGGAAAGCGATAATCATGGAAAGGAGTCCCATATAGCTCGCAATGGCCAGCGGAGCCTGGGAGAAGCTGACAATCCCGTCAATAGAATAGCGGAGCAGGGACCAGAAATTCCATTTGGTCTCTCCGGCTGCACGCTCAACATTCTGATATGGAAGCCACTTGGTTCTGAAGCCGACCCAGCCAAAGATGCCTTTGGAGAAGCGATTATATTCCCCCATCGCAACAATGGCATCAACCATATCCCGCTTCATCAGGCGGAAGTCCCTTGCGCCATCCATGATATCCGCATCACTGATCCGATTGATGATGCGGTAGAACATCCGGGCAAAAAAGGAACGAACCGGTGGTTCTCCTTCCCGGTCTGCCCTCCTGGTAGCAACCGAATCATATTCTTCGGTTTCCAGAATATGAATCATCTGCGGCAGAAGAGAAGGCGGATCCTGCAGGTCAGCATCCATCACCGCGACATAATCTCCGCGGGCATTGCAGAACCCTGCATACATGGCTGCTTCCTTTCCGAAATTTCTCGAAAAGGATAAATACTGAACCTGCTTATCCCGGGATGCAAGCTGGCGCATCACCTGAAGGGTATTATCCCTGGAACCGTCATTAATCAGGAGAAGCTGGATAGCATATTGCGGCAGGTCTGCAATGGTCTCCGTAACGGCCTCATAGAAAATCGGCAGGGATTCCTCTTCATTATAGCAAGGCACAATTAATGTGATTGTTTTCATGAAAAAAACTCCATTAAAAAAACCGTCTGCGAAAGCATCGCTTTCAGCAGACGGCTGAATCCTCATGCGATATTCGCACAGTTACTCGTCTTCTTCCTCCGGAAGAATGGCATTGTGATAGACATCCTGAACATCATCATGATCGTCAAGCATATCCAGCATCTTCTGAATCTTCTCGATTACCGCCGGATCGGTAACCTCGTTCTGGGTCTGAGGAATCATCGTAAGATCTGCGCTCAGGAAGGCATAGCCCGCAGCTTCCAGATTTTCACGGACCTTGGAGAAGTCCTCAACGGCAGTGGTAACCTCGAAGCTGTCCTCGGAGCTCTCCACATCCGCTGCGCCTGCATCCAGTGCAGCCATCATGAACTCATCCTCATCCATGCCCGGCTGACGCTCAATCACAATCAGGCCAACCTTGTCAAACATGTAGGAAACGCATCCGTTGGTTCCCAAAGAACCGCCATTCTTATCAAAAATATGACGGATGTCCGATGCGGTACGATTGCGATTGTCAGTAACGGTGGATACGATAACAGCAACACCGCCCGGTGCATATCCTTCATACTGAATCTCTTCGTAGTTCACGTTTCCGCCTTCACCGGCAGCTTTGGCGATGGAACGTTTAATGTTTTCATTGGGCATATTGTTGGATTTCGCCTTGGCGATGACATCCCGCAATTTGCCATTCACGTTCGGATCCGGTCCGCCGTCACGTACAGCAATGGCGATCTCCCGTCCAATCTTTGTAAAGATTTTACCGCGCTCGGCATCTGCCTTGCCCTTCTTATGTTTAATATTGGCCCACTTCGAATGACCTGACATATTAAAAACCTCCTGGAATATTGCTAACTGGCTTATTATACATGACATTTCCTGTTTTGGCAATCTTTCGGGAGAAGAATCAATCCTATTTTTTTGCACGTCGAAAAGAAAAAGCCGCTCAGGACCGCAGTGGCCGCAGTGCAGATGGAAGTATGTCTTACAGAAGGAAGCACAGCATGCCACCTGCGAGGTGCCGGGATCGGCGCCTGCGGTTCCAGGCTTTTGACCTGGAACCGGGTTATCCCTGCAGAAGTTTTTTACCCCGGATGGCGGATTTGTGCAAACTGGAGAAAGTAGAAGGACTTCCTTCGGCGTCTTCCGGATTCCTTCCGCCGCAGAAGCACCCGGCAGAATACCGGAGGAATGCTCACCGAATGCTTTCCAGCACTCTCCGGGATGTGCTCTCTCCGATTCCCCCGTGTCCCTTTTCTGTTCTAATGTTGACATTCTGAAGGAGGAAGCATATACTTTCTATTCGTCGTGTCTAGCCAAGTATTCTTTCAAAACGGAGGTAAAATCCTTGTCCTTCATTGAAATCTTCATGATCGCAGTCAGCCTGTCCATGGATGCTTTTGCCGTCTCCATCTGCAAGGGACTGGCAGTGGAGAAATCCAAGGTACGCCACCAGTTCCTCTGCGGTATCTACTTCGGCGGCTTCCAGTTTCTGATGCCTCTCATCGGCTATTTCTTTTCCATAAGGCTGGAGCATATCGTAGCTCCGGTCTCCAGCATCCTTGCCTGCTCCATTCTGACGCTCATCGGCATCAACATGATACGGGAAGCACTGGGGAAATCCGAAGAGTCCGTGGATCAGCGTTTTTCTGCTTCTGCCATGATTCCGCTGGCGGTAGCCACCAGCATTGATGCACTGGCAGTCGGCGTATCCTTTGCCTTTATCCACACTCCCATCCTCCCTGCCTGCACCATCATCGGCTGCACCACCTTTGTTTTCTGTTTTGTCGGCGTCTTCATCGGAAGCCGTTTCGGAATCCGGTTCAAGGAAAAAGCACAGATTGCCGGCGGTATCATCCTCATTTTTCTCGGATTGCGGATTCTCATCCAGTGGCTGCTCCGATAAACGGAACCGCATCTGAAAACCGCTGCCCCCCGCAATGCTGCGGGGGTCTCGTTCCCCTTCCCTCCGCCTTAACGGAAAAGCATCCCGCCTTCACGTGCTCCCTCCCCAGGGGCTCCTCCGAAGTAATATTCTGATTTCAGATTCGGAATGCTTTGTCATCTTTTATTCATAATTGTTAACAGAAAGATCATAATAATCCATCTTGTTCTTTTCTCCGGATTCCGTTATACTATATCCAGAAGGCATGCCCCGGGCTGAAGTCCAAGGCCTGGAGTAAGGGATGTCATCGTCATACAATCCCCCGTTTAATTCCAGTTATTATCAAACAAAACACTGCATCCGTTCGGATGCAGTGTTTATTTTTGGTTTCGCGTCCGGCAGAGCCTTTCTGCCGGCATTAAAGAAACTGAAGGTATTCCATGGGAACAAAGCCGCACACGGGCTCTTCTGCGTATACTTCCACATACGCCCAGTCCCGATGATCATAATAGCTTGCAAGGAAGGTAACGCTGTCGCCGGGATCCAGAATGCAGATCGTACTGCTCTGCCGCTTCGGATCATCGGTCAGGTTGCAGGAAACGTTCACCTGGGCACGACGCCGGTTGAAATAGATTTCGTCACCGCCAAGGTCATACATCAGCTCCGATGCATCGATAAAACCGACACGGAAGCCGCCGTCACTCTTCTGGTACATAATCATGGCCCAGTCACCGACACGTCCTGCCATATAGATAGCACCATTCGTGCTGACGGAAGCCCACCCGCCGGCACCGCGGTAATACTCGTAGCCGGGGCCGGCATAAACCGCCAGGGACTGTCCGCCGTAAAAATCCCAGTGAACAAAGTACAGTGAACGCCCATAGGGATAGTATTGCTGGTTGCTGTAGTTGTTGTTGTAATTGTTGCTGCGCCCTCCGTACCCGGGAATCGTTGCTGCATCGGCAGAAGAAAGCATGATCACAAGCAGAATACAGATCATGAGAAGAAAATGAACTTTTCGCATGGAAATACCCCTCTTAATGCAATCGGTCGGTCATTCAGTGATACCAAAGAACTTTTTGCCGTTGTCGCGGGTAATGTTTGCCAGTTCCTGTGGATCCATTTTCCGTAGTTCTGCGAGGAAAGCGCAGATATGGGAAACAAAGGTAGGATTGTTCCGCCGCCCCCGGAACGGTTCAGGGGAAAGATAGGGAGAGTCGGTTTCGATTAAAAGATGATCCAGCGGAACTTTTGCAGCCGCCTCCTGCAGATGGCTGGCATTCCGGAAGGTCACAGGACCGGCAAAGGAAATCATGCAGTCATGGTTCAGATAGAACCTGGTGGTTTCCCATCTGGCCGAGGAGCAGTGAATGAGGCACCGGGGAAGCCTCCCCGCCATGGCCCGCATGATATCCATCACATCCCCATGAGCATTCCGGATATGGAGAATTACCGGAACGGAAAGCTCATAAGCCAGAGACAGCTGCGCCGTAAATGCAGCCTTCTGATCTTCCCTGGACGGAAAATCCACATGATAGTCGAGACCGATTTCCCCCAGGGCGACTACCCTGGATTCCCCGGTCAGCCAGGTACGCAGCTGCGGCAGATCCGTATCGGGGTGAAAGGAAGCAACTTCTTCGGGATGTATTCCCACAGAAGCATAGAGAAAGGGAAACTGCCGGGCAAGCTGGATGCAGCTCCTGCTTGTCTGCATATCGGTTCCGACGCAGATATTGAGCATCCCCAGCTCTGCCATTTTCGAAAGAATCGTCTCCCGGTCGGAATCAAACTGTGGGTCATTCAGATGGGCATGGGTGTCAAAAAGTCCGTACAGCCCGTCAGCTGATAGCACAGCCGTCCTCCAGGTCCCGGTCAAGGGTCAGCAGGGAAAGGCTGCTGTCGTCCTCCGTCGCAGCACACAGAAGCATGCCGTTGGATTCAATGCCGCGGATTTTGCGGGGCTTCAGGTTCGCGAGCAGTACGACCTTCTTGCCGATCAGGCTTTCCGGCTCGTAATACTTGGCAATTCCCGAAACAACCGTACGCTCGGTATTCCCGACTTTCAGCGTGAACTTCAGCAGCTTATCCGCCTTGGGAACCTTCTCGCAGGTAAGTACCTTGGCAACCACCAGCTGCATTTTGGCAAAATCATCGTATTCGATAGGCTCTGCCTGTTCAAAGGCAACGGAAACGGTCTTCTGCTCCTTTGCTTCCTTTGCCTTCTGGTTTTCTTCCTCGATCCGCTTGAGTTCCGCTTCCACATCAATCCGCGGGAACAGCGCTTCTCCCTTGTGCACGGTGGAACCGGGCTTCAATACGCCGAAACGCTGAACGCTCTCAAACGTTTTGTCCGCTTCTTCCGTAACGCCGATCTGGGCAAAAATGCGTTCCGGCGTCCTGGGCATGACCGGTCCGATCAGCACCGCAACGATACGCACGCATTCTGCAAGCACATACAGAACAGTGCCAAGGCGGGGACGGTCTTCCTCGTTTTTGGCAAGCACCCAGGGCATGGTAAGATCGATGTAACGGTTGCATTCGCCGATCACTTTCCAGATCTCCGTAAGTGCCAGAGAGAACTGCAGCTCGTTCATGTTCTTCTCAACGAGGGCATATAATCCGGAAGCCTGGGCGA
>CAMVHE010000002.1 GCA_947167215.1 uncultured Clostridia bacterium
GTCCCAGGAAAAATGCGAGTACTGTCCTATAGTCCGGAAAATTGGGAAAGTATTAATACAATATTGTTGATACGTGGTTTGTGGCACAGCTGGGAACACAGGCAACCGCTGCTGTGGGGATCAGTTTTGCAATCATGGAGCTGATAAGCGCTCTGGGTTTTCTGTTTGGTACCGGCGGAGGTACGCGCATAGGACTGCTGCTGGGGGTAAAGGACCGGGAAGAAGCTTCGGTTGTAGGATCGACTGCAGGCTTCTGTGCGGTGATGATTTCCTGCCTGCTGGCGGCTGCCGGGCTGGTGTTTCTTTCCCCGCTGATGCGTCTGCTGGGCAGTTCTTCCACGATTCAGCCCTATGCCGAGGCATATGGGCGGTTTATGCTCCTGGGATTCCCTGCCATGTGTCTGGCCATTGTATTGTCGACCTTCCTCCGAAGTGAAGGAAAAAACAGACTGTCCATGATCGGCATGGGGTGCGGAGGTGTGCTCAATATGCTGCTGGATCCGCTGCTGATATTTGGGTTCGGCATGGGGATAACCGGTGCATGCGCTTGCAACTTTTCTGAGCCAGCTTGTCAGCCTGGCCGTTCTGCTTTTTTTCTTTCTTTCCGGCCGCACGGAAACGAAGCTGCGGCTGTCGTCCATCCGGGTATCCGTTCCCCTTCTCTGCAGCGTTGTGCGGACAGGACTGCCTTCGCTTTGCCGCCATGGTGCAGGAACACTGTCTTCCGCATGCCTGAACATTGCCGCCGGAATGTATGGAGGCGACGCGCTGATTGCGGCTTTTTCCATTGTATCGAAGGTCACGGCCTTTATCCTGGCGCTGATCAAGGGACTCTTTCAGGGAGCGCAGAGCGTTTATTCCTATAATAAAGGAGCAGGCAGGGACGACCGGATCAGGGAAGCCTATGCTTTTACCCTCCGGGTAAACACGCTGATGGTGCTGCTGATTTTTGTTCTGATCTGGTTTCTCGCGCCTTTTATCGTCGGGCTTTTTTCAGCGATGGACAGAGAAACATTTCTCTTTGGAGTAGAGGCGCTGCGCTTCCATGTGGCGGGACTGCTTTTCATGCCCTACGGTTTTTCCATGAATATTCTGCTGCAGGCAGTTGGCGAATCGGACAAATCCACCTTTCTGGCATCTTTGCCGCAGGGAATTGTCTGCCTTGCCTGCAATGTACTCAGCTTCTTCCTGGGCCATGGCACCAAAGATACCTGGAACAATATCGTCAACGGCATTCAGGGTGGCAATTTTGCCGGCCTGAAGCAGCTCTGGAAGAGCATGATGGCCGGTGCCAAGTCTGCTGCTGAAATCGCAATTCCTACAGCTGCCTGCGGTATCATCATTGATGTAATGACGGAACAGACTTCTCTGGCTACCAATCTGTCCGGAGTAATCGCCGGTCTTGGCATGAGCAACCTCTTCTTTGCCCTGCTGATTGGCATGATCGGATGCATGCTGTTGGGTATGGCACTGCCCACGGTGGCGGCCTACCTGGTAGGTGTCACCCTGTTTGTTCCCACACTGCGCTCCCTGGGCATCCAGCCGCTTGTTGCCAATATGTTCGTGTTCTACTATGGCATTATGGCGCAGATCACGCCTCCGGTGTGCGTTGCATCGTATACCGCAGCAGGCATTGCCGGCGCGGATGCCATGAAAACCGGCCTGCGCGGCATGATGTTTGCACTGGTGGGCTTCCTGGTTCCCTTTGTGTTTGTTTACAATCCTGCCATTCTGCTGCAGGGTACGCCCGTTGAGATTGTTATCGGTGCTGCACAGCTGCTGGTCGGTACGTATTTCCTGGCGCTGGCAGTGTCCGGCTACTTCAAGCGTGAGCTGACCTGGTGGATGAGGGCGATCTTCTTTGTGGTCGCACTGGGCTTCATTGATCCCAACTGGGTCACTACCCTGGCCGCTCTGGCGGTGGGCGTTGCACTTGCCGGATGGATTATCCTGAGCACCAAAAAAGCGAAAAACTGATATTGCAGATTTTCACCTCCTGGTAATATGCCAGGAGGTTTTTTGTTTCATTATTTTCTGCCGGACAACTTTGGAAGAAGGGAATCTTTTCATGAGATTTTTGGAAAAATGGAAATGAAAGGAGAAAGAAAAATAAGAAATTGAATAATTCGATATATTTTCGTAAGAAAAAAAAGGCGATATACTGACTGCATCAAAGAAGTCCGGGACGGAAGGGCTTCTTGTAGTTATTACGACAAGGAGGTATTCTTATGAAAAAACTGGTAACTCTGTTGTTGGCGCTTGCAATGCTGGCTTCCCTGTGGAGTTTCGCCTGCGCGGAAGAGGAGATCACGCTCACTGTTTTCCACTACATGGCACAGGACGCAAAACAGGCAGGTCTTGCGGCAATTGAGGATGCCTACACGGCGCTTCATCCCAATGTCAAGTTCTCAAACATCTACTACAACCAAGGAACAGACTACTTCCCGCAGCTGTCTACAGCATTGTCTTCCGGCGAACAGCCCAATATCATCATGGGCAATCCGGGACTGTATCCGGACCTGGTCGCGGAAGGCTTCGTCATGGACCTGACCGACAATGAGACCATCAAGGCGATGAACCTGCCGGCAGGCGACCTGGGCGACGTGTCAGCGAATGGCCGCATTTATGGCTTCCCGATTGACTTCAAGACCTGGGGCATTTTCTACAACACGAAGATCTTTGAAGAGAACGGACTTGAGGTGCCGAAGACCCTCACGGAGCTGAATGCCCTGCAGGACAAGCTTGTAGAACTTGGCATTGATCCCTATGTCCATTCTTTCAATGATGCGGTTTACGGCGACATCGAATGGCGCAATACCTTCTGGACCCGTGCAGTCGCTGCCGGTGATACAGACATCTTTGAGCGTCTGATGAACGGCGATGCGAAGTGGGTTGATCTTCCCTATGCAGCAGAAGCTCTTGAAAATATTGCTGCCAGGCTGTCCCATCCCCGTGCAGATGCAATGTCCAATACGCAGGACATGGCTCTGGAAGTTTTCTGCTCCGGCGGTGCAGCAATGCGGTATGATGGATCCTGGAATATCGGCTCCATGCTGAACAAGAATCCTGCGTTCGAAATCGGATTCTTCCTCGTTCCGATCGATGATGAAGGTTCTGCAAAGCTGAATGTTCAGGTTGACCAGAGCTTCATGGTGAACCCGCAGGCGGAGAATGCAGAAGTTGCACTGGACTTCATGGAGTACTGGCTGAGCCAGGGCGTTGCCTGGTCCGAAATCTCCCAGATGCCTCTGAACACCGGTGTTGTTTCAGACAACCTGCTGCCCATGGTAAAGACACTGGCAGAAATGAAGAAGTCCGGGGATATTGCCCATTATGGTGCTTTCACGAAGCCTTTCACCTCTGCTTATACGACGGCACTGCGCTCTGAGCTCACTTCCTATGTGGAGAGCTGCATTACCGGCGGCGGCATGACCGTGACCCAGGCCCTCGAGAATCTGGACAGCGCATTTGAGGATGTCCGTGCTCTTAACTGACAGAAACCCTTGAATCCGATGTGAACCCGTTATGGGCCGCTCGTGTGCTTTGACGGGCGGCCCTTTTTCCATCACGAGGAAACAGTTGTTTGAAACAGTAAGTAAGTTTTTATCCCGTATGAACGAACTGGCACCGGCAGGAGATGAAGAGAATGAAAGATACAAAGAAGACCAGTAAGGGGAAAAAAACTCCTACAATCTACGCAATCCGAGAGCATGGCGGAAATATCCTTTTTATGCTGCCGGCATTTATTCTGTTTGCCTTTGTGGAACTGGTTCCGTTCATACAGAGTATTCCCATTTCCTTTACGGATAAAAAGGCGATCTTTGCCAAGACCTGGAATTTTGTAGGACTTGAAAACTACATCAAGCTGCTGACCAATAAGACCTTTCGGCAGACGTTTCTCAATACGGCAAACTTTACGATTCTTTACATCATCGGTGCCAATGTGCTGGGACTGCTTTTTGCACTCCTGATCTGGCGCTCAGGGCGGTTCAACAATCTTATCCGCACATTGCTCTTCATGCCGTTTACGGTATCGCTGGTTGCATCGACCAAAGTCTGGAGCTATGTTTATACGGATGTTCTGATGCCGCTGACGGGGAGTCCCAGCCCGCTCGGAATATCGGGGCAGGTGATTGCCGGGCTTGCGGTGATTGCCATCTGGAGGGATATGGGATACTGCATGCTGATCTATATCGCAGGTCTGCAGTCCATTTCCAGGGACTACTATGAGGCTGCGGACGTGGAAGGTGCAGGTTTCGCCACCAAGTTCTTCCGGATTACGATTCCCATGCTGATGCCGGCAATTACTTCCAATGTTACCCTGATCCTGGCATGGGGCCTGCGGTGCTTTGACTATTCCCAGATGGTCATTACGATGAAAGCCGCGAAAACGACCGCTGTCTTTGTATATGAGTATATCTTCGGAAATTCCCGTGCCGGTATCGGACAGGCAGCCGCGATAATACTGACTGCGGTACTGGTGGTTCTGACCAATGTAATCACCACGATTCTTCGGAAGAGGGAGGTTGAACTATGATGGCAGACACCGTAAAGGAAAGAAAATATGTGATGAGCGCGTCTGCCAGAAAAGCAAAACGCCTGGACATAGTCAGAGCCGCCTTTCTGGTGATCGCTGTCCTTATTGTGCTGATTCCCTTTTATATCAGCTTCCTGTATTCCATCAAAACGCATTCGGATATAAGCCTGAACAGACTGGCCTGGCCCAATCACCCGACGATCAACAACTATGTCCGGGTGATCCGGGAAAACAAATATGTGGCGATCGGATTCCGGAACAGTCTGCTGACAACCATTCCCACCGTGGTGATTCTGCTCTTTTCGACGTCCATGGCAGCATATGTGCTCGCCAGAAACCATGGACCATTTTATAAGATCATGTATTCGATTTTTATCAGCGGTGTGCTGGTTCCCTTTCAGTGCATCATGCTGCCGCTGTACATGAATATTTATAATATGGGACTGGTCAGTACAAACCTGGGGTTCATTCTTGCCCGTTCCGGGCTGCAGGTATCCATCAGCGTGCTTGCCATTACGGGGTTTGTGAAAAGCATACCACGGGAGCTGGAACAGGCAGCATACATTGACGGATGCAGTAAATTCGGAACATTCTGGCGTATTGTTTTCCCGCTCATGACTCCGATCAATGTGACGCAGGGGGTACTGAATACGCTTTACGTGTGGAATGACTATTCCACTGCGGTGGTTCTTCTCCGGGAAGACAGCAGCAGAACGCTGCCGCTGGCCCAGATCATTTACTTTGGCGAAAATATGAGCGAACTTAACCTGGCCTTTGCTTTCTTCATGCTTGCCATGCTGCCCGTACTTATTCTGTACCTCTGTACACAGCGGTTCATTGTATCGGGAATCATGGCGGGAGCCGTTAAAGGATAAAAATGGGAAAAGAATATCAGGCACGGTAAATCTGCAGGTTCGGGTTTACCGTGTTTTTATGCGGTTTTTCGATGACGGCGGGGGAATGTACCGGAAGGCTGGCAGAATGAACGGTCGAAGAAAAGAAAAAATCCCGGATATTTGCAGAAATTATATCGTAAATCTACAATTATTTGACAGAATATGGTATGATAGTTACTAAGGGTTTTCAAAGTGAATACAAAAAACTGTGCTTTCCTACCGAATGGAATATTGCCGGGAAGCCCTTGGGTTTATCGGGAAGGCAATTTCCTCCGGGCAGAGGCTTTCCGGGAATGGAAGGAAAACTGTGAATCAGTTCATCCCTGACCCTCTCCTGCTTTCGTCAGCGGAGGGAAGAAGAGAAAAGTCTCACCGGCTAAAACGCAGCAATGAAGCATACGGTACGAGTAAACGGCAGAACTCTCTGGGAGATGTATCCCGGGTTGATGCCTGTTCATCCGAAGACACGAACGGAAAATAGCAGCCTGCAAAAATATAGGGCAGAACGGCAGAGACTGGCGAATGGCAGAAATGCAGGAAAGATGCGTTTTTCATCTGGCAGAACAGGAGACACCGGAAAGGCTGAGGAGGGCAAAATGAAGCTGAGCGTTGTGATAGTTGAAGATAATCCGCTGACGGTACGTTCTCTGGTACAGACCATGGACTGGAACTCGCTGAATTGTGAAGTGGCAGGAACCGCGATGGATGGAGAATCCGGAAAGAAGCTGATTCTTGAAACCCACCCGGATATTCTGCTGATGGACATCCGGATGCCGCAGTGCAGCGGGATAGACATGCTGGAGGCAGTGCGGGAAGAAATCCCGGACAGCAAGGCAATTATCATCACGGGCTATGACCACTTCCAGTATGCCAGTAAAGCGATCAAACTCGGAGTGTTTGACTATCTTCTCAAGCCGATCCGCAATGATGAAGTGGCAGACTCCATCCGCAAGGCCAGGGCGGAAATTGAACGCAGCAGAGTAGCCGCAGAGACAGAACTGCAGGAGGACACTTTCCGACGCCAGGCGCAGCTGCTGTCTCTGCTTACCAATCCTTCCCAGCGGGGACAGGGAGTGCACCAGGTTCTGGAAGACCTTCATCTCCGCTTTGAGGCATATTACATCATGACCGTTCAGATCCGCGGAGAGGAAACTTTCAATCAGGGTACGCTCAACCATCTGGAACGGATTATCGCCTCATGGAATCTGCATGCGGTGCCGGTTCTTCTTTATGATGCCATGGTTATTTTCGTGATGCGGGATACGCAGGATGAAGGCTGGAAAAGTGAAGCTGCTTCCCTGTCAGAGCGCGTTGCGGAGGAAATGGTGTCGCCGGTATGTATCGGTATCAGCAGCCAGGGAAGTTCCCTGCATGCGATTCGCCAGATATATCAGCAGGCACGGCAGGCAATGTGGGAAGCAAACCTGAGCCCGCAGCAGGGGACCATGATTACCTTCTTTGAGCCCAATGATAAAAGATCCCATCCAAGCCCGCAGGTGGCGGAATTCAATCAGAGACTTGCGAGCCTGATTGAAAAAGCAGAACTCAGCGATGAATCGGCAAGAGAAGCAGCCAAAGAACTGATTGAACTCAGCGGACACCAGTACAGTCAGCTGCGTGCCATGATTGCGATGTATTCCCTGGCGCTTCGCAATAAATTCGGAGCGCCTTCCGATCTTCAGACGGATGCGGTCATGTATGAAAGCTGGTTTGTCACCAGTCCGGAAGAAACGGAAAAATGTCTGCTCAGAATGTGCGCGGCGCTGAGGAGCAATACCCGGGAACAGCAGTATTCGCTGCTGACCAGGAACACGCTTCAGTATATCAAACTTCATGCGGTGGAAGGACTTACCCTCGGGAGTGTGGCGGATGCGATGTTTGTCAGCAGCAATTACCTCTCGGCGCTGATCCGAAAAGAAACCGGCATCACTTTCCATGAGCATGTCCTGTATGCAAAAATGGCGGTTGCCAGGGGCATGCTTTCCGATCCGCGGATTCTGGTGGAAGAAGTGGCCAGGGCAGTTGGGTACAGCAATTATATTTCTTTTTACAATGCGTTTAAACGCGTGGAACACATGACTCCCACAGAATACCGCAACGGGAAGGTGAGAGCGTGAAACAAAAAAGAAGGACCAGCTACCGCTTTAAGCTGTCGCTGGTCTTTGGTATTTGCATTCTGTTTGTGACGGCAGTACTGACGCTTACCATGATTGCACAATCCTACCAGTACATGGAAAGCAATCTGAAATCGCACCTGGAACTGCTGACGGAGCAGTCTCTCCTGAGCGTGGAGAGGGAAACCAGCGCCATCTCCCTGCAGTTCATTAACCAGCTTTCGGTGAAGAGAATTCCGAATTTGATGTTTGAAATGATGGAGGGAGAGAGCATCTCACTGATGCGAACCCGGGAAATCACGGAAGCGCTCAGCATGGTGATTACTGCCAGCAGCGGATATGACAGTGTCTATATCCGGGGGCTGAATGGTTTGTCCTTTGCGAATCCCTTTGCGGAAGATGCTTTCATCAAAACCGCATCAGAGCTGTTGGAAACGCATGGAGAAAAGACTTACGGAACACCTGTCTGGGTGAGAACGGAGAATGGGGAACTGTACCTCATCCGGGATGTCTATCATCAGGATCCTTTCCGATTTGTGGGAAAAGCGGTTGCACGCCTCCGGAATTCTTCCGTGGTCAGGCTGGGAGACGATAAGCTCAGCCGGCAGAGCACCCTGTTTTTCTTTCTGCACGACCAGCTGGTCATTGTCAGCGGGGTGAATGACACACTGGCGGAGAAGACGGCGATTGAAGTGAAAGAGGGCAAAGAAGCGCAACGAAGAGCTTTCATGATAGCTGAAAAGCGCCTTGGGAACTGGGAAGCGGTTGGCCTGCTTCCGAACAGGGTAATGGCTGAAATGAGCCGGAACGTGCTGAGCGCGGGCCTCATGATCGGTGTGTTTGGCATGGTCCTGGGGATTGTGGTGATTTTTGTGGCTACCCACAGCATGACGCGGCAGATCAGCAACCTGGTAAAAACCACGGATGATGCGGCGGCCGGGCATATGAGTGCACGCGTTTCCGTAACGAGCAATGACGAGATCGGCTATCTGGCAGACCGTTTCAATGCGATGATGGAAAGCAACCAGGAACTCATGGAACGGGTTGTCCAGGAGGAACGAAAGAAAGACAAGGCGGAATATGACGCCCTGGAGTACAAGTACCGGTCCCTGCAGTCACAGATCAATCCCCACTTTATCTACAACGCCATGGAGGTGGTCAATGCCATGGCAAAGCTCGCAGGACAGAAGGAAATTGGAGAGGTGGTTACGCATATTTCTTCCTTTTTCCGTCAGAATACGCATAATATGGAAAAACGCTTTATCACGGTAAGGCGGGAATTCAACAGTCTGGGAGAATATGCATATATTTTCAGACAGATTTACGGAAATGCACTGGAAACACCGTTTACCTGCCAGCCCGAGGTGGAGGACGCGCTTATTCCAACCATGATTTTACAGCCGCTGCTGGAAAATGCCCTGGTGCATGGTGTGAGGGCAGATCATGCAGTAGTCGCCATTGGTGCGCAGAAGTATGAGGAAAATCTGCAGATTACCGTAAAGGACAATGGGACAGGCATGAGTGAAAAACTGCTTTCAGAGATCATGGAAAACCTCGACGGAGAAAACGGGGAAGGGAAAAAGCCGGCAAGCGGTGTGGGAATCCGCAACGTGAGAAACCGTCTGATGCTGATTTACCATAACAATGCAGGCTTTGAGATTGTGAGCGCGCCGGGAAAGGGAACGACGGTGTCGATTTCGATTCCGCTGGTGTATGCGGAGCAGGACCTTGTCCGTTATACCTATGCGTGAGCATGGAAGATGGGGAGAATGCCTGCCGGACCTTACAGCATGCCGGGAAACAGAAAAAACGGCAGCCGGCTCCTGATGATCTGAGAACCGGCTGCAGATAATGCGAAATATCCATTTTGTCTGGGGACTGCAGTCCGAAAGCTGCAGCCCTCTTTTGGTTTTGCAGAGAGCCCTCCGGAGCAGGATGCTTCTCTGCTTCATTTCAGGGGAGGGACTTCTCTTGCCCAGTCGGGCCATCCGCTCCGGCGCGGCGCAGCTGCCCAGCGGACAGCGGAAAGAAGGATGGACTGGACCTCTTTCTGATAGTATACGGGATAGGTTTCATGCCCGGAGGCAAAGTAGAAAATCCGCCCCTGTCCGCGGTACCAGCAGCACCCGCTGCGCAGTACTTCCCCGCCGGAGGAGGCGGTCAGGAAGACCAGGTCATCCGGAGCAGGAATTTCGAAGTATTCTCCGTAGGTTTCATCCTGAGGGATCGTGAAGAATTCTCCGGAAAGGACGGAGGCAATGGGATGGGAGGGCATGACAGTGAAAACCCGCTGCTGTTCGTCATTCTCCCGCCAGCGCAGGCACGGGGTCCGTGTGCCCATGAGACGGGAGAAAATGAGACTGGCGTGGGAGGAGTGCAGAAGAATAAGTCCCATGCCGCCAAGAACACGCTGCTGCATGGCGGAAACGCGGTCTTCTGCAATTTCCCGCCAGTGCTTGTGCGAAAAATAGACAAGCACATCTGCCCAGAGAAGGGATTCATCCGACAGGCCCTGCTCGGGGTCCTGCATGACGGCCATGCGGACTTCCATGTCAGGCTCTGCGGAAAACAGGGCGCCAAGCAGGCCGTGGATGCCCTGAGGGTAAATCCGGTGTTCTGCCTCCCGGGCTTCCGGGAGCGGCATATTTTCATACCATACAAGCACGTGGATCATGTGAGTACCTCCTCAAAGCGGTGGGTATGGGAAGAACGGACGCAGGCTTCTACGAAGGCAAGGCGCTCGCAGCCCTCCTCCAGGGTAGCGTGGAAAGAAGGACGGTCAGAGTCCAGACTGTCATAAAAAGACTGCATGGCGTTGCGCAGGGCATCCGACCAGCCCATCATATGGCCGGCAGGAAGGGTCACAAAGGGCCGGACAGCCGGCTGACAGGTTGTGCGGTTCATCATGAAGGTGGCTGGGCCCATGCCGCGATGGTACAGCAGAAGACGGTCCGGTATCTCCTGCTGCCAGGTCATTCCGTATTCCGTGCCCCACAGGGAGAGCATCTGGTCATTGAGGTGTCCGCAGCAGGATTTGGAAATGGTGACCTGCCCCGGAGTACCGTCTGCAAAACGCAGGAGAACGAATGCCGTGTCCTCCGTATCCATGACGTGCGATTCGCCGGAGGAATAGCGGACAGGGTGATGAATATGAAGGTCGGCAAGGACGGATACAATGGGCATGCCAAGAACATGGCATGCGGTATCTGCCCAGTGCGTTCCGATATCTGCCAATGCCCTTGAGATGCCGGTGTTCTCCATGCGGCTGCTCCAGTCGGTTTCCCGGGTGCCGGATTCTTGAAGATAATGCCCGGTGACGGAAAGGATTCTGCCGGGAAGTCCCAGGCGGACACGCTCTCGCATCTCCTGCACGGCGGCATTCATGCGGTACTGATGATTGACGGCAGCCTTAAGAGACCGGGATTTCGCAAGGGAGGCAACGGCTTTTCCGCCTTCCAGTGTCAGTGAAAGCGGTTTCTCGCAGTAGAGGTGTTTATTGGCGGACAGCACGGCGAGGTTTACCTCGTCGTGAAGGGAGACGGGGAGACAGTCATGGACCACATCCACGGAGGGATCGGAGAGAATGGAATGCCAGTCCGTGCAGGGCTCCGCTCCGATGCGGGAGGCAAAATCACGGGCCAGTTCTTCCCTGGAATCACAGACATATGCGATTTCTGCCTGGGGAATGCGGAGCAGCGTGTCTACATGTTCAGCACCGATGAGCCCGAGGCCGAGGACGGCAGAACGGTATTTCTTCATGGAAGAGCCTCCTTTCGGAAAAGGGAAATCCCCCCCCCGGAAAACCGGAGAAAAAGATGCTTCGAATAAGAAAATTATATGCTGAGGCTTGATTTTCATACATATATCAAAGTTATCAAAAAGCATTATAAATTCATGAAAACGATATATTCACAGGGTAAAAGCCCTGTCCTACAATACAGTCAGGACTATTGTTGGCAGGAGCGAGCTGTTCCTTTGCCGGATCGGGAATAAGCAACGAGGATAACGAGGAAAGAAGGAAAGTCTATGCTGGATTATCATGTCAAAATTGGCCTGGCACCGATGCGCCGTGATGTGACGCCGCGCCCGGGAATTTTCAACTGGGAAAAGGGTGAGGAACGCGGCAGGAGAGCGGTGGAATATATTGAGAAGCACTTTGCTTCGGAACACGTCTCCTTTGTGGACCTTGCGGGAATCAACGATGTGGATGTGATGTTCTGTGATGCAGACGCGGAAAAGGTGATCCGACGCTTCAGGGACGAAGAAGTTGATGCGGTGCTCATTATCAACGGCAACTTCGGCAATGAGGAGATTGCGGGCCAGGTGGCCAGGGGTGTCGGGAAACCGGTGTGCATTTACGCCATGGAGGATGAGGAATTCCTGCCGGACGGTTCCCGGTTTACGGACAGCCAGTGCGGCATCTTCGGCGTCAGCAGACAGCTCCAGCGGCTGCATGTCCCTTTCAGCTTTATTGAAACCAGCAAAGTGGACAGCGATGTTTTTGCAAGGGACTTCATGACCTTCGTGCGCGTCAGCTGCATGGTAAAGAACTTTACCGGAATGCGCATTGCCCAGGTGGGAATGCGGCCCAAGCCCTTCTGCTCCGTGATTTTCAATGAGGGAGAACTCATGGAAAAATTCGGCCTGCAGATTGTGCCGGTCAATCTTGCAGTGATTGTCGACCAGTATCAGCGGATACTGAAGGAACGGGACGAGGAACTGACGGCCGGTGCCGCCATGCTGATGGAACGTTATGAGATGGATGAGCTGACGCCTCCGCTGCTGAAGAAGGTTTATGCCTTTGTGCTGCTGTATCAGTGGGTATTTGAAACTTACCGTGTGGATGCGGTTTCAGCGGAATGCTGGACAGCCATGCAGCTGGCGGTGGGGGCAATGCCGTGCACGGCTTACAGTGTACTGGCCGATATGGGCTACATTGTTTCCTGCGAGAGCGATATGCACGCGGCGATTACCATGGCGTTGCTTTCCTGTGCGACACTGGGCGAAAAGGTGCCGTTCCTTGGAGAATTTACGGTGCGGCATCCCGAAAACCGGAATGCAGAACTGCTCTGGCACTGCGGACCTTTTGCTTACAGTCTCAAGAAGGAAGGCAGCCCCTGCAAGAATGTGAATATGCGGCAGTGGTTTGCCGTCAAAGACGGCGAGTATACCGTGGCAAGAATGGACCAGGATAACGGAAATTACAGCATTCTGGCCGGGACCTGTCATTCCACGGAAGGACCGTACACGTTTGGAACATATCTCTGGGCAGAGTTTTCAGACCTTCCGGCATGGGAGCGGAAGCTGATCGAGGGCCCCTATATCCACCATATGTGCGAGATTGAAGGGGACTATACCCGGGAAATCCGGGAGTTCTGCCGCTTTGTGCCTCAGCTTTCTCCGGATGCGGTAGAGGGAGGAAAAACATGTTAGTAAGCCTTAAAAATGTCCTCGGCACGGCAGAAAAAAGAGGCTGTGCCATTCCGGCGTTTAATGTCTATAATGCCGAAACCGCCATGGGCGTGCTTCAGGCGGCGGAGAAAAGCAATGCCTGCGTAATACTGCAGATGTACAGCCGCCTGTTTTCCAATACGGAAGCCGAATTCATGATGCCGGCGCTTGTGGCGGCGGCCAGACGTTCCACGGTACGGGTTGCCATACACCTGGATCATGGTGCGGATGAAACGGTTGTGATGCGCGCGCTTCGATGGGGATGCACCGGGGTCATGAGGGATGCCAGCACCCTGCCCTTTGAAGAGAATGCAGCGATTCTGCGCAAAGTGGTTGCGATGGCGCATGCCGTGGGAGTGGATGTGGAAGGAGAACTGGGACACATCGGCGCTGCAAAGGACGGAGTGCCCACGGACTATACGCAGGTGGAAGAGGCAGCACAGTTTGTGAAGGAAACCGGCGTGGATGCGCTGGCCATTCTGGTGGGAACTGCCCATGGACGGTATCCCAAGGCGCCGAAAATCGCAATTGACCGCATACGGGAAATTCATGCGGCGGTACCGGACTGCGCCCTGGTTCTCCATGGCGGAAGCGGCGTGCCGGATGACCAGATTCGCGCGGCAGTGGAGGCAGGCATCCGCAAAATCAACTTCGGAACCGATGTATGCTATGCCTTCCTGGACAGCGTGTTTAACGTCAGCCGGGAGATTTATGCGGTGGACCTCTTCATGAAGGATCCGGTTTCTTCCGTTGCAGCTTTTGCCGCGGAGAAGATCGCTTTGCTTGGAGCGGAGAATAGCAATGGATGAAAGGAAACAATGGCCGCAGATCGTGGGAATTGGCAGCAGTGTATATGATACGCTCATGGTAACCCCGCGGTTTCCGGAGGAAGATACGAAAATACAGGGGATCGAGACCAAAATCCAGGGCGGGGGTCCGTGTGCTACGGCACTGGTGGCCGCCAGCAAGCTGGGAGTCCGCACGGCGTATATGGGAACGCTGGGAGATGACCCCTTCGGTACATTCATGAAGGCGGACTTCGAAAAGTATGGTGTGGATACCCGGGCGGTGATCATGGTACCGGGAGGAGTATCGTTTCATTCCGTAGTTTTGCTAAGCCGGGAGAGTGCCAGCCGGACATGTATTTGGAACCGGGGTACGGTGCCCCCGCCGGAAAAGGGACAGCTTGATCTTCCCATGCTGATGCATGCGAAAATCCTCCATGTGGACGGACACATGCTGGAGGCGGCCATGTATGCGGCGCAGAAGGTGCATGAAGCCGGCGGGAAAGTCAGCTACGATGCCGGCGGAACCTATCCAGGCGTGGAGGAACTGCTTCCCATGGCAGACTATCTGATTCCCTCAGAAGAGTTTGCACGGAAGATGACCGGGGCTGATGCGGCGGAAGAAGCGGCAGAAATCCTCTACAGGTGCTTCCGGCCGGAAGTGCTGGTGATTACCGAGGGAAAGAAGGGAGGCATCCTGCTGGACGGGCAGGGACTCCGGCGCTATGAGAGCTATCCGGTGGAAGCAGTGGATACGAACGGCTGCGGGGATACTTTCCATGGTGCATTTGCGGCTGCCAAGATTTATGGGATGGATAACGACAGAGCCTGCAGGTATGCCAGTGCAGCTGCAGCAATGAAGTGCATGCGGCTGGGAGCCAGAGAGGCAATTCCGACCGATTCGGCGTGCCGCGCATTCCTGCGGGACCGGGGCGTCGTACTTGAAGAGGAGTAGGAGGGAGACAATGGAAAAAAGAGCATTCATGGGGACGATGATCCAGACGGAACTGGAAGATGTTGTGGGTGTGGAGAATGTCTCCGTTTCGTTGAGTGATCGGGCGACCTATGGCGTGGATTATTTCTGGATCGGACGGATGTGGGTGGACCGCGGACAGACGCCGCCGATGCCGGACTGGATTGTGCGTCCGGGGTGTACGGAGGAAGTAAGCAAAATCCTGAAGATTGCCAACTACTACCGGATCCCGGTGCATATCTGGGGAGGCGGAAGCGGATCCCAGGGAGGCGCGCTTCCCATGGCGGGCGGCATCCTTATGGACATGAAGCGCATGAATCATCTGATCCGGCTGGATGAAGTGAGCAGAACCATAACCGCAGAGGCGGGCATGATCTTCCAGCAGCTTGAATGGTATGCGAATGAAAAGGGATACTCCTGCCAGCATATTCCTTCGTGTCTGACGTGCGGCACCATCGGCGGCGCGCTGGGACACCGGGGAATCGGGATCATGAGCACAAAGTACGGCAAAATCGACGACATGTGCATTTCCATGGAAGTGGTGCTGCCGAACGGAGACATCATCCATACGCTGCCGGTACCGAAGCATGCGGCAGGACCGGACCTGAATCAGATCTTTATCGGCTCAGAAGGCACCCTCGGGGTAATTACCAAGGCTACCTTCAAGCTTTTTGAACAGCCGGAAAGCCGGCAGTTCCGGGCGTTCCTTTTCCCGGATATGCATTCCGGCTATATGGCGGGCAGGGATCTCATGCAGAAGGTAAAGCCTTCCATCCTGCGGTTCTTTGATGAGGCGGAAACCGTTTCCATCATCAAGAAGATCCTGGGCTTTGAGAAAAAGGGATGCTTCATGAACCTTGCCGTGGAAGGCATCCGCAGGATTGTGGACATTGAGATGGAAACCATTGTGGAGATAGCAGCACAGTGGGGCGGAGAGGACCTGGGGAGCGAATACGGGGAAAAGTGGTATGAGAACCGGATTACCTTCTTCTATCCGGGACATATCATGGACATCCCGCAGATGTTTGGAACCATGGACACCGTGGCAACCTACGACAACATCGAGAAGATCTACTGGGCAATGAAGAAAGCTGTCGAAGAGAACTTCCCCTTTGTCCGCTATATTTCCCATTCCAGTCACTGGTATGAATGGGGATGCATGAACTATACCCGCTTCATTGTGGATCCCAAGGATGTGCCGAAAGATCCGGAAGAAGCGATAAGGCTCCATAACCAGATCTGGAATGTGGGCGTACGGGCAGCCATGGAAAACGGCGGCGTGATCAATGACCATCATGGAATCGGCCTGAAACTGTCAAGGCTGATGAAGGAGCAGTATGGTCCGGCCATGCAGGTGATGGAAGGACTTAAAAAGTCACTGGATCCCAACGGCATCCTGAATCCCTATAAACTGGGGCTGTGAGGAGGAGAAGACGATGTTCAGTGAAAAAGCCAGAAAAAATGCAGATGCATGCCGGTTCTGCTGGATGTGTCGGCATCTGTGCCCGGTGCAGCTGGTGACCGGAAAGGAAACCAACACGCCCAGGGCAAAGGGACTGCAGGTCAGCATGCTGGAGCGCGGCATGCCCATGGACATGGATTGCGCCAGGACCATGTATGAATGCCTGCTCTGCGGAGCATGCACCAACGACTGCGCAACCGGATATGATCCGCTTGTCTACATTCGGGAGGCCAGAACGGAGGCGAACGTACTCGGACTGGTCCCGCCGGAGGTGGAGCATGTGCTGGATTTAATTGCCGGGACCGGGAATCTGTACGGCAGCAAGGAGTGCGGGCTTCCGCTGGAGAACATTCCGGAAGAGGGGAAAATCCTGGTATGGCTCGGAGAGACAGCCCGGTATTCCCGGCCGGAGGTGGCAGAAGCACTGCTTTCCATTCTCGAAAAAGCAGGCGTGAAGGCCGCAGTACTGAAGGATGAACCGCAGAGCGGGAACACGCTAGGCGACCTCATGGGTTATATCGAGGATGTACGCCAGGCTGCAAAGCATGCAGCGAAAGCGATTGCCCGCAGCGGTGCGGAAAAGGTGATAGTCCTTGACAGCTATGATGCGGCGTTCATGCGTCATGCTTTCCCGGAATGGGGAATAGCCCTTCCGGAAATAGAGACGGCAACCTCCTTTGTGGCGGAACTGGTCCGTACGGGCAGGCTGACGCCCAAAAAGGACAGCGGGATTGTGACATACCATGATGGCAGCAGGCTGGCCAGGGACCTTGATGAACATGAGCCGGCCAGGGAAATTCTGAGGGCCATGGGGTATGAAATCCATGAAATGTGGCAGAACCGCCGCCTGGCAAAATGCTGCGGAACATCGGTGATGCGTGCATTATTCCCGGAAATCTGGAAGGGAACAGCGGAAAACCGGTGGCAGGATGTGAAACGGACAGATGCCCGGGTACTGGTGGCAGCATGCCCGCAGAGCACGGAGGCACTTTCGGCAACGGTGCCGGAAGGATACCGTTATGAGGATCTGTTTGTGCTGCTGAATGCGCACCTGTGATGGAAACAGCGCAGACTGCAGTGTCTGCGCTGTTTGTGCCAGAGGAGTAAAAAGATGGAATATTTGCTGGGAATAGACTTCGGCGGCAGTGCATCGAAAGCGACATTATTGGGAACGGACGGAAAGGTGTATGCCACTTCGGAGCGGGAATATCCGACGTATTATCCGGAAAACGGCTGGGCGGAACAGGATGTGATGGACAGCTATTCCGCCATGACCGGGAATATCCGGGAGATCCTGGATAAAACCGGCATTTCGCCGGAATCGGTTCTGGCGCTGTGCCTGGATGCCGCTACGCATACGGCGGTGCTGGTCGGAAAAGACGGAGCTCCGGTGCGCCGTGCCATTTACTGGACGGATACCCGTGCCCACGAGGAAGCGGAAGAACTTCAGAGGAGCATGGGGAGCACCCTGATGCAGACGTGCTATAACGGCGTATCCAGCCTGTGGACGCTGCCGCAGCTGATGTGGCTCCGCAGACATGAACCGGAAGTCCTGCAGAAGACCTGGAAAATCATGGCCGTGAAGGATTATGTGCGCTATCTGCTGACCGGGGACGCAGTTACGGACAACATCGAAGCCATGGGGTTCATGCTCTATGACGTAAAAAAGGAAGAATGGAGCGGCCGTTTCTGTGAACTTGCCGGAATCCGGGCGGAACAGATGCCGGGAGTCGTTGATCCCCTGCAGTTTATGTCTCCGCTGACGAAAAAGGCCCGGCAGGATACCGGACTTACGGAACGAACGCAGGTAATTGCCGGAGCAACCGATACCGTGATGGAAGTATATGCGGCTGGGGCAGTGTCCTGCAGGCAGGCTACGGTAAAACTGGCAACCGCGGGAAGAATCTGTGCAATAACGGACCATGCGGTGGTGGATCCCAGACTGGTGACTTACCGGCATGTGGTGAAAGGGATGTGGTATCCAGGCACGGCAACCAGGTCCTGTGCAGCCAGCAACCGCTGGTACCGGGATACCTTTGGCGGCACCTACGAGGAAATGAGTGCGGCAGCAGCAGAAGTCGGCAGAGGCAGTGCGGGGCTCTTCTTTCATCCCTACCTTCAGGGGGAAATCACCCCGTATCTGAATGATAAACTGCGTGCCAGCTTTATCGGTGCGACAGGATTCCACACGAAGGCGCATTTCAACAGGGCGGTGCTGGAGGGTGTGGCCTATTCCATGAAGGACTGTTATGAGGTTCTGAAAGAACTGTCCATTGCTCCGGGAGAAGCCGTTGCCATAGGAGGGGGAGCCAAGTCGCCGCTCTGGCGTCAGATTCTGGCGGATATGCTGAATATACCGCTCCGGAGTGTCCGGAATGTGGACAGTTCCCTGGGCAGTGCCATGCTGGCAGGAGTTGCCGCCGGTGTTTTCGCAGATCATGCGGAGGCTGTAAAATGCTGTGTTCATGAGACGGGGGTTACGATGCCGGACCCGGAAGGCGTAGCATTTTATGAGGAAGGCTTTGAAATCTACAAGGCAATCGTGAAGGCGCTGACTCCTGTCTACGAGATGTGGGGGAAAAAATGATAATTCTCGTTTTCGTCAAGCAGGTGCCGGAAATGACGGACGTGCCGATGCAGGACGATTACACGCTGGACCGGGAGCAGGGCGCCCAGATCCTCAATCCGGCAGATGAATCGGCCCTGGAATGGGCGCTTGCACAGGAAGGAGAGGTGACGGTTGTCAGCATGGGTCCGCCGAGGGCGGAAAACATGCTGCGGGAATGCCTTTCCCGTGGCGCGGATCATGCAGTACTGCTGTCCGACCCGGCGTTTGCCGGTGCGGATTCCCTGGTGACGGCCAGATGTCTTGCAAGGGCAGCGGAAGTGCTTTCCCCTTTTGATATCATCTCCTGCGGAAGGCGGTCCCTGGACGGGGAAACCGGGCAGGTGGGGCCGATGGTGGCCTCCCTGCTGGAGCTTCCCTGCCTGCCGAACCTGGTGTCGGCGGAAAGGAAGGAAGCGGTGGAAGGAATCCAGCTGACAGAGCGGGGAACCTGCCGCTGGCGGTGCACCATGCCGGCAGTGCTTACTTTCTGTGAATGGAGCTATTCGCTTCGACTGCCGACCATGCAGGGAATGAGGCGCGCCAGAAAGGAAGAGATAACCATCCTGAAAGCAGCGGACCTGTCGCTTTCCCCATCGGAATGCGGTCTTGCCGCATCCCCGACCCGGGTCGTACGTGCAGAGATGCATGAACCGGGAATCCGACATTGCAGGAAAATGTCGCCGGCAGAGCTTGTGCAGACACTGAAGCTGCAGGTTCCGGAGGTGATGGAATGATCATTGCCGTTTATTGCGAGAAGGGGGAAGATACCGGCTATGCATTGACTGCAATGGCGAGACAGATGGCTCCGGAAGCATCCGTTGCGGTTGTTGCGGAAGGGGAGGACACTGCAGGCAGGGCACTGGAAAGCGGTGCGGATGATGCATATGTTCTTCCGGTATTTCCGGATTTCTGCAGGCAGGGCAGCGCAATCGCGCAGACGGTAAAGCGGCTGTCGCCGGATATTGTCCTGTTCCCTGCTACCCTCCGGGGAAGATTTCTTTCCAGCTGGGTGGCAGCGAAACTCCAGACCGGCCTCACGGCGGACTGCACGAAGCTTTCCCTGACGGAAGAGGGAATCCTGCTGCAGACACGGCCGGCCTATGGAGGAAACCGGCTTGCGGAGATCGTGTGCCGGGAAAGAAGGCCGCAGATGGCCAGCGTACGGCCGGGAATCTATCCGGTACCGGAAACCGTCTCCATTCCTGCGAAGAAACCGGTGCCCGTGACCCTGGATGCGCTCCCGGATTTTGTGACCCTGATGGAAGAAACAAGACAGCAGCAGGGAGTTTCTCTGCAGAAGGCGAAGGTGATTATTGCCGGAGGCAGGGGAATCGGAGGAAAGGAAGGCTTTGAAGTTCTGCATACGCTGGCGGAAGCGATGGGAGGAACCGTTGGTGCTTCCAGGAGCGCTGTGGATGCGGGATACATTTCCTATGCGCACCAGATTGGCCAGACCGGGGCAATTGTGCGTCCTGCCCTGTATATTGCCTTCGGTATCAGCGGGATGATCCAGCACGTGGTGGGGATGCGCAGTTCCGGGATTGTGGTGGCAGTCAATACGGATGAAAGAGCTCCTGTTTTCCGGGTGGCAGATTATGGCATAGTTGCAGACTGGCGGGAAACCGCAGAAGAAATGATAAAGATCATCAAAGAAAGGAAGCAGTAAAATGAACTTTAAGAAAACGTATGTTCCTCAGGAAGGGTACACGCCCCTGTGCGAAATCGGGAAGTGTTCACTCAAAAATCTGGAATTCGGAATACTGGAACTGGGATACCATGGAAAATACACTTTTGATACCCGGGACCGGGAAGTGGCATTTGTTATTCTTTCCGGGTCTGCGTATTTTTCTGCCAACGGCGTTGATTACGGCAGGCTGGGCGTCCGGACTACGGTTTTTGCAAGCCCGAAGGCGGAATGCTTTTATGCAGGCAGGGAGACTCAGGTAAACATCTGCAGCGAATTCAAGACGAAGATTGCAGTATGTGCCACTCCGATTGACGAGAAGACAGAACCGCAGGCGATTCACCAGGCGGATGTAAGGGTGACGAGACTGGGAGTAAAACCCTGGGAAAGAGATACTTCGTTTATCGTGGACGGGAACACGCATGCGAAGAAGCTGACCATTGGAGAGGCATATGTGACGCCGGGCAACTGGGCAGGATTCCCACCGCACAAACATGACATCGACAATATGCCTGCGGAATGTGTTGCCGAGGAAATCTACTATTTCCTGTTTGATCCTCAGCAGGGATTCGGCGTGCAGTGCCTTTATACGGCAGACGGTTCCATTGATGAAGCCTACCGGGTAAAGAATGACGAACTGGTTGAATTCCCGTATGGATATCATACAACCGTCGGGGCGCCCGGATACAATACATATTTCCTCTGGCTGATGGCAGGAGACCATCAGGGATTCTGCCGCACCAATGATCCTGCACATGCATGGGTCGCAGCGGTGGAGAACCTGATCAAAAAGAGCTGATAAGGAATGAGCATCTGATAAGGAATGAGCATAATGAGGGAAATAAAGATCCCCTACGGGAAAGGCTTCCAATATCTGCATATTGAAGAGGAGAAGTTGCATGCCGTTCTCTGTCCTGAGAAACTCCCGAGGAGTATACGGGAAGAAGACGATATTGTGGAAGAGGCGCTCGCTAATCCGATTGCATCGGCCCGTCTCCGCGAACTGGTGAAGGGGAAAAACCACATTCTTCTGATTACCAGTGATCACACGAGGCCTGTTCCGAGCAGAATTACCATCCCTCATCTGATGAAGGAAATCCGGGAGGGCAACCCGCAGGCAGAGGTGATCGTTCTCATCGCAACAGGGATGCACCGCAGGACGACGCAGGAAGAACTTGCTGCAAGATTTGGGGAGAAGTTCATACGGGAGGAAAAAATCCTGATCCATGATGCCTATGATGAGAGCAGCATGCGTTTCTTCGGGACGCTTCCTTCCGGAGGCGAGCTCTGGCTCAATGGGAAACTGGCCTGGGCTGACCTGGTAATTGCGGAAGGATTCATTGAACCTCATTTCTTTGCCGGTTTTTCAGGGGGCAGAAAAGCGATCCTGCCGGGCATTGCCGCAGAAAAAACCGTAAGGTATAACCATAATGCCCGCTTTATTGCCAGCCCGATGGCAAGACAGGGCTCCCTGACGGAAAACCCCATTCATCAGGACATGCTCTATGCGGCCAAACAGGCAGGCCTGGCATTCATTCTGAATGTGATCCTGGATGAAGAGAAGCGAATCTGTGCTGCAGTGGCGGGAGATCCCGAAAAAGCACATCTTGAGGGATGCCGTATCTGTGAAACCGGCAAACGGCTCACTCCGGTTCCGTCTGAGATCGCAGTCACTTCCAACGGAGGCTATCCGCTCGATCAGAATGTCTATCAGTCTGTAAAAGGCATGACCGCAGGTGAAGCATGCGTGAAACCGGGAGGCGTTCTCATTATGAATGCGGCACTGGGAGACGGACATGGAGGCGAACATTTCTTCCGATGGTTTGCGGACCGTGCTGATCCGGATGCCGTGATGGACGACATTATCCACGTGGCTCCGGAGGAAACGCATTTTGACCAGTGGGAGGCGCAGATTCTGGCGAGAGTTCTGCAAAAGGCATCCTGCATCTTTGTAACCGGCGAAGAAAACCGGGCACTGATTGAACAGATGCACATGCAGTGGGCACCGGATGCAGATACTGCCCTGTCCGCGGCTTTATCCATCACAGGTCCTGAGAGCAAGGTTACGGTGATTCCGGACGGGGTCGGGGTGATCTTCTGAATCTTCCTGATTAAACCCGGAAAGCGCCGTGCATGGTGAAAAATGGCCACAATATCGTGCTGTCATACAAACACAGGGGATCCGCAGTGCATTGCGGATCCCTGTGTTTGTATGTGGGAAGGAGCGATGGAAGCGGCATATCCGGGGAATCCCGTTGCAGATTTAAGGTGTTTCGCAGATGGCTTTTGTGATGGCAGACGGAGGATTACAGCAGGCTGTGATGGGCCGGGCAGTGGAAAAAACGAAACAGACTTGACATTCCGGATGTGCGGCATTATCTTAAAGACCACAATTATGCTTTCAAGGATTATCCTGATCCTGGAAACCTGTGGAAGCAGATTCCTGGATTCCTGCCTGGGAGGAAAACAATATGAAGATTGTTGTGCTGGATGGATACACGGAAAACCCGGGGGATATTTCCTGGGCACCGATTGAAGCTCTGGGGGAAGTTGCGGTATATGACCGTACTGCCTATGCGGAGTCCCCGCTCATTGCGGAACGCATCGGTGATGCGGACGTTGCCGTGACCAACAAGACGCCCATCAGCAGGGAAACCCTGTCCCGCTGTCCGAATCTCAAAGCGATTGCGGTGCTGGCGACCGGTTATAACGTGGTGGATACTGCGGCTGCCCGGGAAAAGAATATACCGGTTATGAATGTGCCGGTCTATGGAACCGACAATGTCAGTCAGTTTGCTATCGGTCTGCTGCTGGAAGCCTGTTCGCACATTGGCGCTCACAGCGACAGCGTTTTTGCCGGCGAATGGAAAGCCAGAGGAGAATTCTGCTACTGGAATTCGCCGCTGATCGAGGTTTCCGGAAAAACGGCCGGGATTATCGGACTGGGACGCATCGGCTACAATACTGCGCTTGTCCTCAATGCCCTTCATGTTCATGTTCTGGCATATGATAAATATCCCAGTGACCGGGGGCGTGAAGTTGCGGAGTATGTGGATCTGGATACTCTGTTTGCCAGGTCTGACTTTGTTTTCCTGCATTGCCCGCTTTTCCCGGAAGTGGCAGGGATAATCAACCGCGACAATATTGCAAAAATGAAGGACGGGGTTATTCTCATCAATAACAGCCGCGGCGGCCTTGTGAATGAGAAGGATCTGGCGGAAGCCCTTAATTCCGGGAAGGTGGCTGCTGCAGCGTTGGATGTTGTTTCCACAGAACCGATCCGGGATGACAATCCCCTGCTTTCGGCAAGAAACTGTATCATTACGCCGCACATCTCCTGGGCAACCAGGGAAGCCCGGGAGCGTATCATGCAGACCACTGCGGAGAATATTCGCGCCTTCCAGAATGGAAGTCCAGTCAACGTTGTAAACGAATAAACCAAATCAGTTTTATAAAAGCGCCTTCATGTCTGCCATGAAGGCGTTTTCCGTTATTTCGGGGAGAGCAGCGTTTCACAGATGCGGAGGGAAGAGATGGAAAGCAGAAGCATGTTTCCCGCTGGATAATGCGGTACAGAAGGGAATCCGGAGAGGAAGACAGTGCAACGGCATCCGGGAGAAATGCGCCCCGCAATGCTTGCAAACCTAAGGGCTTCATGTTATGATACACACGCTTTTATCAAAGATTGAAAGGACTTTTTGCAAAAAAAGTGATGAATAAAAAAAGCCGCAGATTGCTGCTGTGCTGGCTGCTGGTCTTCTGTGCTGCGTGGCTCTTTTCCGATCGGGAAGCGCAGACGTATGTGTTTGAAAATGAAATGCTTGCCGCGTTTGTGGAAAGCCGGGAAGAGGCAGATCAGGCAGAAAAAGACGCGAAGGACCAGATGTATCTGGTGCAGGCCGAGGCAGCACGACGCACGGACAGCGGTCTCTGGGGCGATGACGGGATAAGCGGAAAAGAAAGCGCAGAGATTGCAAAGCGGGCTGTGGATGAGAATGGCCTCAACCTTATGTGGGGAATGTATGATATCGCTATTACCCTGGAGGATGACGCATTGTTTGAAGGGAGCATTGTCTGTGCCGGAAAACAGCGCCTGATCCGTCAGGGGGAGATATCGGGAACCGCAGACGGGTCCGGGCAGGTCCACAGCCGTTTTACCGTGACGGATACCGTGGAGAACATCCGGATGGCAACGGATATGCCGGAGCGGGTGAGCAGGGTCACGGTATCCCGCTGCGGGACAACCCGGGTGGACCCGGACAGAATGGCGTACATGATTCTTCTGGGCGCTGCACTGACGGTGCTGATTCTTCTTTCGGAAGAAAAACGGCCGGATAACCGGGAACGGCTCGGTACGGCGGCGATGCTCATGCTTCTGATTGTCTTTACGTCCGCACCCGTTATGTGGAGAGGAATATATGACGGCCGCGGGCATGATCTGCTGTTTCATGTCAACCGGATTGAAGGAATTGCTTCGGGGCTTCGGGCCGGACAGTTCCCGGTGCGCATTCATGCTTCTACTCTGCAGGGATATGGATACGCGGCATCCGAGTTCTATCCGGAGCTTTTCCTGTATTTTCCGGCGATGCTGCGGAACCTGGGCGTTACTCTGGACGGCGCGCTCCGCATTTTCATGGTAGCCATCAACGCGGCGACAGTTTTAAGCTGCTATATCAGCATGATGGGAATCACGGGACGCAGAGATGCGGCAGTGGGGATAACCGTGCTTTATGCCACCAGCATTTACCGGCTGGTCAATCTGTATACCCGTTCCGCATACGGGGAAGGCCTGGCTATGATTTTCTTCCCGCTGCTGATCTGGGCAATGTGGGAAATTCTGGCAGGGGATGAAGGCCGGTGGCCGCTTCTGGCACTGGCAATGACAGGCATCTGCGCCTCTCACCTGCTCAGCGTGCTGTTCTGCACCCTGTTCTGTGCACTGGCCGCCCTGCTGTGCCTGCCGGAACTCCTTCGGAAGAAAAAAAGAATAGGAGCGATCTTTCTGGCTGCCGGCGTAACGGCTGCCTGTTTTGCAGGTTTTCTCATCCCGATGCTGGACTATATCCGGGAGGGAATCAATACCAATGTAGCCCTGGAACCGGAGGAACATACCCTTACATTGGGCTCCTTCTTCATTGCTTTTGCAGGCGACAGGGGCAAGGTTATGGAAGGCGCCGAAGACTATGCGTATACCATTGGCGTGGTTCCCGGACTGGCAATCATGGCAGGCATGGCACTCTTCGGCGTGCAGCGCTATCGGGAAGGGAAGAAAGCAGAAGAAAAAATGGACAGAATCAGCGGGAAACTGCTTTTGCTGGGCTGCATTGCTCTGCTGCTGACGACGGACCTTTTCCCATGGAAGTTCTTCCGGATCCACCGACCGTTCTCCCTGGTTGCGGGACAGATGCAGTTCCCATGGCGCATGATCGGGATTGCAGTTCCCATGCTGGCCGTGCCGGCCGTCTGGGGGGCGCTGCGGGAAGAAAAATGGAAAAAGCCTGCCATGGCTGCCCTGATGACCATCAGTGTGCTTACTTCATCCTATACCATGCAGGCACAGGTGGAAGACCTTCCTGCAATATACCAGGACAGCTGTACGACAACGTCCATTGGACAATATGAGTATCTTTATGTGCTCACGCAAAAAGATGCCCTGTGGCCGGGGGATCTGCGGATGAGGGGATTGGATCCCTGGGAAATTACGGCTTACGAAAAAAACGGGACGAACCTGACCTTTACGGTGCGTTCTACGCCGGGAGAGCACAGCATGGTTCTTCCGCTTCTGTACTATAAGGGATATGAGGCAGAAGGAGAGGGATGCGGAAGCATCACGCTGACCCGGGGCAATAACAATGTGCTTATGCTGACAGCAGAGGATATGACCGGGGAGTCTACGTTCCGAGTCTGGTTCCGGACACCTCTGAAATGGTGGATAGCGACGGCAGTCAGTGCCTGCAGCGGAATCCTGCTCCTTTTCCTCGTGGTGAGGGACAGCCGGAGATGCCGCAGAAGGAACTGATCATTTCCTGCAGACGGTGAGAAGGAAAGCCTGAAAATGCTTGAAAGAGAAGGAGAAACTACAGGATGAATATTGTACAGAAGGCAGAATGGAAACTGCGTTATTATGCATTCCGCGCTTTGGGAAAAATGGGAGGAGTGTTAAACGGAACACAATATTATTGCAATCTGTGCGGCAAGTCTTCCCGGGTTTTCCTCTCATACGGAACCAAGAGCGAAGTTGCACTGGATATGATCGGCTCCGGTGTGCGCAGGCACTGTGAGTGCCCCCGCTGCTTTTCCCATGACCGCTTCCGCTGGATCTATGAAGTCCTTCTGCGCTATACGGATATTCTTTCGCCGGATAGAAAGCGCAGCCTTTGCGTGATGCACATTGCGGCAGAGCCGGGAGTGCGGAAACGCCTTGCGGAGAAGGCGGGGGAAGGCCTGACCTACCTGACGGGAGACCTTGAACAGAAATATTCGGACCTTCGCGTGGATGTAACGGACATGCATCAGTTTGAAGATGGCACCTTTGATTACTTCATCATTAACCATGTGATGGAACATGTGCCGGATGAAGCGGCTGCCATGCGCGAGATCCGCCGCGTTCTGAAGCCGGACGGCGTTCTGATCATCTCCTTCCCGATGTGCCTGACCAGAAAGACCTTCGAAGACCCGACCATTGTGACTCCCAAAGGACGCCTGGATGCTTATGGCCAGGAGGACCATGTCCGGCTGTATGGGACGGACAGTGAAGAGAGACTGAAGGGCTTCGGCTTTGAAGTCACCCCGCTGGTTGTCAAGGAACAGCTTCCGGAGGAGGAAATCCGCCGCATGGCACTGATTCCGGAGGACACGATTTTCCTCTGCCGCCCGGGCAAAGAGGGAAGTGCGTCCGTCTGACCGGCCTGCTGTTACAGCCCGGCAGCGGGACGTCTTCGGATGAAGAGACAAAGCCGGTCCGGCATGGGGATTTCCAGGCATTTTTCTGAGACATGGCAGTGCGCCGCGTGCAGAACCGGCGGGAGGGAGAACTGATGAACAGGTTCGGTGGTTCCCGCCCACACTGAAAAAGTAAAGTTTGTGTTTTTGCATACACCACGGATTCGATGGAATCGGTGGTGTTTTTCTGTACGTGCTGGTCCTAGACAGGGACGAAGCCCTCACAATGCTTGCAAATACAGGGGCTTCATGCTATCATGAGCTGAATTTTCCGAAATGAAAGGCCTGCATACAGGCTGCGGCATGTCGGAAATCATGGCGTGGATTCTGCTGAAGCTGCGAGGGCAAATGGGATGGACAGAGAAAGAACAACGATCCGCATCAGCGTTCGTAACGTGGTGGAATTCACATGCCATGACAGTGACCTGACGCCTGCGGGCGGTGTGGTTTCAAGGATGCAGGAGGGCACACGGGCCCATAAGGCCAGGCAGGGCGCGGGAAAAGAACAGTTTGCAGATTATCAGGCGGAGGTCAGCCTGGCTGCAGACTATATAACAGACGACCTTGTACTTCATGTGGAAGGACGGGCAGACGCACTTTATACGGATGAAGACGGCATGACCGTGGTTGAGGAGATCAAGCTGGGAAGTGTGGAATCGCCGCTTACCGAAGCGCATCGCATGCAGGCTGCCTTTTACGGGCATATGCTTTGCGTGAAAGGGGAGAAAGCGGTACGGCTCCGAGTCCTTTATGTGAATGAAAAGGGTATGTCGTTAATGACCTATACCGAGGAGCATTCAGCAGAAGTCCTGCGGGGATTTTTTGAAATGCTCTGTGAACCGGCGGCAACCTTCGAAAAGGAAAAGGCAGCCTGGCGGAACAGACGGAATGAAAGCATTGCCCATCTGGCATTTCCATTCCCGGAATACCGGCCGGGACAGCGCCGCTTTGCAGGAGCGGTATATGGAGCAATCCGGGATAAGAAGCGGCTTTTTGCGCAGGCGCCGACAGGAACCGGAAAGACGATGGCGGCCCTTTTCCCGGCAGTTCATGCGCTGGCAAAAGGATACTGCCAGCGGATCTTTTATCTGACCGCCCGCACCACAGGCAGGGAAACTGCGCTGGATGCGATAAGGCGGCTGGAGAATGGCGGAGCATGTCTGCATACCGTGGAAATTGCAGCCAAGGACAAGGTCTGCCCCCGGGAAACAAGGGACTGCAGACCGGAAGTCTGTCCCTATGCAAGCGGGTATTATGACCGCCTGCCTCATGCCCTGGAGGCTGCAGCAGGCAGGAAGCAGATATGGAGTGTGTCCGTAACAGCGGAGCTGGCAGAAGAATATATGCTCTGTCCGTTTGAGCTGTCCCTTGCGCTGGCCGGGGTGGCGGATATCATTGTGGGGGATATCAATTATGCTTTTGATCCCGCTGTTTCTCTGCAGGTTCTGCTTCCCGGTTCAACCCTGCTGGTGGATGAAGCACATCAGCTGGCAGACAGGGTCCGGGATGCATATTCCGCGGAAATTTCTGCAGAGGTTTTGCGGGAACTTCGACGTGAAACGGGGAAAAGCCTGAAGCGGAAGAGCCGGCTGTACAGAAGCCTCACCGAAGCAATACGCGTGATGGAGTCATTGCCCGGAACGGAAAAGGAGCCGCCGGAGGCGGTAACCCAGGCAATGACGGAAGTTATGGAAGCTTCCAGGGAAGCTCTCGGGACAAGTCCGGATTCCGGAGCGGTGCTGGAGGTGTTCATGACAGCCAGAGCCTACTGCCTGGCTGCCGGACGATATGATGACCGTTATGATTTCAGCGAGGAAGGTATTGGGAAAAATGCGGTTCTTCATATCCATATGCTGGATGCGGCTCCGGAAATTCTGAGTGTAACAAAGCAGGCAAAAGGGACCGTTTACTTCTCGGCCACCCTTTCTCCTGTAGAACTGACGGCGGGAATGCTGGGAGCGCTGCCCGGCGACGTGCAGGTCAACCTTTCTTCACCGTTTGACGTTCATCATCTGCAGGTGGAAATTGCACCGGTTGAAGTGCGGTACAGCCAGAGAGAAAAAAATGCAGGACGGGTGGCGGATTCCATCACCGCATTTCTGCATTCGCACGCAGGCAATACCCTCATCTTTTTTTCCTCATATGCCTATCTGCAGACGGTATATGAACAGATGCGGGAGAAGCTCCAGAACCGGACGGTATACCTTGAGACCCGGGGAATGGACGAGAAGGAGAAACAGGAACGCATTTCTGCCTTTTACAGGGAAGACAATCTGGTGATGCTCTGTGTGCTGGGCGGAGCCTACGGAGAAGGCATTGACCTGCGCGGAGATGCATTGCGGAACGTGATAGTGGTTTCGCTGGGGATGCCGACCCCGGACGCCAGAACGCTGGCGATGCAGCGGTATTATGACAGCCGGGGACAGAACGGTTTTCTGCTGTCCATGGTATGGCCGGGCATCATCCGGGTGATTCAGGCGGCGGGAAGACTCATCCGCAGCGAAACGGATGAAGGGTCCCTGCTGCTCATCGATGCCAGATATATGAGGAAAGATATTCGCGCATTATTTTCAGGTACGCTGATTGGAGATGCCATGGATCGGAGGACGAAACATGAAGAAATACTGGATATTGGGTCTGATACTGGCAATGACCTGCCAGGGGGCCAGGGCGGAAATGCCTTTTGATCTTCCAACGGACCACGTAACGGTGATACAGAATTCCGAGGAAATACCGGTGGATGAAACAGAGCAGCTGTCTCTCGAGGAAATCATGGGGGCAGAGGAAGCACTGTCGCTGGAAGAGCTTGACAATGCACAGGAGGCGCTCCCGATAGAGGAAGCCGTACCGTCGGCGCCTGTATGGCCGCAGACTTTCGTCATTACCTGCGGAGGAGATACGACGCTTGGCTCAACCGACGATCTGCGCAAGCGGGATGACTGCTTTGAAGCAGTCCTGTCCGACAGGGGATATGACTGGTTTTTTTCGGGGCTTCTGCCGATCTTCAGCTCGGATGACCTGACGCTGGTCAATTTCGAGGGAACGCTCACGGAGGAAACCACAAAAAAGGAAAAGAAATTCAACTTTAAAGGACCGGCCGAGTATACGGAAATCCTGACCTCCGGAAGCGTGGAAGCGGTAAATGTGGCGAATAACCATACCCTTGACTACGGGGAAAAGGGCAGGACGGATACCATTGCAAATCTGGAGGCGGCGGGAATCATTGTCTCAGGCAACGGCCAGCTGGGGATTTTTGAGAAAAACGGCGTCAAGGTGGGAATGACGGGATACTGCTTCCCCTACAGCAATGGAAAGAAGGACATTTCCAAGGATATCCGACAGTTGCGGGACGCAGGGTGTCAGATTGTGATTGCCTCCTTCCACTGGGGAAGTGAGTACCGGGACGATTTTACCGCAGAGCAGCGGAATATCGGAAGAGCGGCCCTGAAAGCCGGGGCGGATATTGTCATCGGACACCATCCCCATATTGTCCAGGGCGTGGAAGCCTACCAGGACAGCTATATCCTTTATTCCCTGGGAAACCTGGTGTTTGGCGGCAATGTGGACCCGGATGACCGGGACAGCGTGCTTGCAAGGCTGACTTTTACAGTGTACGAAGATCATGCGGACGCACCGAAGCTGACGCTGGTGCCGATCCGCCTGACAGAGCTGAGCAAGGGAACGGATTACCGGCCGGTACCGGCGGAAGGGGAAGAAGGAACGCGGATTGTCAACCGGATCCTGAAACGTTCTTCCGGCATGGATCAGTTCGAAAATGGCACATGGTGAGGAGGAAACATGGCCTATTTTGCATTATTTGCAGATCTTGAAAACTGCGGAGGAAAGAAAAGCGTTCTGATGGATGTTATTGAGCGGGTTAAAATCCGCGGGGATATCCTGATTGGAAAAGTATACGGATATACGGACAGCTATTCAGACCTCAAGGAAATCCTGCTTTCCAATACTTTCGCAGTGGTTCCGTCCCTGCGCTATGGACGAAGCCAGAAAAACAGCATGGACATCCAGCTGGTCATTGATGCCCTGGATGTGGCGTTTACCAACCCCCTGATTGACAGTTTCTGTATCGTTTCCGGAGACAGTGATTATGTGCCGCTGGTGGGCAAACTGAAGAGCATGGGCAAGTTTGTGCTTGGCATTTCCCGAAGCGAAGCTGCCTCAAATGTATTCATGAGCGCCTGCTCGGAGTTCCAGTTTCTGGAGAGTGTTTCCACCAGCAACAAGCAGCGCAACAAGACGGAATCGCTGGATGTACTGACGCTGCAGGATGTCAATGATCTGCTGGTGACCATTCTGAAGGAAACGGACAGCGGGGAAATGCTGGCAGCAGAAGCAAAGAACGTGCTTTTGCGGCTGCGGCCTAACTTTTCTGAAAAAAGCGTGGGATATTCCACCTTTGGCAAGCTGGTCAGCAGACTGTCCCAGGAATTCGGGGAGTTTTCCGTGGTGACGGAACAGTACAATGTAAAGCTGCGCCTGGCGCAGTCCGTCAGCATGGGAGAACAGCTGACCAAGGACAACTATGTAAAGATTCTTTCAAAAATGCTGAGCGAATATAAGCGGGACGGCTTTGACCGGGTGAACCCCTCCATCCTGAAGGCTTCCCTGCTGACTGCTTACCCGGATTTTACGGAGCGGCAGATCGGACACCGGCGTTTCTCGGATGTATTGCGCGCACTTGAAAAGGAGCATTTGCTGCGGATAGAAATGGATGAAAGCGGCAACATGCTGGTGCGTATTCTGTGAAGCGTCTGTTCTGGAGGGGAATTCTGCTGCTGATGCTTCTTCTGCCGATGACGGGAAGGACCCAGACACTGCGGATGGAAGAAGCGCAGGTGGCTTTTACGTATCCGGATACCTGGCAGGTGGTCAGCCCGCAGCTGTGTACGGTTTATGAGCCGGTGCTCAAAGCAGCGGGACTCGATGTGATCGCACTGTCTGATGAACTGGAGGATCAGCATGTTCTGTCCAGGGGATACAAGCCCGGCTATCAGGAGTTTTATCAGGTGCTGACCCGGGACGATGATCTGGCCATTGAAATTTTTCAGATGGATCTGGCGAGCCAGGATGACCGGAAGCGGATCCGCCGGCAGGTGGAAAACAACGATTTATGGGAAAGCACGGGATTCCGGACGCAGGATACCGCCTGGCAGGTGGAAGGAGGCCGCTACTGGCTCTATATTCATTACCTGAAAACGATATCCGGGAATACCGTGGGCAGGGGTATCCGATACCTGACGGTCTTCAACGGAAAGTACCTGATCATTGACTGGCAGAGGGCGGAGGGCCGGTTTACCAACCGGGAGCTGTCTTCTTTCAGAGGCATGCTGTCCGGGGTCTTTTTCCTGGAGATGGCCAAGGAGCCGATACGAAGAACGGTCCTTGAGGCAGAGCTGCCTACCGAAAGCAATAAAGCGGAAATCAAGATCACGGGCACAGCAACGCCGGAAGCCGTGATCACGCTGTCTGCACTGAAGGAATACGATCAGGAAGCCACACAGGTGGAAACGGTTGCTTCTGCCCGGGGCAGTTTTACGGTATCGCTGAAACTTTACACGGAAGGCAACTATGATCTGACCCTCAGCGCTGCGGCGACAGGCATGCTGGAAAATACGATGAGCAGCGCACTTTTCTACAGTGAAAAAACCATACCGGTATCCGGTATTCCTGAAGTTCAGACGGTAACGGAGGATAAGGTAGTCGTTTCCGGTACGACCCTGGGAGGTACTGCGCTGCAGCTGGTGACCCCCTTCGGCCTTTCCAAGAAACGCTCGGCAAACGATGGAAGCTTTTCCTTTGAGCTGAGTACGGAAGATGAAGGTACGTACAATTACACCCTGATTCTGGACCGCTCCGGCTATGTGCAGCGGCGGATTCAGTTTACCATTGTGCGCATTAAGACGGATGACCAGCAGCGGAGTGAAATCCGCAGGACCGCCGTAAAGATCGCCTACCGCGAGCTGCAGAAAAACCTTGAACGCAATACAGGCAAGGTGCTGTCTCTGTACGGACCGGTGGAAGAGGTCAGTACCGGCGGGGAAAATACGTATATCCGGCTGATGTTTAACCGGGATACGGGAAACAAATGGTACAATCCGGTGGTTATTGTTACGGATCAGAAGGTGGATGTAAAGGCCGGGGATATGCTGACGGCAGTGGTCCGCGTAGCAGGCGTTTACGAGGAACAGGACAACGGCGGTAATATGGTGAACATTCCACGCTTGGAGCTGTTGTTTATTGACAGAGTAGACTGATGGGATGACGAAATATGGATGAAAACAGAATTGTACAGAGCAATGTACAGGTATTTATGCGGGGCGTAAGGGACGGCATCCCGGTCGCTCTCGGCTATCTGGCGGTTGCCTTTTCTCTTGGAATAGCAGCCCGCAATGCAGGCCTCGGGCCGTTTCAGGGCTTCATCACCAGCATGCTGAACATGGCGTCTGCCGGTGAATACGCAGGCTTCACATCCATGGCCGCCGACGCTACGTATATCGAACTGGCGGCAGTAACCTTTATTGCCAATGCACGCTATCTGCTGATGAGTGCCTCTCTTTCCCAGAAGGTGGGACCGCAGACACCTGCAGTGCACCGCTATCTGATGGGCTTTGCGGTGACGGATGAACTCTTCGGTCTTTCCATCGCTCAGAAGGGCTGGCTGAACCCGTTTTATCTCTATGGCGCTTATATGATTTCCATGCCTGCCTGGTCATCCGGTACGGCGATCGGCATTATCGTTGGAAATCTGCTGCCTCTGCGGGCGGTTTCGGCGCTCAGCGTGGCCCTTTACGGAATGTTCCTGGCAGTCATCATTCCCCCTGCAAGAAAGAGCCGTCGGATTCTGATCCTGGTGGCACTGAGCTTCGCATTGAGTGCCCTGTGTACCGTGCTGCCAGGCATTTCAACACTATCCTCAGGAAGCAGGACGATTCTGCTGACGCTGCTGATTGCCGGCGGTGCAGCCGTTTTCTTCCCTGTCCGTGAAGAGGAGGAAGCCAAATGACACACAATACCTGGATCTATATCCTTATCATGGCCGGTGTCAGCTATATGATCCGTGTGCTGCCTCTGACGCTGATCCGGAAGCCGATCACCAATCGTTTCCTGCGCTCCTTCCTGTATTACGTGCCGTATGTTACACTGGCCGTGATGACGTTTCCCGCCATCGTGCAGGCAACGCAGACCCCGGTTGCCGGGGCGGTTGCCCTTATTGCTGGCGTTCTGCTGGCATGGTTCGGCTTCGACCTCTTTGTGGTGGCCGCATCCTGCTGCGGTGTGGTTCTGCTGCTGGAGTGGATGATCCTGTAGAAGGAATCCCCCTGTGTCGGAAGGCTGGCAGAAGGCCGTGGGACGGAAGCTTTCCGGTTCTCCGTCCGCTGCCATTGCATGCGCAGTCCTGCTCATAAGATGAATCAGATGAATAAGCCAGCCGGCTCTGTGGAACAATCCATGGAGCCGGTTTTATTCCGAGAAGACCGGGAAGGTCGGGAATGCTTCCGATTTCGTGAATATGGATAGCCTGTCTCCGGAGCAGGCAGGACAGTGAAGAAGGAATTCTGATGGAAGGAAAGAAAAAAACAAGGCAGGCCGCGCAGAAGAAAAGTCAGTCAAAAGAACTTGCAACAGAGGAGCAAATGCGATATGATACGTATGTGAAATTATAGGAAAAGAAAACATATAACGGAGGTAAAACCGTGTCAGAAGGGCAAAAGCCTCAAAGACGCAGAAGAGTTCGGCCGCAGATTCCGGAAACACCGCAGGAGGAACCGCGCCGGATTGTCGTGAGTCATGAAGATGCACCTGACTGGATGGTTTCCGCAGGAGATGTAACAGGCGCAGCATCCCGCAGAGTGGGAGGTTCCGGAATCATTTCGAACGGAACGGACAAGCGCAAGAAGGCTCCGACGCAGGGAAAGGAACCTGCGGCAGTGAAGCAGCCGAAGAATGCTCCGGCGGAAGACGTTCAGCAAGAAGAAGCAATACCGGGTCCCAGGAGGAAAACGGACTCGAAAGTGGTCCGCATGGAACCCGAAAAGCCCCGCAGCCGGGCGGGACACAAAAAGCAGAAGAAACTTCCGATTGCAAAAATTGTGGGTTTGTCTGCAGCGGGTATCTTGCTGGTGGCCGCACTGGTGTCCGGCATTATGTACTTTAATCATCTGCTGGATATCAAGAGGACACTGGATCAGGGAAACAATGTATTCTATCCGAACATCTATATGAACGGAATAGAACTGAAGGGAAAAACACTGGATGAGGCTGCAGCAGAAGTGACCAACCAGGTGAACTCCCTGATTTCCAACTTCCGGGTGACGCTGCGCACGCAGGACGGGCGCCAGTGGGTTATTACGGGAGAAGATCTCAAAATGAACTATGACGTAGCGGACCAGCTGGATCAGGTATGGTCTATCGGTCATACGGGAAGCTCTGCGGAACGCTATGAACAGGTAAAGGCCATAGAGGAAAATCCGGTCAGCCGCTATACCACCCTGCGTTATGATCTCACCTCGATCAACCAGATTCTGGCGCAGATTAAAGCCGAGGTGGACGAGCCGGCAATCAATGCAACGCGCGTAGATGATGATACCAAATGGCCGCCGTATTCCTATACGGATGATGTGCCGGGACAGACCCTGGATGTATCCGGACTGAATGATTACATCAGCGGCCTGGTGGAACGGCTGGAGTCGGGAACCGTGGATCTGGTGCCCACGCCGGTTACGGCAGCAGTAACGCGTGCGGAGCTTGAAGGACGCATCGTGAAGCTGGCCACCTATGAAACTGCTATCGGTGCGACATCCCATGAGGGACGCTTCAAGAATATTCAGGTAGGCACAGAGAAGTTCAACCATCTGGTGGTGCATGCCGGGGAAACGGTTTCCTTCAATAAAGTGGCCGGAAAGCGCACTGAGCTCAACGGCTATGTGGAAGCACCGGAAATTGCCTATGGCGAGTACGTAATGGGTATTGGCGGCGGCATCTGCCAGGTTTCGAGTACGCTGTATAATGCTGTGGTCAATGCTGGAATCCAGGTTGTGACCAGAGTCCAGCATTCCCTGGCGTCCAATTACGTGCCGAAGGGGCAGGACGCCACCGTCTCCGATGGACGTCTTGATTTTGTCTTCAAGAATAATACCAACGCGGATCTGTTCTTTGAGACGCAGTACTATAAGAAGAAGAATTACTGGTATACCCAGTTCACGATTTACGGAAGACCGGACCCCAACGGATATACCTACAAGATGGAGTCCCAGGTGCGGGAGGAAGTTCCCCTGCCGGAACCCACCTATATCCGGGATACCAAGGCACAGTACGTCGTCTATACGGATGAAACCTACCAGATCAGCAAAGGAGAGGTAGGATACATCGTGGATGTGTATCTTGTTACCATGGACAACCGGGGATTGGAACTGGGCAGAAAACTCTGGTATACAGACAATTACAAGCCACGGGCGCCCAGCTACTATGTGGGCGTCACGCAGCGGGATAAATGAAAAGGGTAAGGCGGGATGATTATGAAAAGATGGATGAAAAATGTGCTCATAATGCTCTTTGCTCTGGCATTCCTGATGCCCGCCATGGCAATGGCAGGCAATACGGCTCCCTATTCTCTTAGCAGGGAGAATGTGGAGATGTCGAGGAGAGAAGATCTTGGCAAGGTTTCCCGCTTTACGGAAAATCGTGGTGTTTACCGCATTGCTGCGAGCAACGAATGGCTTTATCAAGTAAGACTGGACAGTATTTCACTGAAACTTTCCCTCTATACGCCGGAAGGCAGGGGAGTACTTCTTCAGGAGAACCTGGTGAAAACGGGCGAGGGCAATAATGTGCGTCTGATCCTCCGACAGATCAATCGCCGGGGCGGCATGCTCCTGCAGATGGACCAGAAGGCAGTGGATACGCTGGAACGCCTTGGGATCACGGAAATCGTGGTAGCCGATTATGACCTGTATATTCAGAATGTCTATCAGGTGGCTGAACTGAAGGAAATCCGTTCCATGATGAATCTTAGAGAGACTGAGGAGCTTTGCGTACGCGGCGAAGGGGATCCGGTGACGGTGGTGGATGAAAACGGTGTCCGCCGCCTTCAGAACCCGTAAGCAGCGGAAGGTGAGAACATGAAAAAGGTTGGAATGATCCTGTGTCTCCTGCTGACAGTTTTCTTTACGGCAGCGCTGGCAGACGGAGAACTGTCTGTCACCCAGACTGCCTGCAGTATTGTTTCTTCAGGAGAGACTTGCTTTATTTACTGTTATGCCCAGGTGCACAATAACACCAGTCAGGTGGTCAGTTTACACCAGGGGACCCTTACGCTGATGGAAGGCAATACGCTGATTGCTGCCGAGGATGTGGGCAGAATGTGGCCTGCATTCCTGAACGGAGGGATGGACGGCTTTCTGTTTGATGTGGTGACCCTGGAATCCGAAAATGGAGAACCGATCAATGCACCGGGCATTACCGCTGTCAACTATGATCTCAGCATACTGCCGCGGGACGCGGGTTCCGGCAATTTTTACCTGGACAGTACGGGAGAAATTACCGAACATGAGCACGGCGCGCTGGATGTTGAGTGTTACATTGAAAACCATGGAGAGGGTACTGCCTGGAGTCCTACCGTCACATGCTCTCTCTATACCAGCGGCGGTTCCATGATCTATGCGGATGCCATAACCCTGGATGATGTTGGGGTGCTGGCAGGAGAAGGCATGGGAGTTCGTTTTCACATCAGCAGCATTCTGAATGCTCAGTGGCATGATTATGGCGCATATCCGGCAGAAGTCCGGATTCAGGCGACTTACCGGGATGAACAAGACTGACAAGAGGAAGAAAACCATGGAAAAGAAGACCATTTATTCGGGAATGCCTTTTATCTGCGGCGGAGTGGGTGTTTTGCTCTATGCGCTTGTTTTCGGCATCGGCTCGGTGCCAAGCTATCCCATCGCAGCAATTGTGGGGGTGGCAGCTTATTTCCTTGGGAAGCGCGTTTTTCCGGACCAGGTCATTGAAGTGGAAGCAGCACCGAAGTCAGGAAACGCGGAAGTGGATGCGCTGATTATGGAAGCCAGGGATCAGCTCCTGAGAATCTCCGAGGCAAATGCAGCCATTGCGGATCCGCAGCTTTCTGCACAGATTGACGATATCAGTCTGACCTGTAAGGAGATTCTGCAGCGGCTTGAAGAACAGCCGAACCGCATGAATGAGCTGAGGACCTTCCTCCGCTATTATCTGCCGACGACGGAAAAACTCCTTGCGGCGAGGGCAAAACTGGAATCGGATGCTGCATCCGGCCACAACGGGGAAGTTATTTCCCGCATCCATGAAGCAGTGAACCAGGTGCAGTCTGCGTTCCACAAGCAGCTGGAAGCCCTGAATGCATATCGTTTCCTTGATCTTGAGAGTGAAATGGATGTGCTGACCAGCATGCTGAAGAGCGACGGGCTTACCGGGGAAGCAGAGGATATCCCCGATGTTACCGAAGGACTCCAACAGGAAGCCGAAGAAAAGGTGGAAGATCCTTTTTCCGGTCTGTTTGCTAAGGGAGATAAAGGATGAGCGAGTTTTCACAGCTTGCGCTGGTGCCGGAGCAGGGCATTGAGCCGAAAAAGGAGCAGCTGGATCGGGAAATGCAGCAGCGCATCGAAGAGACAGCTGCCCGGCTGAACATCCGGGACAGCGGCAGTGTGCTGGCATTTGGGGCAAAAGCACAGAAGGAAATGGGACGTTTCTCCGATTTGGCACTGGCACAGATGCTGAAAAGCGATATCAAGCCGCTGGACAGTGTGATGAAAACCCTGACGGATGCCATCCGTTCCTGTTCTTTCAGCAGTGTATCCAAGGGATTTCTCAAAAAACTATTTGGCAATGGAACCTCACTGGCAGATCTCCGGCTGACCTATGAAGCGGCAGAACCGCAGATTAACCGCTGTGCAGATGAACTGACGGACCGCAGGGTTGCCCTGCTCCGGGATTCAGCTCTGCTGGACCGGCTTTATGGGCGCAATGAGGAACTGTACCGGGAACTGTGCTCTCTGCTCGTGATCGGAGATGAGGCGCTCAGACAGGCCCGAACGTCGGGAGTGCCTGAGCATGCGCTTACCCAGATGGAACGGAGAATGCAGGATCTGAGGACGACACGGATGGCAAGTACTCAGCTTGCTGCACAGATCCGCATGATTCAGAGCAATGATCAGCTGACCTGTGAGCGGCTTCAGAGTACGCTGGAAGTGACGATACCGCTCTGGAAGGCACAGATGGCGACTGCGCTGGGACTTGCCCGGGCAAACGAGTCTCTGCAGAGACAGAAACAGGCAAGCGGCATGGCGGCACGGGGCGTGCGCGATACCGCTGCGGACATGCGGCGGCAGACCGGAAAACTGGCGAAAAATGTACAGGAAAGCGATCAGGAACGGGCAGAGGAAATCGCAGAGACGCTCCTGAACGAGCTGGATGAAATCGAGAAATCGCTGAAAGAGCAGGAGCAACTGCGTCAGGGAATGTAAGGGGGAAACAGCATGGCAGCAATGGCTCAGGAAAAACAGAAAAAGACAGAGTCTTACAGCGAAACGGCCACCGGGGCGGCAAATTCCAGTCAGCAGCCCAAAAAGACGGTTTCCCGTAAGGTGGGAATTGTCATCATGGCGGTGATGCTGGTTCTTTCCCTGTTCATAGGCAATTTCAGGGCATTGCAGAAGGCAACTCCCACCGCTTTCCTGCGGCAGGGAGATGTAAAGTCCATTGTGGAAGACCGGGCGAATGCGGCGACCAATGCAATGACCGTTGCAAAGCGTTCTTCCGCGGATACGCTGTATATCAATGCAGTGGAAAGTGCCAATAAGGCCTTCTCCTCCGCCAAAACGGCGAGGGAACTGAGCAGAGCCAACCAGGAACTGACGGCTGCAGTCAGCGAAGCGGTGGCAGAGGCACAGAAGACCCTGTCCGCAGACGATCAGAAGATGCTGACGCGGGCAATGGATACGTTTACGGAGCAGGGAAGTTTCCTGCGGCAGGAAGCCAGAGAGTACAACAGCCGGGCAGAAAAGGCAGTTAAACTTTATGAGAGTCTTCCTACCCGCTTTCTGCTGAGTGAACCGGATTATTATGAGGGCATCTCTCAGTGAGAAGCATTTTTGACGGATGGGACAGGGAAACCCTGACACAGCTTTACGGGATTGTGACAGGTTCCCCGACAGGACTGGTTGCCCTGGTGGCCCTCCTTCTCATTTTTGTTTTGCTGGTGGTGCTTATCGGCTTATATGTATCCCATCGGGTTTCCGGCTTCTATATCCGGATTCAGCAGGAAGAAGAAGATGCCAGACGGGAGGAAGAAGAACGGGAAGCAGAGGATTCCCGGGAGGACGCGGACAGGGGGGACGATGCATGAAAAAGATTGCAACAGTAGTATTTGCCTTGCTGGTCATGCTGGCCCTGACAACAGGTGCCCTGGCCAAGGTGCCGGCAAAGCCCAGTACCTTTTCTTATATTGTAGACTATACGGATACGGTTTCCGCACGAAACCAGACAATCATCGGGGAATATGGCGAGGCTCTGAGAGAAGCAACGGGCTATTCCGTTGTGGGAGTGGTAGTCAATTTCCTGGATGGAATGGAAGCGGCGGATTATGCAACGGATATCATCAATCAGTGGGGCATCGGCAGTGCAAGCGAGGATGACGGTGTGGTCGTTCTGCTGGCTGTCGGGGACCGGCAAATTCAGATCGGTACAGGCTCCGGCATTGACAGAGTGCTGACGGCTGCCCGATGCGGTGAACTGATTGATAATAATCTTGATTATTTTGCAGATAATAAGTTTGATCAGGGCATGGCTTCCCTCTATGTGGATGTCTGCAACTATCTCGCCTCAGCCCGGGGCAAGACACTGAATGTTTCAGGAAGCAGTACAAATTACAGCGGAGCATCCGATCCGCAGACCAGCAGCGAAGGAGGCGATGGCGTGGGCATTTTTTCGACGATCATTACCCTTCTGATCATTTATTTTATTGTGAGCGCCGTTATCAATGGTCTTTCCCGGAATCGCGGCGGCGGTGGCTGCCTCAACTGGCTTTTCATGGGATGGCTGTTTAACCGCGGCAACCGCAGATCAAACCGGAATCCTCCAAGGCCGCCGATGGGCGGTTATCGCAATCCGCCGAGGCCCTCCAGCCGCGGAACACGGAATCCTCCGAGGCCAAGTGCCCCCAGGTCAAGGAATACCACATCCCGTCCCTCCAGCCGGAGTCCCTTTGGAGGAAGCGGCAGCTCCTTTGGCGGCAGCAGTTCGAGAAGCGGCAGTTCCTTTGGCGGCGGCAGTTCGAGGAGTGGCGGTTCCTTTGGCGGCGGCTCTTCACGGGGCGGCGGCGCAGGAAGAAAATTTTAAGCGGCATTCAGCCGCTTTTTTTCTGTACATGGGAAGAAATAAAAATGCTCATTCGTATTATTAGAGGATGGGAGTGAGATCTTTGGAAAGTAGCGCACAGAATTCCGGCGTTAAGCCGGATTTTGAAACGCTGTATCAGCAATATGGTACGGAAGTATTGCGAACTGCCTATTTCTATCTTGGAGATCGCGGACGTGCGGAAGATGTATGCCAGGAAGTATTTGTCAAGTACTGGGGACATGAGAAGGAAGTGCTTCCCGGAAAAGAAAAAGCCTGGCTGATGACCGTGACCATCAACCAGTGCCGGGATCTGTGGCGGAGTGCCTGGCTGAAGCGTGTGGTACTTGGACCGCCGACCATGGAACTCATTCCCAGTGAAAAAGACATCATTGAAGAACGACAGGAAAAAGAGGAACTGATGGGAGCCGTTCAGAAGCTGCCCCAGCAGTTTCGGGAAGTGGTTCTGCTGTTTTATTATCAGGGATTTGGCATCAGTGAAGTAGCAAAGATTCTCGGGATATCGGAAGGAACGGTTGCGAGCCGGTTGTCCCGGGCACGCAGTAAGCTGGAGAAAGCGCTGAAGGAGGTGTGAGAGATGGAAAGCAAACTGGAAAATCTGCATGTGGTAACCGATGAAATGCTGGGCGGCATGAAGGCGGACGATGCAATGTACTGGCGTATCCGGCATCAGGCAGCTGAACGCCAGGCCGTAAACCGACGGCCTGTATACAGGAAGGGTGCCGTATATGCTCTTGCTGCTATGATCCTGGTCATGGTGGCGGTAGTTCCGCTGGTTCTGAACCGGAAGCCTTCGGTGACAAAAATCCCGGAGATTCAGACAATTGCAGCAGGCGGACCGGATGAGACCATTTCTCCGGAAGAAAATGGGGTTGTCTCCGAATTGACGGCGACCCTTATCACGAATATTTCGGAAGGAAATACACTGTTTGAGGAAATAGGAGAAGAGTATCCGGTTATCGTCCGGGACGGACGGGTCTATCGTATGCTCAAAAAAACCGCCGGTTTTCCAACTGGCGGAAAAGGGAACGAACTGTATGAGATTTCCCTGTTTACCGAATACCCATCCATGGAGATTGCCATGGAGCAGACTGGCGCTTACAGCAACGTTGCATCCGTCGGTGCCAAGGTTTATGCGGCAGAAGGTCTCTCCGATCTGATGGTGGTTATTGCGGAAGTTAACGGGGAAGACCGTGCTTTCGAGAGAATCAGCTATTGCGGATTGGGACCGGGCGGACTGGGTCTGGAAGATGTGCTGGATATTCGGGACAAAGTGACCAGCATTTCCCTGGAAGGCCACAGGACGCTGGAAGGGGAAGAGGCGCAAAAAGCCATTCAGACGCTGCTGGATGAGGCCATTCTTCAGGATGAAGACCCCGAACCCGGAAGCCAGGGACTGCGCATCACGCTGTCAGACGGCCTGACACTGCAGCTGACATGCTCGGGTACACAGATTATCGGCTGCGGTGCCTGGTCCTGTTCACCTTTTTTTGCTCTGGTGCGTTAAAGGCGCTCCCAATTTAATAGTTTTCTTACGGAAGAAAAATCCGTACTGGCGAGGCGGCGAGTGGTTAGCTCGGCCTCGCCTTTTTGGTTGTCATAAGGGTCATGCCGCGCATACTGCATGGGAGGATCAAAGTGCTGCTGATAATCCGTTGCAAAAGGCAGGCGCCAGGGATCCAGATTGGCCGAGAAGAAATTCCAGGCAGTAAGATCGCCGCGGCGGTATGCAGATCCGCCCATGGAACAGTCACAGTAGAGCCAACCATAGGGTGCCACATAATACTGGGCCCAGTCATGGATGCCCACGTCTCCGGGCTCGGTATAGACTCCGGACTGCCACCTGGCGGGAATGCCGCAGATACGGCACAGGGTTATGAAGGTCAGGGCCTGAACGCCGCAGTCTCCCCGCAAATTCGAGGTGTAGTATTCGGGGATGCAGGGAAGAACCAGATAGGGGGGCATGAACCGGTAAGTGGCTTTTGTGGTAAGAAAATCATAAATTCTGCGTGCGATAATGAGGGGATTGGTTTCCGTACCTTTGATTTCAGCTGCAAGGGCACGCAGATATGGTGAAAAGACAATGTGCGGTTCCAGCTGTTCCAGGTCCTCACTGTGTTCGTCCAGGATCACTTTTTCAGGCTGCGGATCTGCATAGGGAGCCGTAACGGTCCAGGAAAATTCGGCAGAAACGGAAAGACCTTCGCGATAGGGGACTTCCACCAGCGCCGTCCGCTGCCCGGCATTATCCGGAGCAATGTAGGTGGGTGCATCTGAAAAACTATTCAGGTTCACATCCGATACCTGAAAACCGGATACCGGCAGGGGAAGCCAGATCCGCACACGTTCCCCTTCGGAAATGGCATCGGAATGCACTTTGAAGGTTTCCTGAAGCGTAAAACGGATCTTTGCCTTGCCGTCTTTTTTCATGGCGGCAATCATTTTTGCCTGATTCTGGTGGCTCTCTGCGGGATCGACATGGTATTCGGGATCCGTGCATCGCGCAGCATAATCGGAACGGGTTTTGAGCAGTGTATCGACGGCACTGTCAATATAACGGACTTCCCCGCCGATGAGCCGCCAGTCCAGCGTACGGTCATCGATGAGGGGCTGCAGTTCTTCCTCCGAAAAGTCGGGGATTTTTTCCCGGAGCTGTGAAAGCAGTGCATCCCGGGAGTCCGTATAGTTAAGGACATGCTCTTCAGCGCATAACAGCAGGTAATTCAGACGGCGCTTCAGAGCTTCCGGAGTTTTGGGATCAGCTGTACGCAGGGAAATAAGGCGGCGCATCTCCTCAAAATGACCGGAGACATAGCAGGCTTCGATGTCGTTTGGCAGCGGATATGCCAGGTAGGAAAGATCAATATGCATAAGTACCTCCAAAAAAAGCTGCCACAGTTTGTGGCAGCATATGGCAATGGGACGTCAGGCAGACGGCGGGGCATCCTCATATGATAAAGCGGTCTGACCATGACGGGTATGCAGCGCTAGGACAACAGCTTTGGAGCGTATTTCTGGAGCGCTTTTACCAGTATGGTGCCAAAGAGATAGCAGGCGATGGCCTCTCCCACAGCAACAGACAGCATGCAAAGAGTCAGGGGCATCGCGGGTGCATAACAGACGTGGACGACAATGCCGACCAGAATGCCGTTGGAAATCACGGGCATGGAGGCGGCAAGCCAGTAACGCTTGCGCAGAACAGAAGTCAGAACGGCAGCAAGCAGGGTAGCACATGTCCCTACCACAATGTCGACCATCATGGATCCGCCAAGAATATTGGCGAGCAGACAGCCAACGGTCACGCCCAGCACCGCCTCAGGCATCAGAATGGGAAGCAGAGTCAGCGCCTCGGAGACGCGGACCTGAATCTCTCCATAGCTGATAGGCGCCAGGAGCAGGGTAAGGACAGTGTACAGAGCGGCGATGATGGCTGCCCGTGTCAGAGAACGGGCATCTTGGGGGATATAACTGATTTTTTCCTTTTGCATTGTTTACACCTTTCTGTACACTACAGGCAGTTATTCGACATTTCTGCGAATATGCCCCCCAGGAGAACAATGTCAAGAGGAGACAGTTTTAGGCGCAGAAAAAGCGCCGGCCCGTAGTTTTGTTTATAGACTGGATGGTTTCGAACAGTCTTGGCGAGGATGCCGGGCCGTATTATAGCAAAAGGCCCCTTCCAATGCAAGCGGATCCTGCAGTGGAAAAAATTCCCGGAGGGGAAAGATGGTTCCGGAAAAGCTCCTTTCCGGACGGGGCATCCCGGAGAAGAGGACATTCAGAATGAAATGCAGTCGAAATTCCTTCTGCGGGCAAAAGAAAAAGGAATCTGTCATGGGCAGCAGCAGAGTGGGAATTGTGAAAGCACTGCAATTCTGGTAAAATGTACGGGTGTCAAAAGCAGCAGCGGAAAACAGGCGAGGAAATAGACTTCTTTGCTGAAGCATGGACAGCGCTGCTTTTCGGAGATCGATTTGGAAGCATGGGCGGCAGATCATCTGCGGCAGGGAGATTTTGCGGACCGGTACGGTGCAATCAGCCTGCTGAGAGAGAACCTGGAATGCAAAAGATTTTATAAAAGGCTAGGATGTTATCCGTGAATAAGAAGAAAAGAATTGTAATCCTTGTTTTGGTGCTGTTATGCGCTGCAGTGGGAGTCTTTATGCTCCGCAGGCCGCATGCCTCGCAGGAGATGGCCGGAAATCTGGTCAGGAACGGAGATTTTTCCAGGGTGACCGAAGGAATGCCGGAAGACTGGGATACGGGCATGTGGGTGACCAGTTATGGTACTTCTTTCCTGGAAGCGACGAAGGAGGACGGCCGGGATGCTGTCCTCATCGAAAATGCTGCGGCCAATGATGCCCGTTTCGAACAGACAATTCAGGTTGCTGAGAATGCGAATTACCTGCTGACTGCTCTGGTGAAGGCTGATTCATGCCGGGGCGGGGCGGGTGCCAACCTGTCATTTCTGGGCGTTTATGGCAGCAGCGAAACGGTGTTTGATACGGAAGGAGAATGGAAAAGGCTCAGCGTTTATGCCCACACCGGAGAAGGACAGAAAGAAATAACCATTGCGGCCAGACTGGGAGGCTATGGTGCAGAGAGCATCGGACGGGCATGGTTTGCAGAGGTGTCTCTGACACAGGTCGAAGAAGTACCGGTGGGAAGCACGGTTATAACGCTTCGGACGCCGGAGCCTGAGCAGAAAGCCGAAAACGAGGAAACGGGCGGGACAATTCTGCTTCTCTTTGCTTCTGCTGTTGCCTATGTCCTTATAGCTGCAATCATTCTGTATGCAGCCAGAGGAAGGGAAACAGGAACAGAGACTGCCGTTGTAGCGGTTTTGCTGGTACTGGCTATGGCAATGCGCTTTGTACTGGCAGTACATGTACCCGGGTATGGGGTGGATATCAACTGCTTTACTGCCTGGGCGTTTAAAATGGCGGAAAACGGTCCCATGGGCTTCTATAAGCCGGGATATTTCTGCGATTATCCCCCGGCCTATATGCTGGTATTGGGAATGATCGGCCTTGTAGCAAAGGGACTGTCTATCCCCTATGACAGTGTTGCCATGCAGGTGCTGCTGAAGACGATTCCCATGCTTTGCGATCTTGCACTTGCCGTGATTCTTTACCTTGTGGCAGAGAAGCGGCAGGGCAGGAGGGCGGCTGCAGCATTGGCCATTCTGATCATTGTCAATCCGGCGCTTATTATCGCATCCTCCTGCTCGGGACAGATTGATGCCGTCGTTGCCGTGCAGATGGTGGCATTCCTGCTTGCAGCTTCTGCCGGTGACTGGCATGTTGCCATTCCGGTCTTTGCACTGGCGGTGCTGACCAAGCCACAGGCGGGTCTGCTGGCTCCGCTGGGCATTGCAGCACTCATCAAGGCAGTGAGAAAGTTACCGGAACAGCGAAAACATATCCTGCAGGGGCTTGGAGGCGGCGTACTGGTTACACTGCTGATAGTCATCCCGTTCAGCATCCGCCAGGAATCTCCTTTCTGGTGGCTGGTGTACAAATACCGGGATACACTGAGCAGCTACCAGTATGCAACACTGTCCACCGGAAATCTCATGTTTCTGCTGGGAGGAAACTGGAAGGAACTCGGGGAGGCCTTGGGCCCGGTGACCTTTGGGCAGATGGGCACCTTCCTGATGGTACTCTGCTTCCTGTTCGGAATACTGGTTTACTGGAAATGCGAGGGGGAGCATGCTGTCTTCCTGGCGGCGTCGGTCACATTGCAGATGCTCTTCGCCTTTGGCGTAAAGATGCATGAGCGCTATGTGATTCCGGCACTTGTGCTGCTGTTTGCGGCTTATATCATGAGTGGAGACATCCGGCTGCTGATATCCGGCATAGTGGCCAGCGCTGCTACATTCATCAATATCGGCATTGTTCTGGAGTATGACTATCTGATTGCCCCCAATCTGTGGGCGGGTTATCTCCTTGGCATTCTGCAGATCGGCTCCACCATACTGACCATGATGACAGCCGTAAGCCTGATGCGGGGGGAGGAACCGGTCCGGATCCTGTGGCGCAGACCGGAGGCCGCTGTCCGCCGGAAGGAAAGCGTTCCCCAAGAGGAGCAGCTGTTCCGGGATCTTTACCATCCAAAGGATGCCGGACTGCATATGAGCAGAAAAGATCTGGGGATACTGGCAGCGGTCACCCTGATCTATTCGGCCGTTGCATTCTATGACCTTGGCGCAATGAAAGCCCCCCAGACGGGGTATACGTCCTCTGCGGCAGAGGAAAGTGTAACTCTGGACCTGGGATCCGTACAGAAGGACTTCAGGATCTACTACTACGGCGGAATCTCCGACACACAGTTTTCCTTTGCAGCGTCGGAGGATGGCGTTTCCTACTCAAAGGCGGTTCCTGCGTACTTTGACCGGGGCGAATGCTTCAAGTGGCAGGCCGTTCGGACGCCGTCGGTGGATGACCGGGGCGTGGTTACCGGGGCAAGCGGCGGAATGCTGCTGTTCTCCGGACGATATGTACGCATTACCTTCAACGGGGCCGGCTCTGCCCTCTGGGAAGTGGCGGCGGTGGACGAAAACGGGAATGCACTGCCAGTGTCCGGAGCAGCTGCGGAAGGAGCGCTTTCAGGGCGGGAAGCAGATCCCAAGATGCTGGTGGATGAGCAGGACACGGTGCCGCTCAAACCAACATATCATAACAGCATGTATTTCGATGAGATATACCATGCAAGGACCGGATATGAACATGCCAACAGTCTTTCAACCTATGAAACTACGCACCCGCCGCTGGGAAAGGTCTTCATGAGCCTGTGCATCCGTGCTCTGGGCATGACGCCTTTTGCGTGGCGTCTGGCAGGCACGGTTACCGGCATTCTCATGATTCCTGCAATTTACCTGCTGGCGCTGCAGCTCCTGCATGATAAGCGTGCGGCACTGCTGTGTGCGCTGCTCATGGCCTGTGACTGCATGCATTTTACGCAGACCCGCATTGCGACTATTGACTCTTTCCCCGTATTGTTCATGATGCTCATGTTCTTTTTCATGGCCAGATGGATGCAGATGGATTTCTATGGGGACAGTTTCCGGAAAACCCTGGTTCCGCTGGTTTTCTCCGGGATATTCATGGGACTGGCCATTGCATCCAAGTGGATCGGGTGCTATGGTGCCGTGGGGCTTGCCGTGCTATTCTTCATCCGCTACTTCCATCTTTACCGGCAGTATCTGGCGGCAGGAAAAGCGGCAAAGGATGCAAAAATGGAGACCGTAAGAAAGGTCTTCTGGCACCGTACGGGCGTGACAGCCGCCGTGTGCGTCGTTTCGTTTATTATCCTGCCCATCCTCATCTATGTTCTCAGCTATATTCCTTACCTTTCCTACTTTGGAAAGGTGCAGTGGAATGCTAAGACCCTGGAGCGGATATGGGATGCCCAGGTGCTGATGTTTGATTATCACAGAAATCTGGTGGCAACCCATTATTTCGCGTCACCCTGGTATGAATGGCCGCTGATCATCAAGCCGATGTGGTATTATTCGGGCTCCTTTAATGAACCGGGAATGGTATCCTCCATCATGGCCTTCGGAAATCCTGCAGTATGGTGGACGGGACTGGCAGCCATGATAGCCGTCTTGGGAATGAGCATCCGCTGCCGTCTGCTGCCGATGCTGGGAGTTCTGCCATACAGGGAAGAAGAAGAGGACAGCAGCTGCCTTACCGTGGTGGTGATCGGCTTCCTGTCTGCCTACCTTCCCTGGGTACTGGTTTCCAGACTTACCTTTATCTATCATTATTTTGCCAGTGTTCCCTTTATCATTCTTTCGACAGCCATCTGTCTGAAGGCCCTTTCCCGGCGCAGGCCGCGGATGGTCAGGGCAGCGGGGATTGTGCTGGTAATTCTCTCCATTATCCTCTTTATTGCTTTCTATCCGCTGGCTTCCGGCCACGAAGTACCCAGGGGATGGTGCGATGCAATGAACTGGTTTGACGGCTGGATGTGGTATTGATCCGGCATGCGTGCTATAATTGACGAATAAATTTCGTGGGAGGAGCTTATGATGCAGCTTCCGAATGTTTCTATTGTTTTGCCGGTGCGCAACGAAGAGCGATATATTGAGGCTTGTGTAGCCTCAATTTTTGCCCAGGATTACCCGCAGGACAAGATGCAGGTGATTTTTGTGGATGGCCGCTCTGAAGACCGCACGGTGGAGCTGCTGAAGAAAGCGCAGACAGTACATCCGCAGATCAGCATATATGACAATCCCAACCGGACGGTGCCCTATGCCATGAATATCGGCATTTCGCATTGCACGGCACCGGTCATGGTGCGGCTGGATGCCCACGCGGAGTATCCGCCGGACTATGTGCGGCTGTCGGTGGAAACCCTGCTGACCCGGGAATGCGAGAATGTGGGCGGTGTGTTTGATACGCGTGGCAGGGGTTTTGTCGGAGAGGCCGTGGCAGCCATGCTTCGGACGCCGCTGGGGGTGGGCAATACCGCCTACCGGCTCAGCGATAAGGAAGAGTATGTCGATACGGTATCCTTCGGCTGCTTTCATACAGACCTGTTTGCCCGCATTGGCGGTTTTGATGAGCGCCTGACCCGCAACCAGGATAATGAAATGAACTACCGCATCCGCAAAAACGGCGGAAAGGTGCTTTTCAATCCCCGGATCCGGGTTATCTATTACTGCCGGGATACCATGAAAGGTATTCTGAAAATGGGCTTCATGAACGGCAAGTGGAATGTCATTACCATGTATCTGGTTCCGGGATCCATGGGGGTACGGCACTTCGTGCCGCTTCTCTTTGTGCTTTCCACGATCTTCCTTGTACTGACAACCATCCTGTCCCATGGTTTCCTGCTTTTTTCCGGACTTCTTGGACTGGAATGGGGAGCGTACCTGCTTCTTGACTTTTTCTATTCCTTTGAGATTGCCAAGGAGAAAGGGCCGCGTTTCTTTCCTCTTGAGGTGATCCTTTATCCGCTGTTCCATTTTGCCTACGGATTCGGGTCCCTGCGGGGCATTACCGCTTTGCCGGCATTTATCCGGGATGAGCACCGAAAGAAGACGGAGGGAAAGCGGAAGTGAGAATACTGCATATCTGCCGCAATCTGGCAGGGTCCACGGTTTTCCCGCAGATGTTTGATGCCGTTGCGGAACTGGGGATTCCGCAGCTGATCTTTGCTCCCGAGGACAAACCGCAGAACCTGGGCAGGAATATTCCGGAACACGTGGAGACCCATTATGCCCTGACGCTGCGGAAAACAGACCCCATCTTCTTCTTCCGCAAATGGCAGCGCTCCCTGCCGGAAGTCCGTAAACTGGACCTGTCGGGAGTCACCATGATTCACGGGCATACGCTTTTTACCGACGGATCCATTGCGATGCGGCTTGCCGGGGAACTGGGAGTTCCCTACATGGTCACTGTCCGCTATTCCGACCTGGCAGCAATATGGAAATATGAACCGCACCTGCGTCCGCTGGCCAGGCAGGTGCTTCGAGGCGCTTCCCGCGTGGTCTTTTTAAATGAAAAAGCCCGCCAGCAGGTGCTGAAAGGCTGGGTGAAAGGGGAGGAAGCTGCAAGAATTTCTCCCCGGACTGCCGTGATTCCCAACGGAATTTCCGATGTCTGGCTGGACGGACAGCCGCGCAGGAACCCGGGGGAGAAGGTTGTGGTAGGCTTTGCCGGCCTGATGAATGCCAGAAAGCGCCCGCTTGACGCGCTTTCGGCCGTGCATGCGGCAGGAGAAAAGTATGCCATGCTGGCCTGCGGAACCGGTGCGCTTGCAGAGGAAATGCAGCGGCGCATGCGTCCGGGAGACCGGTATCTGGGACGGATCAGCGGAACGGAAGCCATGAAGGAATTCTACCGAAGCTGTGACATACTGCTTGTGCCTTCCGTAGCCGAGACTTTCGGAATGGTGTACCTTGAAGCCATGAGCCAGGGCCTTCCGGTTCTGTATACAAGAGATCAGGGCTTTGACGGCCAGTTCCCGGAAGGGGAGGTCGGCTATTCGGTGGAAAGCGGAAATATCGAAGAGCAGGCGTCCATGATCCGGAGGATTGCCGAAGGAGATTATGCCCGCATGTCCCGGAACTGTGTGGAGCATGCTTCCTCTTTCCGCTGGGAGGTAATAGCGCAGCGGTGGCGGGAACTGTATCAGTCAGTGGAGGATGAAAAATGAGTACATATCGCATACTCATGATGATCCATCGGCTGGATGATGCCTCTCCTTACTGTTTTTTTGTTCATGAACAGGCGAAAGCTCTGCGGGAGATGGGACATGACGTAGTGGTGATTTCTCCCGTGTGCGAGATGCCTCTGGCGGGGCTTCTGGGAAGGCGTTCTCCGGTTTTTGAAAGGACGCCTGAAAAGGATGTGCTGGATGGCATTCCCATCTATTTCCCCCGCTGTCACACCTATGGAAACCGGGCGGAACGGATACTGGGCGGCAGCCTGATGGCCCGGGCGATTCTGCCGATTGCCAGAAGACTGCATGCAGAAAAGCCTTTTGACCTGATCCATGCACATATGCTGGACAGAGACGGGCATGCGGGGCTGCTGGTGGGAAAAAAGCTGCACCTGCCGGTTGCCCTGACCGTCCACGGGACGGATGTCCTTCACTATTTTGAACCGGGGAAAAAACCGCTTCCCCGCAATGCGGCAATTGCCGCGGAAGTAGATGCCCTGATGGCGGTTTCCTCCAGTCTGATGAAACGGGTGCAGCCCTACAGGGCCGCGGATGCGATCTCCGAAGTGGTGCCAAACGGTGTGGACCTTTCCCTGGTACCCGATAAAACGAAGAACCGTCCGGGGGCCATTGTTTCCATCGGAACGCTGAAAGAGCGCAAATGCATGGACCGGACAATCGATGCATTTGCACACCTGGCGCCGGATTATCCCTCTGCAACGCTCAAGATTGTCGGCGTTGGGGAGCTGGACGGCGTCCTGCGGGAACAGGTGGAAAGGCTGCACATGACGGACAGAATTACTTTTACCGGAGGCATTTCGCATCCGGCGGTGCTGTCGCTTCTGGCTGACAGTGACATGATGGTTCTTCCCAGCTGGGGAGAAGGATACGGCATCGTTTATATTGAGGCCATGGCTGCAGGATGCATTGCAGTGGGTGCACAGGGAGAAGGAATCGAGGACACCATTACGGACGGTGTCAACGGTTTTCTGATTCCTGCCGGAGATACGGCAGCAACGGAAGCTGTGATGCGGAAGGTGCTCGACAGCCCTCAGAAATATGCTGCATTGCGGGAACGCGGCAGGCAGGATGCAAGACACCTGACCTGGCGGCGCAATGCGCAGCAGGTAACGGAGATTTATCGCAGGATGCTTGCACACTCTGCGGTCAGGGAGGATGCATATGCAAAAGAAAAAAGGCATTGATGGTACGCGGCTGCGGGATACTTATGACCGCGTCACGGGGATATTCAATGAAATTTTTGATGTCCGGCTGCTGACGGTGGCACTGTTTGCCCTGATCGGGTACTGTGCGCTGTTTACGCAGCGGAAGTTCCCGCTGCGGTGGATGATCTTTATCCTGTTCGGCATGATTCTGCAGGTCTTTGTGACGCTGACGGCCAGAACCGGAGACCGGCGTCCCGTGCATTTTCATAAGGGAATGGTGTTCCTGTGGTTTGCACTCCACATCATGATGGTGATTTCGGGACTGTTCTATCAGGACTGGCTGCCGGAGAGCGTGCCGCTCCTGCTCTGTTATCCCGTGATTTTCTCCGTGTTTGCTTCCCGGGATGATACGGAGACATTCCGCGCCATCCTGCGGGGGGCATTCTTCGCGGTGCTTCCTTTTGTCGTCATCAGCTACATCCGGGTGCCGGTGAACATCGGGTATCCGGGCTATCGTGGCATCTTCTATGATGCCAATCCTTTCGCCATGTGCTGCATCGTTATGGCCACCAGCGGCTTCCTGCTTGCGTATGCCTTCTTTAAGGAGCAGCGGAAGAAATCCTGTATTTTCTACCTGGCCGGCGGCCTGCTGGCTTCCGTGACGCTGGTGCTGACGCTTTCCCGCTCCGGCCTGCTGGCTTTTGCCGGTGTATGCGTTATCCTGACCGGTGCAATTGTGGCAGGCACGGCAAAGAAGCCGGGAAGGTGGATTGCCCTGCTGTGCATACTGCTGGCGCTGGCCGTCGCCGGGGGCGGTTTCATGACGATGCACAAAATCCGGGAAGCCTATGAAGAGGATTACGCACTGGCGGTTTACAACCATGAAACCTATGGCAATCCTATCCTGGTGCCGAAGCCGGAAGAGCGCAGCCTGTCCATGGATGACCTGACCTCAGACCGCTGGGGCATCTGGACAACGATCCTGGAGAATCTTACCTGGAACGGGCATGAAACCTCCGTGGTGCAGGAATGGGTGGCCAAGGACGGGGCGGGGGACCGTCTGTTCAATGCGCATAATGCTTTCCTTGGCGTCACCTACAACAACGGCGTCATTGCCGGAGTACTGCTGGTGGCGTATACGCTCATGGCCTTTATCCGGGCCTTGGGGTATTACTGGAGGAACCGGACAGAGAGCGCGTTTGCGGCAACCCCGCTGGCCTTCTGCACGGTGTTTATCCTGGTCGGCCTCTTTGAATCGGTTTACGCTCCGTTTTCCATTATCGGATGCACATATCTTCTGGTTCAGGCTCCGCTGTGGCGCATCCGTGAATAAGAGGAAGAGCATATGGAAAAACCATTGGTTTCCATCATAATACCGGTTTATCATTCCCGCCCCTATCTGGAGGAATGCCTGTCTTCGCTCCGTTCGCAGACGCTTCGGGATATCGAGATGATCTTTGTGGACGATGCCGGCGGGGACGGATCCCTGGAATACCTGGAGGAGGCTTCCCGGGAAGATTTCCGGATCCGGGTTATTTCCTTTCCGGAAAACCGGGGGGTTTCTGTAGCCCGCAATGCTGGTATTGAAGCGGCGGCGGGAGCATATATCGGTTTCTGTGATGCAGACGACTGGGTGGAGCCGCAGATGTTCGAGAAGCTTCTGTCTGCGTGTCTGGAGAAGGATGCTGATATTTCCTTCTGCCGGGTATTCAAGGACCGGGGAGAACGATCGGAAAATGTGCCGCTGGGCTTTGACAATGGTACGGTTTTCGAAAGGGATGCCATCCGGGAAACGCTGATTCCGGCGATGCTTGCACTCCCCAGGGACGGAAATGAGATTCCGCTGTCCGGCTATACTCCGAGAAACCTTTTCAGGCGCGAGGTCCTGGGGGAGGAGCGCTTCCGCCCGGACATCCGGTACGCCGAGGATCTGCTGTTCATTGTTTCCTGTCTTCTGCAGGCAGGGAAGGCCGTGGCGGTGGATGAGGCATATTACCATTACAGATTTCATGCGGGCTCAGTCACCAAGCGCTACAGTCCGTATGTACCGGAATCCTTTGACCGGTCCAATGAGGCGCTGGCCGGACTGCTGTCCTCCTATCCGGAATGCATGCGGCGCATGAATATCCGGCGCAGAAAAATGGCGGTGGACGCGGTGCGCAACTACTGCATGCAGGGCAGTCCGTACGGCCCGCTGAAACGTCTTCATGTGGTCCGGGAATATATGAAAAGAGCAGATGTGAGGGATGCATTCAAAGGACTTGAACTCCGTAGCCTTTCCCTTCGCGCAGGGATTCGTCTTGGGCTGGTGAAGTACCGCCTTGCCATCCTGTCCTGTCTTCTTTTCTCAACAATTTTTCAAAGCCGAATGTGAGGAATAGCATGAAAAAGACTCTGTTTTGCCTTCTGGCGGCGATGCTGGTTTTTCTGTCAGTATCCGCTCTGGGAGATACGGCACCGGTCAGCATGACGGAGGGCCCCAGTCAGGGATTTACCCAGGAAGAAGGGGAACTGGAAACATATGATCTGACTTTTCCGGAGGAGATGCCCCTGGTCAACCGGAACTTTGTGCTGCTGGCGAGGGCTCAGTTTGAGGCCCATCCTTTCGAGCGCCTGCCCAAAGCCAATGATTATACCAAGTGGTATTATCATGATAAACGGGAAATCGGCTGGTGCTCCGTTTTCCAGATCTGGTGCGCATATCACAGCGGACTCCCGCTTATCCGGCTCAAGCAGGATATCGATGTTTCCCAGGAACCATTTTCTGTGATGGAAGGGCGGGTCGGCAATGTCTATCTGGGATTTGAAGCACAGGGGAGATGGCTGAGCGGCACGGAAGGCGCAGTTCCCAAACCGGGCTATCTGGTCATCTACGGGGTGCGCGGTTCTACTCCGTACACGCATGTAGCCATTGTGGAAAGCGTAACCCCGCGGGGAGATGACCGCTATGAACTGACGACCATCGAGGGAAATCTGGGCTCCACCATCAAACGCATAAACTACCTTTATGATGCCAACCCCAAAAAGAAATATGTCAACATGTTCACCATCCCGGAAAACGAAATAACACGTCAGAACTGCCAGTATACTCTGCAGAAGGACAACTGGTATATTACGGGCTTTGGTGCGACCTGGTAAAACAGCGGCATGGAAGGATGCTGCTTTCAGGACACATGCAGAAGCGCCCCTTCTTTGAAGAGGCGCATTTTACATGTCAGGAAAGGCTTCGGACCATATGGCAGACCTGCGGATTTCCGGAGGGGGTTTCCTGAAAGCCCAGGGAGTGATGCAGAGCGAGGGAAGCAGCATTATCGGGAAGGATGTCTACCTGAACCTGCCGGTAGCCGCGCTCCCGGAGCAGAGGAAAAAGAAGAGTCAGGGCAGCGGCGGCAATTCCGCGGCGCCGCATTGCAGGAGCAATGGCAATGCCATAGGAGACTGCATCGCCGCAGGCGGAATGCAGGGTAATGCCGCCGGCATGCCGGCCGTCTGCACGGATGAAAAAACGGTCCGAATCAATGGGGATGAGTTTGACGTTCATAATTGTCCCTTTCCTGGTCGCGGATTGACCCGACTATTTGGCAATGATATAATACGCAAGGCCTCATGGGCTTATAACAAAGGAGAAATAACATGGAAAAAATAGGAAAAACCCTATGGCACGGGATAGATGTGCTGGCCAGGGCAGTCATCGGCCTGATTTCGAAGATTGCCCCCGGCGTTGGGAAAAAGTGTCTGGAACTCTGGGAAAATGAGGAACTGGTAAGCTATCTTTTCGTTGGAGTGGCCACCACCGTGGTCAATTACGTGGTCTATGTTCTGGTGACCCGCCTGGGGCATATGACATACATGGCGGGAACATGGGTGGCATGGGTCTGCGCGGTGGCCTTCGGATACTGGGCCAACAAGACTTTCGTATTCAAGACCCACTGCGACAGCGTTCCTGCACTGGTTAAGGAATGCGCCAGCTTCTTTGCTATGCGGCTGGTGTCGCTGGGCATGGAAACTTTCCTGATGTGGCTCACGGTGGGCGTGCTCCACTGGCCGGATCTGGTCATGAAGATTGTCATCAACTTTGTGGTGATTGTATTGAATTATCTGTTTTCCAAGCTGTTTATTTTCCGAAAGAAATAAGGAGGCAAAAATGAAAAAACGCATGCTGGCCGTTCTGCTCGTTCTTCTGGTCTGCACGGTAAGTGCTTTTGCAGACGGCATCCGTGTGAATCCACGGGAAACCATTGCCAACCGGAACCTGTCCGGAGATGTTACCAACATTCTGATTCTGCTCCAGGATGGAGATGCAACCAACCTCTGCGCGATCGCCTCCATTAACGGAAAGAGCGGCAAGGGAGTCATAACACAGCTGGACCCGGACCTCATGGTTAATGTGCCGGAAGCGGGGGATGTGCGCCTAGGTGATGTATACAGCCTGGGAGATGCGAAGAGCCGGGGATTCCTGACAGTTCGGACGGTCAACCAGCTTCTGGATCTCAACATTGCTACCTATGTAGCCCTTGATATGACCCAGATCCCTGCCCTGGTGGATGCTCTGGAAGGATTTATCTTTACCCCCAGCAAGGAAGAAGATGCTGCCCTGGGCTTTGATGAGGATACGTGGGCACTCGATGGCGAGCAGACCCTTGCTTATATGCGCCTGAAGCTTGACAGCGAATACCAGGGTTGCGATGGTTCGTCAGGCGATGTACGGGGATGTCCTCGGACTGATGGGAGTGGGTTCGGGACTGCTCAAGTCCATGGATACCAACCTGAATGCGATGAGTGCTATTGGCTTTGCCACCTCGATCCGGGGTGGAAGCGAACACATTGAAATGTCTCTGCCCCGGCCGGAAGATGTGACAGGAACCGATCCGCTGACTGCAGACACGGAGTCCATGCGCGCCTTCTTTGCGGGTGTCGTATACTGAGGGAGGAAGAGAAATGCGTTGCGGATGCCCGGAATGCGGCACTTACATGATACAGTCCGAAGGGGATGGCTTTGGCTGCGTCTGCCCGGATTGCCTGTACCGTTGCCGTGCATGTATGGGGACCAATACGGTGGTCAGCCGGGAGAATCTCCGTTTTTTACAGTTTACTGACAGAACCGTGGCAGAGGAGGAACCGGCGGATGAGCCGGAGGGTCCTGTCCGCCCGGAGGACTATATTGACTAGGAGGAAACAGAAATGCTGGCTTTGGGAAGCGATCATGCGGGTTTGCCGCTCAAGCGGGAGATTATGGGCTTTCTGGATGAAAATGGCATAGAATACAAGGATTTCGGCACATATACGGAAGACAGCTGCGATTATGCGGTGTTTGCAGAACGGGTCTGCCTGGCGATTCAGTCGGGCGAGTGTGAGCAGGGCGTGCTCTGCTGCGGCACCGGTGTGGGCATCAGCATGGCTGCCAATAAGATGCGCGGCATCCGCTGCGTTGTCTGTACGGACTGCTATTCGGCAAAAATGTCCAGAGAACATAACAACGCCAATGTGCTTGCCATGGGTTCCCGGGTCGTCGGAGCGGAACTTGCCAAGATGATCGTCGACACCTTCCTGAAAACCGGTTTCCTGGGAGGAAGGCATGAAAGACGGGTTCAGCAGATCATGGCGCTCGAGCGTGGAGAGACGCTCCAGTAACGGAAATAGAGAGAGGTATACATGGATATCAATGCCTTTATCGCTGCAGAATTTGGAATCAGCGAGAAGATAGCATCACAGATTACAGAACTGATTGACGAAGGAAACACCATTCCGTTCATTGCCCGCTACCGCAAGGAACAGACGGGGGAGATGGATGACCAGGGCCTTCGTGCATTTGGAGAACGGCTGGAGTATCTGCGGGGGCTGAATAAGCGCCGGGACACCATCCTGGCTTCCATTGAGGAGCAGGGCAAGCTGACGCCGGAACTGCGCACGAAGATTGAAGAAGCGGCGACCCTGGCCACTCTGGAAGACCTTTATCTGCCTTACCGGCCGAAGCGCCGCACCCGGGCAAGCATTGCCAAGGAAAAGGGACTTGAGCCGCTGGCGGAGCAGCTGATGCTTCAGCAGCCCCAGGATGATCCGATGCAGCTTGCCGGGGCCTATGTGAATGCGGAACTGGGTGTGGAAACGGCGGAGGATGCCCTGCAGATGGCAAGGGACATCATCGCCGAAAATATCTCAGACAATGCAGATGCCCGCAGTGATCTGCGCGCGTTGATCCGGCGCACCGGAGAAATCAGCAGCAAGAAAACGGAAAAGAAGAGCACTGCAGACCGGAAAAAGAAGGGCAATGATGCGGAGGAAGAGGATATTGAAACCAATACCCGCCGCACTGCCGACATTTATGCCCAATATGAGGATTATCACGAGCGTGTGGCTACGGTTGCCAATCACCGGATACTGGCGGTGAACCGCGGCGAAAAGGAAGGCTTTCTGAAGGTGTCCGTTCTCTGTGATGAAGAGGGTGCGGTTGCACTCCTCTGCAAGCGCTTTATGCGTGGGAACGGCGGATGTGCGCAGCAGGTCCGGGCTGCGGCAGAGGATGCATGGGAGCGCCTGATTTTCCCGTCACTGGAGCGGGAACTGCGTACCGAGCTGACGGACCGCGCCAATGACGGCGCTATCCGGGTATTTGGAGAGAATCTGCATCAGCTGCTGATGCAGCCGCCCATTGCCGGCCATGTGACGCTGGGAATTGACCCGGGATACCAGCATGGATGTAAGCTTGCCGTCGTGGATGAAACCGGCAAGGTGCTGGATACGGGCATTGCCTACTTTACCCTGCCGGGAAATGAAAAAGGCAAGGAACGCGCGCGCCAGATGATCAGCGGTTTCATCCGCAGGTACCATGTGACCGCTATTTCCATCGGCAACGGTACGGCTTCCCGGGAGAGCGAGCAGTTTGTGGCAGATCTGCTGACCCAGTTCCCCGGTGTTGCTTATATGATAGTCAATGAGGCAGGTGCCAGCGTATGGTCGGCATCGGAAGATGCTACCAAGGAGCTGCCCGATTATACCGTGCTGGAGCGCGGTGCCATTTCCATTGCAAGACGCATGCAGGATCCGCTTGCGGAACTGGTAAAGATTGATCCGAAGGCGATCGGCGTCGGACAGTATCAGCATGATCTCAAACAGGCAGAGCTGGAGAAGACGCTGGCTGGCGTGGTGGAAGACTGTGTGGCGTCTGTCGGCGTGGATATGTCGACGGCTTCTGCTGCACTGCTGACCCATGTGGCAGGAATCGGAAGGACGCTGGCGGATAACATCGTCGCCTATCGTCAGGAAAACGGCCTCACTTCAAGAGCACAGCTTAAGAAGGTGCCGAAGCTGGGACCGAAAGCCTTTGAACAGTGTGCGGGCTTCCTGCGGGTACGGGGCTCCGAACCGCTGGATGCCACTGCGGTCCATCCGGAAAGCTATGCCACTGCCAGGGCGCTGCTGTCCAGGCTGAATATTCCGATGGAAGCTGTCATGGCAGGAGGAATCAAGGGCTTCAAGAGCAAGGTGGAAGACATGGGTGTGGAGCGGCTTGCAGAGGAACTGGGAGTCGGCGTGCCGACCCTTCGGGATATTGCCAGTGAACTGGAGAAGCCGGGAAGGGATCCGCGTGAGGATCTGCCCCAGCCCATTCTCCGGCATGACGTGCTGAGCATGGAAGACCTGACTCCGGGAATGAAACTGAAGGGCACGGTCCGCAATGTAACAGACTTTGGAGCGTTCGTGGACATCGGTGTACACCAGGACGGGCTTGTGCATATCTCCCGGCTGGCGGACCGCTTTGTGCGTAACCCAGGCGATGTGGTCAAGGTAGGCGATCTGGTGGACGTATGGGTTGTTTCGGTGGATGTCAAGCGCCATCGTATTGCACTTTCCATGGTGGAAAGCAAGATCAATAACTGAACGAGAGAGGAATTGCATGAAGACGGATGTCCTTATAATCGGTGCCGGTCCTGCCGGCATTTTTACAGCACTGGAAATGCTTCGCAAGGGAACCCGGAAGAGCATTGTGATGATTGAAAAGGGACAGCCGGTGGAAAAACGCCACTGCCCCAAGGCAGTGACGGGCAAGTGCCAGAACTGCCGGCCCTATTGTCATATTACCACCGGATTTTCCGGCGCCGGCGCTTTTTCGGATGGGAAACTCTCTCTTTCCTGTGAAGTGGGAGGCGATTTCCCGACCCTGGTGGGTACGGAGTTTGCGCAGCAGATTATTGACTACACAGATGGCATTTACCTGGAATACGGGGCAGATGTTCATGTGGAAGGGATAGGCAATCCGGAAGAAGTACGGGAAATCCGCAAGCGGGCTATCCGGGCGGGTCTCAAACTGGTGGACTGCCCTATCCGGCATCTTGGTACAGAAAAGGCACAGCGGCTGTATCAGAACCTGGAAGAAGCCCTGTTACAAAAAGGGGTTGAGATCCGCTTCGGCACGGAATGCGAAACGCTCATCATGCGGGACGGGGTCTGTCTTGGCGCGGTGGTCCGTAAAGGCCAGCAGCAGGAAGAAATCTTTGCCGACCATGTCGTGGTGGCTACCGGCAGACGCGGAGCGGACTGGCTGGAAAAGCTCTGTGCCGCTTACGGCATTGCCCATCAGCCCGGTACGGTGGATATCGGTGTACGGGTGGAGTGCCGCAATGAAGTCATGGAAGAGGTTAACCGGGTGCTCTATGAGAGCAAGCTTATCGGCTATCCGAAGCCCTTTAAGAATAAAGTGCGGACCTTCTGCCAGAATCCCGGCGGTTTTGTCAGTCAGGAAAACTATGACAATGACCTGGCGGTGGTTAATGGCCATTCCTATAAAGAGGTCAAGAGCGACAATACCAACGTGTCCATCCTCTGCTCCCACAACTTCTCCATCCCCTTTAACCAGCCGATTGCCTATGCGCAGAAGGTGGGCGAGCTGACCAATATGCTGGCAAACGGACATATTCTGGTGCAGCGCTTTGGCGACATTCTGGATGGAAAACGTACCTGGCAGCAGGAACTCAGCCAGTCCAACGTGAAGCCGACCCTGCCGGATGCCGTGGCGGGAGATATTACGGCGGCCATGCCGTACCGGGCGATGATCAACATCATTCACTTCATTGAGGCACTGGATATTGTAGTCCCCGGATTTGCTGCGGCGGAAACGCTGCTCTATTCTCCGGAACTCAAGTTCTATTCCAACCGCGTCAAAATGGATGCGGACCTTAATACCAATGTGCCGGGGCTTCATTGCCTGGGCGACTCTTCCGGCTGGACCCGCGGTTTGATGATGGCCTCCGCCATGGGCGTGCTGATGGGACGCAAACTTGCTTAAAGCAGGGATGCAAGTTCAGGCGGAAGCGGCTCCGTGATTTCCAGTGTCTTTCCCGTAATGGGCTGCATGCAGCACAGACGTGCGGAATGAAGGGCAAAACGGTCCTGCAGGGACGCAAGAGGGGTGCCGTAAAGGTAGTCTCCCACCAGCGGACAGCCGATGGAAGCCAGGTGGACCCGGATCTGGTGCGTCCGCCCGGTTTCCAGCCGCAGACGGACCAGGGCCCTGTGATGGTGCGCCTCAAGAACGGTATAATGCGTGATGGCAGGCTTTCCGTCAGGATCTACCATGCGTCTTGCTCCGGTGCCGGCTTTGGATATGGGTGCGGAGATGACAGCGGATTCCGGTTCGGGAATGCCTTCCGTTATGGCGAGATACTCCCGCAAAAAGGTATTTGAGTGCAGCTGTGTGCTGAGCAGCCGCTGTGCGTGTGCATGCCGTGCAACGACAAGAAGGCCGGAGGTTCCCTTGTCCAGCCGGTTGACGGGATGAAAGACAAAGCTGCCCGGTTCCTGATGAAGTGCATCCGCCAGCAATTCCCGCAGCGTGACCCCGTGATCTCTGCCCGGAAGGGTTGCCAGAGGGGCCGGCTTGCAGACGATGATCATGTCTTCGTCCAGGTAGCGGATGAGCGGGGAAGACTCGGAGGCGGTTTCCTGGGTTTCAAGACACAGGGTGATCTGATCTCCCGCATGCAGAAGAAACGAGGCATGGACAGGTTCACCGTTCACGAGAATGCCCTGGTTTACTTTCAGACGGCGGAAAGCATGAGTACCCAGCTGAAAGATTCGCGGTACCAGCGTGCGAACGGGACGCCCCTCTTCTTCCGGACGGACGACATGGGTAAGTGTGCGCATAGGCGCTCCTTTCTGTTTGTCAAAGCGGGAAACTGCTGAAACCAAATTGCGGGGAGCGGGATGAAAAACAAACGATAATCCGTTTAGTTAGTGAAATGAGAAAAGATTGCGAGGGGATGAACATGAAGAAGCGCGGAATACTTCTTGGAATTCTGGCGGTAATACTGGCATGCCTGCCGATGCTGGCATTTGCCTCTGAATATCAGGCACAGATGGCGGCAGGTTTTGCCATCGTGACGAACGGGCGGCTTAATCTGCGCTCGACAGCATCCTCTGCAAGTACAAGCCTTGGTGTCTATTCCGGCGGATCCTGGGTCCGGCTGATGGGCTATCCCTCCAATGGATGGTGGCCGGTTTCCACCACGGACGGCAAGAGCGGCTATATGTACGGTTCCTATCTGACCTTTGCTTCTGCGGAACAAAGCGGACAGGTACGTTACGCCAATGGCGGCTATGTGAATCTGCGCAGCGGCCCTTCGCTGGATTACAGCATTGTCGTACAGGTGACCTCCGGAACCAGCCTGACCATTCTGGATGCCTCTTCCGAATGGCTTTATGTGCGGGCAATCGTGTATGGAGTTTCCTATCAGGGCTATATGCATGAATCCCTTGTCAACAGAGGTTCCGGTTATGCCCAGGTAAGTACCCGCCACGGCGGAAAGGTGAATGTGCGAAGCGGACCGTCCTTTACGTACGGAACCATCGGCTCCCTTCCGACCGGCACATCCGTGAGTGTTCTGCTGAAAGGCAATGGCTGGTCTCTTATCAGCGGCGGCGGTCTTACCGGCTTTATGTCAACGGTATATCTGTCCAGTACCAGCGTGGTGAGCGGCTACACCTATCAGTCTACGCCGACGGTGACAACGCCGGTTTCCTATACGGTGGCCTATGTGAAAAACCCGCGGAGCACGCAGGTGCTTAATCTGCGGGAATCCGCGTCCCAGAGCAGCCGTTCCATCGGACAGTATCGCAACGGGACACAGGTGCGGGTTGTCAGCCGAGGCAGCGTATGGTGCGAGGTTTATGTCGGCACGAGGCACGGTTACATGATGACTCAGTATCTGAGCTTTTCCGGCAGTGTACCGGTGGCCCAGCAGACGGTCCAGCCATATGTGCCGTCACAGCCATACTATACCGCGATCCCCATCATGACAGCGATACCTACGGCAACACCTGCGCCGAGAATCACTGCGCAGCCTACCTCGGCGATCCGGGATATTGTTCTCGTTTCTACTACCGGAGGCAATGCGGTGAACGTCTTCAATGATGTTGGGCTCACGTCCCTGAAATCGACGTACATGGAAGGAAAAACTGCGAAGCTTCTGTCCTACGGTGATAATGTCTGCCTGATTCTGGTGGACAATGGAGTGGGCTATGTACCTACGGCGAATGTCCGTTACTGATTGTTGGAAAACTGCGTGTTCTCTTCGGAGAACACGTTTTTTTGATGGTGGGGAATCGGGCTGCACGGAGACAGAAAAACAGGGCGGCCTGAAACAGATACGCAGAAGGATACTACCGCAAACATCCGGCGCCGTCAACTGCCGAATCGGTCTGCTGCGGCAGGAAAGCAGGGAAAACAGTCCGGACGGAAGAAGTTCGGAAATAAAGATATTCCAGGAAGGGCAGGAACTGCATCCCATCCTTTCTGGAGAAGGAGGAAACCGTCAGCCGGCACGACTGTCCGGGCGGGCATGGAGGGACGTATTATTTCCGAAAAAAGCAGAAAAGAAAACACGTGCTCCATGAATTTTGCGGGGAAAATCTGTGCAGATGGAAATGATGCCGTTCGCTTGCTGTTTACTAAGTATTATGGTAAAATCTCCAGACAACGGTTTTGAAGAACAGATGTAATATGCAAATGCAGACCGGGGAAGAAAAGGAAGGCAGAAAGCTGGCTGAAACCCGGGAAGCAGGGCAATAAACCGTTAACAACTGAATAAGCATGATAGAGGCGCGAAGGACAAGAGTATGCATCCCGGAAAACAGGCAATGCGAGGGATGGGGAAAGGGGACTTCGCCGAGGAACCGGACAGGTCTGCCTGGACACATCCGGTATCCGGGGCGACGGAGAATATCCGTCACACTGTCGCCTGTCAGGGCGGAGAGCTGTCAGACAACATGAAAAGGGTTTCCTTTGCCATGGCGTCAGGACAGGATCATGACGCCATTCGGTTGAAATAAAGCAGAGCGATATGCTCGAAAGGAGAACCTCCATGAAGACCCTAAGAAAATACAGGGTGATGCTGACAGTTTTTTTGTTATCGTTTTTGTTTCTGGGAATGACGGCACTTGCAGAAGGGACAGAAGCACCCGCTTCACCGTTCCATAAGACCGCCTGGTCCCTTCTTCCCCCAATTGTTGCCATAGCGCTGGCATTGCTTACCAAGGAAGTTTATACTTCTTTGTTTGCCGGCATACTTGTGGGAGGAATGCTGTATTCGAACTTCAGTTTTGAAGGAACATTTACCCATATGATGATTAAAGGCATTGTGGCATCGCTTTCCGATTCATACAATGTGGGTATTCTTGTGTTCCTGGTTATTCTCGGCATTCTTGTCATATTGATGAACAAGGCCGGCGGCTCGGCTGCCTTCGGCCGATGGTCGGCGAAACATATTAAAAGCCGTGCCGGCGCACAGCTCGCCACCATCGCACTCGGCGCACTCATCTTTATTGATGATTATTTCAATTGCCTGACCGTTGGTTCGGTTATGCGCCCTGTGGCAGATAAGAGCAGGGTCAGCCGGGCAAAATGGCATATCTGATTGACGCAACTGCAGCACCGATCTGTATCATTGCCCCGGTTTCTTCCTGGGCAGCTGCAGTGTCTTCCTATGTGGAGGAGGGCAACGGACTTCAGCTATTCATTCAGGCCATACCCTTCAACTTCTATGCCATTCTGACGCTGGTAATGATGATCTTCCTCGCAGTCAGCGAATTCGATTACGGACCGATGGCCGGTCACGAGAAGAATGCAAAGGAAAAGGGAGACGTCTTTTCCGGAATGAAGAACCTTGCAGAAACCGAGGAAGAAGAAGCGGGTGCCGGCGGCAAGGTCATGGATCTGATTTTCCCTATTGCCGTACTCATTATCGCCTGCGTTATCGGCATGATTTATTCCGGTGGTTTTTTTGAGGGAGAAAGCTTCATAAATGCTTTTTCGAATTCGGATGCCTCGATCGGGCTTATGCTGGGTTCTTTTGCTACGCTAGTGATCACCTTTATCTATTACCTGCTCCGCCGCAGGATGTCTTTCACGGAAATGACGGCATGCATTCCGGAAGGATTCAAGTCGATGGTGCCCGCCATTCTGATTTTGACATTTGCCTGGAGTCTTAAAGCGATGACAGACAGCCTGGGGGCAAAGCAGTTTGTGGAAGCCGTGGTTCAGCAGTCTGCAGGAGGATTCAAGACTTTCCTGCCGGCAATTATTTTCCTGATTGCCTGCTTATTGTCCTTCTCTACCGGCACCAGCTGGGGGACCTTTGGCATCCTGATCCCGATTACCCTGGGAGTTTTCCCGCTGACGGATCCGCTGGGGGTAGTTTGTGTGAGTGCATGCATGGCTGGTGCAGTCTGCGGCGACCATTGTTCTCCCATCTCGGATACTACCATTATGGCCAGTGCAGGCGCCCGGTGTGATCATGTAGTACACGTGTCCACACAGCTGCCGTATGCACTGACAACTGCAGGCGTAAGCTTTGTGGCTTATGTTATTGCGGGATTTGTCCCGAAGGCTTATATTGCGCTGCCAGTAGCGGCGGTCCTGATGATTCTGGCACTTTTCTGCATGCGGAAGATTCTGGGCGTAAAAGAAGCATAACCGGGCGATTATGCTGTAAGAAAAAGAACAAGAAAGGCTCTGATCGAAAAGACGATCAGAGCCTTGATTTCTGTGCGGCGGGAAAAGAGATGCGGAAGAACCTGCAGGAGGAAGAAGACATCCGGCTGAGAAATGGATCCTGCAGAGCCGTGAAGGAGAACCGGCGAATCACAAGGATGCCGGAAGAAAGAGGACGTCCCGTTCTGCAGGGCGCGATATCATTCGGTTTTCTGAAGGTATTCCGACAGAATGTACCCTTCCTGATCATGATAGACGCAGGAGATAAAGCCGTTTTCGTCTCCTGCTTCCGGGAAGGCAAGCACAAGTGCTCCAAGCGGAACCTTTGCAAGGCGTTTGGAGGAGACGGATCTTGTTTCCCGAAGAGAAACAAAGCTTTTGCAGTTAACCACCCGCATATTGGGACCCTGCTTTTTGCACAGGCTTGCACTGTTATCTCCCCAGGTCTCTTCAAAAGGAGAAACTCCGCTGCAGCTGATGGGAGGGTTGAGGATCAGGAAGGTGACCAGCGTGTCGTCTTCCACCCAGGATTCCGTATAAGCAGCATAGACGCATTCCACGCTGTAGGCGCTTCCTGCCTTCAGGGGATTATCCGTTGATGTGAAATGCAGTGTCAGCTGGCCGGTGTAGCCCGGGACGGGGTCATAGGACCAGATGCCATTGCAGGAATAAGCGGAGCCGCGTTCTGTATTTCTGCAGAAAAGAGACATGCTGCCATTTTCGCCCAGTGTGAGGGAAAACTCGGCACCATCGGATTCCTCCGTCCATGTTCCGGGGAGTTCCCGCAGAAACTGCAGATCATATTCGGAGATCAGGGTGACGCTGTCCATGACACGCTGAAAGTATTTGGCGGTTCCTTCTTCAGCTTCCGCATAGTATTCGCCGGATGCCAGAAGGTAACTGCCCTTGTCTGCAATCAGGGCCTGAAAATGGACCTTCCCGTTTAAAGGTTTCCGGGATACATCCAGATGCAGGGGGGAAGCTTCAGACTGTTCCGCAATGTCCGGATGAAGTTCTCCGGCATATTCCAGTGCTTCATCCTCGGAGATTCTGGAAAGAAGCATATAATCATCCGAATAAAGTGAAGCAATGATGTCGCCATCCGTGTTTTCCATTTCGCCGTGATATGCCCTGAAATCATCCGATACATACCAGAAGGAGAAACCATCCTGGCTTTGATACAGTGTTTCCGTGATGGGGTTTTCCATACCTTCAAGGAGAATCACGCCCTGGCGTGTTTCGGCTGAGCTGGTGGACAGGAACAGCAGAAGGAAGCTGATTACGAATAGAAACGGAAGGGCTGCTTTCTTTTTCATGGTAAAACACTCCTTACCTGATTTGAGCGATTTCGTTCATGCGTGCGGTTTCCATAGGGATGCTATTCCACTGCAGTCAGAGGGACCGGGGGGGCAGCAGATACCCCGATGCAGCTCCTGCCTGCGGTTCCATTATAGCATTTCCGTGGTGGAAAGAGAATGCAGTGGAAAGGGAAAAACGGTTTCCGGCAATCCCTTCTTTATTCCGGGGGAAAGGACGGGAAGGCCTGCACCCGGTGAAGGAATATCGGATCCGGCGGCAGGAAGTGCCTGTGCAGAACGGGACGAAGCTTCCGAAAGAAAGCAAAAAAAATACGCTGATATGATTTCATATCAGCGTCATCAAATGGTGGAGCATAGCGGATTCGAACCGCTGACCCCAACACTGCCAGTGTTGTGCGCTACCAACTGCGCTAATGCCCCGACAACGACGAGAATTATACTCCCAGCGGGGCGAGCTGTCAATCCCTTTTTTTGAATTTTTTAAAATTGATACAAACTTTAAAAAATGTATAAATAACTTTCCGGCAATCAAAGCGCCTGGAGAAAACGCGGCGGAATGACGAAGTCATCATGCCGGATGAGGGACCAGTCAAAAGAGGAAATCAGCGAATCCATGGTAGTTTCCCGGTATTCCGGCAGAAGACCCGCACAGTATGCGAGGAATCCCAGAAGCTGAGGCTGTGTATAACGGTGCGACAGTTCCCGGAGCGAGATGGCCTGATTGCGCTTTGACATTTTTTTCCCGCTTCCGTCAGAGAGGAGGGGAACGTGGTAATAGGCAGGAGTAGGCAGATGGAGAAGCTCCTGGAGATAAATCTGTCGCGGGGTAGAGGAGAGAATATCCCGGCCGCGCACGATTTCGGTCATCCCGCTCATGGCATCATCAACGACAACCGCCAGCTGGTATCCGTAAACGCCGTCGGAACGGCGGACGATGAAGTCGCCGACTTCCTCCTGAAGAGACTGGGATACCAACCCCTGAAGCCGGTCCGTAAAAGAGAAAACGCGATCCGGCACGCGGAGCCGCATGGCAGGCTTTCGGATGGCAGAGAGGGATTGTACCTGTTCCGGTGTAAGATGGGAACATTTTCCCGAGTAGATGAAAGTGGTATCCCCGGGATGAGGTGCAAGGGCGGCATGCAGTTCATTGCGGGTACAGAAACAGGGATAGATAACGCCGGAATCCCGGAGCATCTGGAAAGCATGCTCGTAAATGGAAGTACGGGAACTTTGATACAGCGGAGGCTCATCCCACCGGATCGAGAGATAGGTGAGGTCGGACAGGGTATCCTGAATGAGGTGGTCCGGACACCGGGGCTTATCAAGATCTTCAATGCGCAAAAGAAAGCGTCCGCCGGCATGACGAACGGAAAGATAGGCGATAAGAGCGCACATCAGGTTGCCGGGATGCAGATAGCCGCTGGGAGTAGGGGCAAAACGCCCGACAGGCAGGCTCATACGTCTTCAATCGGCCTGCGGGTCCGGCCGGGGTTCTTTGCCTGGGTATCAGGAAGCAGCAGTTCAATCTCAAAACGGTCAAAGGAAATGGGCTCCGTAAAGTGGTCTGCACTGTAGAAGGTATGCCCATATTCTTCCATCTCCCGGTCGTGCTTGGGAAGCTGCAGAGGCCGCTGGATATCAAACTGATGGCAGATATCGAGAATGGCGGATTCAATATCGCCATCCGGGACATTCACCGTCACATTTTTAATAATCTTATGTCTGGAAACCATACGGCCCCATAAACGAAGTTGCTCCATGATGGATACCTCTCTTGTGAAAAAAAGAAAAATCGCGTATAATCAGACGTTACGAGCATTATTGTAAGGGAGAGAGAGGATTTTGTAAAGCCATGCGACTGCTCATGTGTCCCATTGCTTCCGGTTCATCCGGCAATTGTACTTATATTGTTCTGAACGGTACCCGGTTACTGGTGGATGCCGGTATTTCGTGTGCCCGAATCTGCAGCGGTCTCGCACAGATCGGCACAACTCCGGAGGAACTTCATGGCATTCTCATCACGCATGAGCATGTGGATCATATCAAAGGGCTCGCCGTTTTCTGCCGCAGGCATGAAATCCCGATTTATGCAAATGCAGGGACCTGGGAAGGAATGGAAGAGAAGAGGGTGGAAGTTCCGGATAAACTGAAACGGGTTTTTGAGACAGATGAAGAGTTTTTTCTTGACAAGGTATCCGTCCGGCCTTTCGCAATTCCCCATGACGCCAGGGAACCCGTGGGATTTGTCATTTCTGCGTCACCACTTTCCTGTGCGGTGGCCACAGACATCGGGCACATCAGTGACCGCTGGATTGATCCGATTCTTGGCAGCCAGGCAGTGCTGCTGGAGAGCAATCATGATGTGAATATGGTAAAAAGCGGCAGCTATCCCGCCTCCCTGAAGCGGAGAATCCTTTCCAATAAGGGCCATCTCAATAATCTGGATGCCGGGGCGGTACTGGCAAGGCTGGTGCGCAACGGTACCCAGGCAGCATTCCTCGGCCACCTTTCCGGAGAGAACAACCTGCCGGAACTGGCGTACAATCAGGTGACGGAAGTATTGTCCCAGGAGAGCATCCGGGTGGACAGGGATGTCCGGATCATGGTGGCAAGGCGGGAACGGATTTCCGATATGATTGTTTTTTCAACAGATGGCTGATCCAGGGAGGATTTACAGCGAAGCAAAGCAGATGCCGTCATTTACCCCCTGTTCTGCCTTCATAAATTGGTGTATAATCGTTTCTGATAAACAAATGGGGAGAAGAGCGCAGTGCAAACACTCATGAGTCAGATATCTGCCATATTCTGGAATATATGGAATCGACCGGATATCATGGACTTTCTTGATATCGCGATTTTGGCATTCATTATTTTTCAGCTTTTTATTCATGTCCGGCAGACACGGGTTTCTCAGACCCTCAAAGGAATTATCGTGCTTCTGGTGGCAACCTGGCTGACCGGCATCCTTGAGATGCGCAGCCTGCATGCATTGCTTTCCTGGATGGTAAATGCAGGCCCCGTCTTCCTGGTGGTCCTCTTCCAGCCGGAAATCCGAAGAATTCTGGAGGAAATCGGCAACGGTTCCCTCTTTGATTCTTCTGTTCTGCAGGAGGAAGAAATCAGCACGGAAAATATTATTGACGAGATGGTTCTGGCAATCTGCCATATGTCCCGCAGACGGATAGGCGCGCTTATCGTCATGGAAAGCGGTATCCGCCTCAACGATGTGATTGCGACAGGCACCAGGGTGGACGGCATCATCTCTCAGCCGCTGATTGAGAATATTTTTGAACCCAAAACCCCCCTGCATGATGGTGCCATGGTGGTACGGGGAGACCGGGTGGTTGCAGCGGCCTGTCTCCTGCGCCTGTCAGATACGACCGGCGTTGGACGGGACCTGGGCACCCGTCACCGGGCAGGCATCGGCGTCAGCGAGATTTCAGATGCAACGGTGTTCATTGTTTCAGAGGAGACCGGTGTGATTTCCATGGCCAAAGGAGGCCAGCTGGTGCGCAACCTGGACGAAATCTCCCTGCGCCAGATTCTGCATGGCATCTACGACAGCGACGAAAAGAAGTCATCATGGCATCTGCCGCTGTTCCATCTTGGACAAAGGAGGCGGAAGGACTATGATGACCGGTCGTCCGACCCGGAAACCTGATCACCGGCCGCTGGGAAAACTGCGGGAAAGGCTTTCCAAAGTCTTTCAGAACCGTATTTTCCTGGGCATTGTTTCCCTGATTGTTGCCTTCATCATCTGGGCAGTGCTGGTGGCGTCCGACGGTACACTGACAAGACGCAAGAGCTTTGTAGATGCACCGGTCAGTGTAACCGGAGAAACCACGCTGATCAGCCGGGGATATATTGTAACCGATAATATTCTTGAGATGGTTCCCAACGTAGACATGACGGTGGAAATCACGCAGGCCAACTATGACCGCGTGACCGCATCTTCCTACAATCCTCACTTTGAACTTTCCCAGATAACGGGAGAGGGCGAAAATACGCTCAGCATCGTTTATTCCTCCCAGCTTTACGGTCCGGTGATCAGCTGCGAGCCCAATACCGTCACGGTGCATGCAGAGCGGTATATTACCAGGCGCGTGCCGGTGGTTGTTCAGCTGGATAATACGCTGCCGGAAGGACTTTATCTGGACAGCTACCGGACGGATCCCACGACACTGTCCGTATCCGGCCCCCAGAGCGTTGTTTCCACCGTTTCCAGGGTGCTTCTGCACCTGGATCAGTCGGCACTTTCCGAGGAGCGAATGACAGACCGGCTGTCGCTGGATATTGAGCTGCAGACAGCAGACGGAACGCCGGTTACCAACAGCAAGCTGAATGTCACCAATCAGTCGGTTATTACCCGTTCCGTGATTGTTGAAACCGAACTGGTTCATGTGAAACAGGTGCCGTTGGTGGCTTCTGCCTTTGTTACAGGGGAACCTGCAGAGGGCTTTGCGGTATCCGGTGTGGAACTTGCCAGCGAGACCCTGCCGGTGGCTGCCAGCGATGCAATTCTCGAAGCCATTACCGGTATCACCACGGATGCTCCGCTGGATATCACCGGAGCGCATGAAGATGTGACGGGATATGTGCGCGTTCGCCGGATTACCGGCATTGACAATACATTGCCCACGGAAATAGGGGTGACGGTTCATATCACAGAGGAAAGTGCGACAAAGACTTTCCGGAACGTGCCGGTGACGGTGACGGGTATGAATGAGGCCTACCGGACAGCGGTACGCCCCGAACGCGTGAATGTGACGCTTACAGGACCGTACACCGTGATAAACAGCCTCGAATCGTCAGGCCTTACCGTTACAGTTTCTGCATCGGGACTGACGGCAGGCACCCATGAAATTCCTTTGACTTTGCAGATGGATAACGCGGATGCACTGGAGGCAGAATACTCGACGGAAACAGCAGTTCTTACAATAACGGAAAACCAGCCCTGAGGGGCAGGCTGGAGGTGAGATTCCATGGGCGTATTGGCGAATTCTCTGTTTGCCATCCTGCTGGGATGGACGCGTATGCTTTTCCAGGCGCTGTGGGATCTCCTGGATACAGACCGGACAACATTGCTGGAACTGCTTGGTCATTACTGGCTGCCCATTTCGCTGGTTATTCTGGTGATCGGGTTGGTGGGCGACTGGGTCGTCTGGCTGATTCGCTGGCGTCCTTACCATATCTGGGCGGTTCGGATCAGCCGTTTCCTGCATATTTCGGATGATGTGGTTCCTGATGCGTCAGATTTTCAGGAAACAGAGCAGGAAGAACCCGCAGATGAACCCGAGGAAGATTCCTGGCTTCCGCTTGAAAAGCCCGTGATGACGAAGGCAGACATAGCGGCAGCCGAGGCCAGGGCGGAAGCAATCCCGGACGAAGAACTTGGCGACTATCCCGGAAAGCGTTTTGTGGAAACCAGACGCTATGAAGGTGCCAGCGGACTCCGGAAATCGGAAGAGGATGCCCGGGTGCTGAACATGGCGGATTATGCAGCGAACAAGGCTGAGGAAGAAAAGGATGAGGATACTAGGAAGGTAGAGAAACCGGTGGAAGAGGCAGAGCGGGAGTATCAGGAAAAACTCAGCCAGTATGAGGAAGAAATGCAGACATACCGCAGGAAAAAAGCGGAATATGATGCATATATGGCACAGAAGGCTGCCGAGGAGGAATATCAGCGGAAAATGGCAGAGTACGAAAAGGAAATGGCGGAGTATCAGCTGAAAAAAGCCGCCTATGATGAAGCTATGAGGCAGCGGGAAGAAAAACATGAATGACTTCTTTCAGCTGAGCATAACCAGGGAAGTGCTGGAACGGCTGGTGGCGGCAGGGACGATTGTCCTGATGGGATATGTGGGTATCCGGCTGCTGATCCGGCTGCTGCATCTGAGCACCGAACCGGAAAAAAAGGATTTCTTCCGGCCGTCTGCCGCTGTGCTGGCCCAGATAGCCGTGCTGGCAGTTCTTACCAGAATAGCAGTGATGCTTGCGGCCTATCTTTTTTACCGGATTCAGGGCGGTACGCTTTCCTTCCTGTCATCTCACCGGATGCTATGGGAGCACTGGGACACTCGGCAATATCTGTGGATTGCAGAAAATGGTTATACGGCAGTGGGGGATGACCGGCTGAGGCTGGTTTTTTTCCCGCTGTATCCGTATCTGGTGGGTGTTTTCGCAAGGCTTTTTCATATTGATCCCTACCTGGCGGGAACAGGCTTGTCTTTCGCGACAGTGCCTCTGTCCGCCATCTTTTTATATTGCTTTGCAGGAGAACGGCTGGGAGAAGAGAATGCCTTCCTGGCGGTCTGCTATTTCCTTTTTAACCCGCTGAGCGTTTTTCTTACGGCAGTCTACGCGGAAGGCTTGTTTCTGTGCCTTACGCTGGGATGTCTTGCAACGTTTCGCCGGCACCCTTTCCTTTCCTGTGTATTGGGAATGGCTGGAAGTTTTACCCGTATGCCGGGTGTTATCGTAGCGGGCTTTATACTGATAGAGGCTCTGACTCAGTGGAGCAGGGGAAAACTGCAGCTCCGGGATGCTCTTTCAGCACTGCTGAGGATGGGGATAGTTTTCTGCGGATTATTCGCTTACTGGCTGGTTAATTATGTAGTAACCGGAGATCCTTTTGCTTACATGACCTATCAGAAGGAAAACTGGTTCCAGGAACCGGGATGGTTTTTTGAAACCGCATCGCGAACGCTGCGCTATCTCTTTTTGACGGAAGGTGCGTCGGATCAGTGGTGGACATTTGGTGCGCAGCTGGCGGCAATCCTTTATGCGATGGTGCTGCTTGCGGTCAGCGAACGCGGGACATCCTATGATGTGGTGGCTTACAGTTTTGTGTATCTAATGGTCGTGTTTTCACCGACCTGGCTGCTTTCCGGACCGCGATATCTGTTTGGTATGGCGACACTGCCGCTGCTGCAGACGAATGCTTTCCGGAAGAAAGGAATTCATATCTTTCTACTGCTGGTTTCAGCGGGGCTTCTCCTGCTGTTTACTTATGGATACTGTATTGTCGGGGAGGTGCTGTGATTGGGGGTCTTTTCCTCTCTGGAAGGCATGAAGGCACTTCTGGCTTCCTATGGACCGCTGTCAGGACTGGTGTTTTTCGCCATCCAGATGCTGTCGGTGATTTTCGCGCCGATTCCCAGCAACGTCACGATGCTTGCAGGAGCTTTGGTTATTGGCTTCTGGCCGGCCGTGCTTCTGGGAGTTGGGGCAGTTGCGCTTGGGTCTGTCATCGTGTTTTGTGTGGTTCGAAAACTGGGACATGACTTTGTTGCCCGGCACGTTTCCGGAAGCGTCATGGAAAAGTATCTGCCGGTGATTCGGGAAAAACAGGGAATGTTCCTTTTCCTGACCATGCTTTTTCCATTTTTTCCGGATGATGCGGTCTGCATGCTGGCAGGACTGACCGATATGCCGTTTTCCCGCTTTCTGCTGTGCGTTCTCCTGGGCCGGCCATGGGGGCTGATTTTTGCCGCGGCACTTGGCAGCAATACGCTTCAGCTTCCGGTCTGGTGCTATGTATGCGGGGCAGTGGTTCTGATTCTGATCTTCTTTTTCTCCATGAAATACGCGGAGGAGATTGAGAAGCGGCTCTTTACGATGGTAATGAAAATTCTCCGGCATTTCCGCCGGAACCAATCGCGGGAATGACCCGCAGAGGAGGGGTATTTACGAAAACGAGGGAAGAACGCATTGGCGGCAGAAAGCTGGCATTTCTGACGGTACTGTTTGTCGGTGCAACGCTGATCTTCTATTATTTTGCGCTGCATGCCCGCTATGCCGCCATTGATGACTTTGTGGACCGGAAGCAGCCCATGCTGATTATGATTACCGCGGTTGCTTTTACCGTGGTGTATGCAGCCACCCTGCTGATTCTGCTGCGTATCGTCCGCAGGCTTTCCCTGCCGGTGATCATCGGGTTCAGCCTGGCGGCAGGGATGATTCTGCTGGGAAAGATATCACTGCTGGATTTCCGGAGCGATGATTATGACATCTTCCTCGGAAACTGGATTGTATCTTATACGCCAATGACCATCTGGCAGGGATTTGGTACGTATATTGCCAGTGACTACACGCCGCCGTATCTTTATATTCTGGTGCTGATATCAAGGGTTCAGGAATATCCATCGGAATACCTGATCAAGGCGGTATCCGTGCTCTTTGACGCAATTCTGGCGTATGGCCTGACGAGGCTTTTTGCCCTGAAGGTTCGCCGTGAACTCTGGCAGGGTATCTTTTTCTGCCTGGCCATGATTCTTCCTCCGGTGGTCTTCAACGGTGCATATTGGGCGCAGTGCGATGTCATCTATGTGTCTTTCTGCATCCTGGCACTGGCAGAGATCCTTTCCGGGCATCCGGTGCGTGGCATGAGCTGTTTCGGCGTGGCGCTTTCCTTTAAGCTGCAGACCGTTTTTTTCCTGCCGGTACTGCTGCCGCTATGGCAGCGGAAGGATATCAAACTGTGGCATGTGGGGATGATTCCGCTGTTCTATATGGTCATGATGACTCCCGCACTGCTTGCAGGAAAATCGCTGCATCACGTTCTGACGGTTTACATCAGTCAGGCTGGAACCTATAATTTCATCACCATTAACGGACCTACGCTGTATGAGCTGCTGCCAGGAGACAAGGGCAATGCTGCATATTTCCAGATGCTGAGCGGCATGGCGATGATGCTGGCTTTTGCCTTTATGGTAGCCGTCTGTGCCGCGCTGGTCATGCATCCTGAACGGGTAAATGCGGAGACGGTTCTCTGCGCCTGTGTGCTCTTTACTGCGGGCATTCCGTTTTTCCTGCCAAAGATGCATGAGCGCTACACCTTTGGCGCAGATGTACTGTCTTTTGCCATGGTTGCCTTTGGTCCCCAGTACCTTCCTGCAGCCTGCTGCCTTATGCTGAGTTCCTACCTCTGCTATACGGCGGGACTGTATCGTACGGGAGTCCTTGACCTGTCCGTTTCCACCCTGTTTGCCGCTGCAGGTCTGGTCATAATGGCAATCATCTTCTGGAGAAAACTGTCTGTGAAGGAATTGGAGGTGAAGGCATGATGAAACGGGATCCGTTCCGCAGCTTTATGATGCTGCAGCCTGGAGATGCTGTACGCCGCATACTGGCGTGTATTCTGTCTCTTGCCTTCTTTTTTGTGGTATTTTTCATGCAGTCTGCCAGAGCGGAAAAAACGGTTGTTGCGCTGGTTTCCGCTCTGTGCCTGCTGCTGCTCATGGTTCGCGTGCTGGAAGCCACAAGAGACCAGCCGATGATTGTGATTCTTTTTGTTTCGCTGCTTGTCATGATTGGCATTCTGGCATCCCTGGCGATGCTGGATATCTCCCCGGGACGGGTGAGGAAAGTTTTAGCCCCCATGCTTTCGGATATGTGGAATTATAATCTGCTGCCGGCATTGGCATGGGAAGAAGGATACTGGTCCGGAGGCTACCTGCTGATCATGGGATTATTTTCCCGGCTGGAGAACTTTTCTCAGCTGACGGCGCTCAAACTGGTCAATCTGGTTTTTACCAGCCTGGCGGCATATTCGCTCTTTGGCCTGGCCAGGGAAGTGACAGGAAAACCCAATGGGCTTCTTCCCATGATGGCCGCCCTGATTGCACCCACCATGCTGCTTTGCAGCGGCTGCTGGATGCAGAATGATGTAATCTATGTTTCCCTGCTGCTCTGCGGCCTGCTTCTGCTGCTCAGAAAGCAGGGCATCTGGGGCGCCCTCCTGTGGGGCATTGCCCTGGGCTTTAAACTCCAGAGTGTTTTTCTGATGCCGCTGCTGATTCCCATGATCCGGCACCGCCACATTCGACCCTGGCAGGTTCTTCTGCTTCCGGCGGGCTATATTCTTACCAATCTGGCCATTCTGGTGGATACCCACGATTTTACACAGCTGTGGGTACGCTATCAGCAGCAGATTACCAGCATGATGTATGAGGGAGCCGGACTTATCGATAATGCGCCGGGTGTATTTGGACTGATGAGTGTGGCCTCCGTGCGTGAATTCAGCGGAATGGGCATGTACTTTGGCATGGCGGCCGCGATGCTTTTTGCAATAGCACTCTGCGAAGTGCCGGAAACACGGTTTACCGCAAAGACCTGGATGCTGGCGGCTGCAGTTCTGGCTTTGGGACTGCCTCAGATCCTGCCGCAGATGAACGTCCGCAGTCTGATGCTGGCGGAACTGCTGCTCTTCGCCTGCATGGATACCAGGCGGGCCGTGATGGGGATAACCGTCGGGGCGGTCTCGCTGTGCGGGTACATCGCTTCTATCTTTGGCGGTGACGTGATTTCCCTGCCGGTGCGCAGCATCATTACACTGTTTGTGCTCATCTTCTGCATTCTTTCCCTGACATCTTCCCTGAAAAAGCCGGAGGTTCGCCATGAAGCGGCTTGACGGAATGCTGAGGGAAGCGCTGACGGCTCCCTGCGGTGTTCTGGGAGTACTGGTGCTTACCCTGATGCTGCTGGCAGGAGAGCTGGTACTGACAAGCCTGTTTCAGTTTTCTGAAGCAGCGGATGCCTTTTCCCGGATGATGACCATGGTTCTGATGCTCATTCCCTTTGCAATCATGATCGCTTTTGCGTTGTCTTCCGCTGTGCGGACAGGGGCAGGCATCCTGCAGATGACCATGATGGGCGTTATCTGCATGGCATCCATGGTTATGCGTCTTTCCTTCCTGGATCGGACAGGGGGAGATTTTACCTATTATCTGTCTGACTGGATGAAATTTTTTGCCTATCGCAGCTTTGGTGCCAGCATGCGGGAGAACATCGGAGAATATAATGTGCTGTATCAGTATATTCTGTTCTTCCTGACCCGCCTGCCGATTCCGCACGTGTACGGCGTCAAGTGGGTATCCTTCATCGGGGATGCGATGCTGGCCGGTGCGGCCCTTTCCCTGTGCGGAGACGAAAAGCGCGGACAGGCAGCATTTGCCGCTGTACTGCTGGTGCCGACTTTTGCACTTAACGGAGGAATGTTTGCGCAGTGCGACAGCCTCTATGCCGCCTGTGCACTCTGGGGGCTGGCACTGGCACTGAATCACCGGGGAACAGGCGCCGCAGCCTGCTTTGCACTGTCGATTGCCTTCAAGCTGCAGGCAGTGTTTTTCCTTCCGATTGTGCTGGTCCTCTTTCTGGATGAAGAACTTCATCTTCAGGATGCCCTGGTGTTTCTTCTTACTCTGGCAGCAGTGGCTTTGCCAGCTGTTCTCTTTGGCAAGAATCCCCTGGAACTGATTTCAATTTATACCAGTCAGACGGGCCTTTACACCGGTCTGAACTATAATGCCCCGGGATTCTACGGCCTGATGGAAACGGCGGGACTGGATGCCTATGCATATGGTAAGTTTTCGATTGCGCTTGCACTCGGTGCATGTCTTCTGCTGATCCTGTGCTTTCTGGCAGAAAAGCGGGACCGGATTCAGTATCTGCGGCTGGCGGTGCTGCTTCCGCTGGTCATCGTCTTTTTCCTGCCCAGAATGCATGAGCGTTATTTCTATCTGGCGGAGGCCGCAGCCATGGTGCTGGCAGCAGAGGAGCGCAGGATGATACCGCCCGCAATGATGATTGCGGTTGCTTCGCTGTCAGTCTATTGGGAGACAAACATCCCTCTGGTGGCCGCTTCCTTCCTGATGCTGGTCAGCATGGGTTACATTCTGTCATACGTGAGAAAAAAGGAAAAAAGAGATGATTAAAGCTTACAAACTAGGCCTGGATAGGATGACCCTTCATGCTCTCGAAGAATGCTATATTGCCTTTGACGTGGAGACGACGGGTCTTGACCGCTATTTTGACCGTATTGTGGAGCTGGGTGCCGTGCGCTATGAAAAAGGCGTGGCAGTTGCCTCTTTCAACACCCTGGTCAATCCCGGCAGGTTCATTCCCTATGAAGCCACTGCCGTCAACCATATTACCAACGCCATGCTGGCGACAGCCCCAAGGGAGCAGGAAGCCTATGCAGAACTGACCGCGTTCCTGGGCGATGCGCTGGAGGGAAAGACTCTTTTCTGCGCGCACAATGCCAAATTTGATATGGACTTTCTGGGGAATGCCCTGGACAGACTGGGCTATTCCGCGGAACTCAACTATGTGGACACGCTGGGGCTTTCCCGCAAACTGATTCCCGGCCTCATGGATTACCGCCAGGATACGGTGGCGCATTCGATGGGGATCTATAACCGGCAGGCCCACCGGGCCACAACCGATGCGGAAGTCTGCGGACAGATTCTCTGGCGGCTGATTCAGATCCGGAAAAAAGAGATGGAGACCGTTCCGGGGGAATTGCCGGAGATGAATCAGGAAGAAAAGGCTTTCTGTGCGATGATCCGGCAGATTATAGTGAGTCATGGCGGAGCAGATACCTGGCTTACCTACAAGAAGAGCGCTTCCACGCTGCAGGCAGTATGTCATCACCCGTTTATGAGCATTAAGTGTACCAGAAAAGGACGCTATGTAGTGCTCCCCGCGGAAACGGCAGAATGCCTCTGCCTGCCAACCGGTGCCTGCAGTGCCGGTGAAGATAAGGAAAAAAACCTCCGGGTATATCTAGAACATCCCCGGGATCTTGAACTGCTTTCAGATTATATCTGCACCGCTTTTACTGCAAGTTTGGAAGAACTGCAGAAATACATTGGAACCGTGGAAGGCGGCAAGATGCGGGTTCTTGCTGCAATGGACAAACAGCTCCATATTACAGAGGACGAAATGGAAAGCTGGCTCAGAGTGCTCTGAACCGGGATGGAGGTATTCCTGCAGCGGAAACCGTTTCTGCATCTCTGGGCGTTCCTGCGTAAGCCAACAGATTTCCGGGAATGCAAGCAGCGCTGTTATCCTCTGACGGAGTTTCAACGCATCACAAGCCCAAAGCTCTGAGAACGTTCAACGTTTTCAGAGTTTTTTTGTGCAGTGCCCAGCCATTTGTATTGTGAGTAAGCTTCATTCGGTTTACGTACGATGCATGGCAATCCCGGCTGTCCTTCATCCATGTTTTCTAGCACTTTCGCAGGAGCAATACCGATAAGACAGCCCCCCATGAACCTGGTTTTAAGACCAATCCGGTGAAACAGCAACTGCTGCATTCCAAACCGAAAACAATGGGATTCCTGCTGAATCGCTTGTACGCACCGATCCAAACAGTGGATTCCATTGGTGCACGGCTCTTCATATTAAGGCTCCAGGTAACCGGTAAGAGGAAAATAACATGCGGACAGGCGGTAATCCACATCGAAAACTATTGAGAAAAGAGGACTTCTGTGATATACTCCATATTCACGTTGGACTCTTTTTTTGCGTGACGGGAAAGGAGTTCATTCTGGACAGGTATCTTAACTGATGATTCGATGCTGAAAAGCCGTCCATCAGTTTGAAACAGCTTACGCCCAAAGGTCAGGTTCAAACGGTAAAATGGGTGTAAAAGGGCGTGAGCCATTTTCGGGCAAGCCCGGAAAGTATTGAAAACACTGGACTTTTGAAGGAGATGTAGAGATATATGAAATTAGGAATCGTGGGACTGCCCAATGTCGGCAAATCTACACTGTTTAATGCAATTACGAAGGCGGGGGCAGAAGCTGCCAATTACCCCTTCTGTACCATAGAGCCCAATACCGGAATGGTGACCGTGCCGGATGCGCGGCTGGATAAGCTGGCGGAGATGTATTCGCCAAAGAAGAAAACACCGGCGGTAATAGAGTTTGTTGATATCGCAGGCCTGGTTAAGGGCGCAAGCCATGGAGAGGGTCTGGGAAATAAATTCCTGTCCCATATCCGTGAGTGTGAGGCAATTGTGCAGGTGGTACGTTGCTTTGAAGATCCGGATATCATCCGTCATGCTGACAGCCATGATCCGCAGAATGATATTGAGACCATCAATCTGGAGCTCATGGCGGCAGACCGGGAAACCGTTGAAAAACGCTATGAAAAAGCTTCCAAACTGATCAAGAGCGGAGAAAAGAAGGCAGCAGAGGAAGCAGCACTTGGAAAGAAGCTGCTGGCTCATCTGGACGAACTGCAGCCGGTCCGTACCTGCGAGATGACAGACCGGGAGAAGGAGATTGTCCGGGAGTGGTTCCTGCTGACCACGAAACCCGTGATCTATGCCTGTAATATTAAGGAAGACGATCTGGGCAAGGATGAAGACAGCCTGCCCGGCGTAGCTGCCGTCAAGGCACTGGCCAGGGAGGAAAATGCCAAGGTACTGGTCATTTCGGCAAAGATTGAAGAGGACATTGCCGCCATGGATGAAGAAGAACGTGCAATGTTCCTGGAAGAACTGGGGATCGGTAAAAGCGGCCTCGACCGTCTGATCTCTGAGTGTTATGACCTGCTGGGACTGATTTCTTTCCTGACGGCAGGTGCAGATGAGTGTCGTGCATGGACGATTCGCAAGGGTACCAAGGCACCTCAGGCTGCCGGAAAGATTCATACGGACTTTGAGCGCGGATTTATCCGGGCAGAGGTTGTTTCCTTCGAGGATCTGGCCAGAGAAGGCAGCATGACTGCCTGCAAGGAAAAGGGGCTGGTCCGCAGCGAGGGCAAGGAATATGTGATGCAGGACGGAGACGTTGTGCTTTTCCGCTTTAATGTATAAGGTACAGGGATGAGGAAATGAAGATGATGAAAAAACCGGCGGTGATTGTGGCCGTGGCGATCTTCGTCGTCAGCCTCATCCCGTTTTTTATCGGCTGTTTTGCAGCACATCCGGCAACCGATGATTTTACTTTTGCCTATTATACGCATGCAACCTGGATAAAGACCGGGAACGTACTTAAAGTGGTGAAGGACGCCCTGTCCTATGCGCTGCGTACCTGGAGGGACTGGCAGGGAACGCTTTTCGGCGTGCTGATCATGGCGCTGAATCCTGCGGTTTTTGATATGTCCTGCTATGGAGTCCATGCAGTTATCCTGATTCTTTTCCATGTTGCTGCCTGGTATGCGTTTCTCTTTCATTTTCTGAAGAAGCGTCTGCATCTGCCGCATGACTTGGTGCTTCTGATGTTTCTCTGTCAGTGCGGCATTTCGCTGATCTTCCTGCCGGATATCGTAGAGGGCATTTACTGGTTCAACGGAGCCTGGTTTTATACCGGAGCGCAGGCGCTGTCGCTTTTTGCCATGGTTTGCTGTGATAAGGCGGCAACAGACTGTGGAAAAGGAAAAATACCGCTCATGGTCCTTTCTGCTGTTCTGCTGGGAGCACTTGCACTGGATAACTTTATTACGGCAATGATGACGCTGTGTCTGCTGGTGGTAATGCTTGCAGGAAGGATATGGATTGCATGTACGTCCGGAGAGAAGGCGGGACTGGCTGAGAATGCATTTTTCCTTGTTCCCATGATTGGCGGTCTCCTTCTTGCCATACTGGCGCCGGGAAATCAGGTGCGCATGGCAACGGACGGCGCCCATGAAAGCGGAGTGATGTACCTGTTATGGTCGTTCTTCGCTACCCTGCGGGCGGCAGGCTTTTATATTCTGCGATTTTTCTTCAAGACTCCGGTGGCGGCACTGCTTTTCTTTCTGATTCCAGTACTGCAGACCAGGGTACATGGCGTGACGGAAAAAACCGCAGAGCGCATTCCGCCGATACCCGCCCTGATTGCCGCCTGGTACCTGATTCTGGCCGGCATGATTTTTCCGCATATGTATTCCTCTGGTTATGCAGGTTCCGGCCGGGTGATCAATATGTATCATGATTATGTAGTGCTGACAGCGCCTGTGCTGCTGGTTCTGGCAGCGGTCCGGCTGCGTCATTCGCCGAAAATGCAGGAGCACAGGGAACAGCGCTACATCTGGTTCCTGCTGGGCGGGCTGTGCCTGTCGCTCTGTCTTGCAATGGGACAGCAGAATAACTATGGGAAACTTATATCCGACCAGTTGAACGGGACACAGAAAGCCTATCGGGAACAGTTCCAGAGGGAATATCAGCTGTGCGAGACGGCAGACAGGGAAGAGGATGTTCTGCTGCCTGCCTGGACAGTACAGACCGTGACGGGAAAGCCTACCGTCTATCCGGATCCGACAGTCTGGACCAACGAAGCCATGGCATCCTACTTTGGCGTTCGTTCGGTACGATCGGAAGAGACGGCGGAGTAAAGATAGATTAAAAAGCCCATTCTGTTTTTCGTGAACAGAATGGGCTTTTTCAGCGTGAAGAACAGAGGGGACAGCGTTGACAAGTGCCTCGGCTGATTATTCAAGGATGTTTGTGGTGATGTAATCAACACCATAGTCAATAACTCGCTGTGCATCTTCCAGCGTATTGACAGTCCAGGTATTGACCTGGATACCGCATTCATGAAGCTGCCGGACACGTTCGCCGGTCAGGGCGGTGTGCTTGATATCAAGGTCCAGGTGGTATTTCCCGAGTGTATCCGGGAGCCAGTCCGGAAACTCCTTGATCAGAAACTGCGCAGGCTGTTCGGGAAGACGTTCCCGGATACAGATCATGTTGGGCAGATCAAAGGAAATGAAGATCACATGATCGAGATATTCCGCTTCCTGAAGGATGGCAATGACGCGGTCAATATCACGCGGGGCAAAGTGATTTTTGAATTCCAGCACCGCATATTTCTCATATTTCCTGCAGATGCCGATGTACTCCGAAAGGTTCGGCATGAGAAGGTCACGCCGGCCTTTTTTTCCGTCCGTGTCGTTCAGACGGATGGCCCTCAGCGTTTCGTACCAGGTGTTTTCGACAATCATCTCATCACCGGCGACGCGTTTGGTATTGTCATCATGAATGAGGATAAACTGCCCGTCTGCAGTGACATGCACATCCGTTTCAATGCCGTAATAGGACCGCTGTCCGGCTGCTACGAAGGCCGAAGCGGTGTTCTCCATTTCGAGACCGCTCAGACCGCGATGGGCGATGATGCGCGGTTTGTGTGCCTGGGGAAGGTGGATGGTATCATTCATAGCTGTCTTCTTTCTGCCGTCATTTCATGGCGGCCTTGCTCATACCGGTCATGATGTATTTCTGCAGAATCAGGAACAGAAATACAATGGGGATGATGGCCATAACGGCCCCCGCCATGATCTCGTTGAAATTTGAAACATACTGTCCGGCATAAGTTTCCTTGAGCCGCTGAACACCGACGGCAATGGTTCGGCTGGCCTCCGACTGGGTGACCATCTTGGGCCAGAAATAGCTGTTCCATCCGTTGATGAAGCTGATGATGCTGACGGTAATCAGAGTGGGTTTGCACATGGGGCACAGAACATGCACGATGGTGCCGAACCGGCCCATGCCGTCAATACGGCCTGCTTCAATATAGCTGTTATCGACAGCCATAAAGTTCTGACGAAGCATGAAGATAAAGTAGGCGCTGACCATGTTGGGAAGAAACACACCGGTCCAGGTATCGATGGCATTCAGCCGGGAAATGGTAACATAAATCGGGACGAAGGTGACCTGAATCGGAACCATGAGGGCACCCAGCACCAGCATGAAGAGCACGTTTTTCCCTTTGAACTGTCCCTTGGAAAAGCCGTAGGCGGCCATGACGCCAATGGTCAGTTCGCCGGCCATCATGACGAGCGTGGTGACAAGGGTGTTAAGCAGATAACGGTCAAATGGTGCTTTCTGGAGGACGTTTGGATAGTTCTCCCAGACAAATTTGTTCGGCCAAAGGGTTGGCACGACCCGGAGAAGTTCGTCGGAAGTCTTGAGGGAGGAGATAACCATCCAGTAAATAGGAAACAGGGAAATGACAACTACAAGAATGGCGGCAGCATACTGGGCAACCACTCGGTAGATGCCGTGAGCAATCTGCAGGTGTTCATCTGCCTGTACAATGGGCGAGATAAAACGCATGTAGAGACCGCAGACCAGGACAACGGCGGAGATGATCAGGGCGATCCATCCGAATGCGGGGTAGTTTTTGGCGATCAGGTTGAGGTCATGCTTGAAATTGTACTCAATGAAATTCGGGTCCAGCCTGGCAGCTTCCAGCGTTGCAGCACCGGGAGCATGCCTGTGGAGAGTAGCATGATAGGTCAGGTTTCCAAAGCACCAGCAGGCGAACAGAACAAGCGCAATTGCCGTAAAAAGCGTCAGGAGATCAAAGAATCCGCTTTGACGCATGCGGTGCCAGTGAGAAAAATGCTGAGGTTTCTGCTTCATTTGCCGCAGACCGTCTTTCCACATGACCGGGATAGGAAGAAGGACGAGGAGCAGGGCAGGGAGCAGCAGGTAGAACTTGAAAGGAGGTGCCACACGCAGGGGAATCAGCACCAGTGTGATGCAGAGGAGTGCAAAGCCTAGCAGCTCACAGACCACGCCGATTTTCTTTCCGGTATCAAGTTTGTTAAACATGGGATCTGCCTCCTTTCCTAAGCATCATAGCTGACGTTCTGGTTGCTGAAACGCATGGTGGCAGCCGTGCAGACCAGCAGAATCACGAAGAAGACCAGAGATACTGCGGCGCCGCGGGCGGTATGGAAATCCCGGAAGGTCAGGTTATAAATCCATTGCACCATAACGTTGGTGGATGTTCCGGGGCCGCCGCCGGTCATGACATCCACAGACTGGAAAACCTTCATGCTGGCGATAAAAGTGGTCACGAACAGGAACAGCGTTGTGGGACGGAGAAGAGGGATGGTGATGTAGCGGAAACGCTGTACACCGTCGGCTCCGTCAATGGCAGCTGCTTCATAATAATCCTGGCTGATGCCTTTCATGGCAGACAGATAGATCATCATGGCGTATCCTACAACACGCCATGCTGTCAGAATCAGTACGCCTGCAAGGGCTGTGTTGGCATCAATCAGCCAGTGCGGGCCCTGAATGCCGAACAGGCTGAGTGCGTAGTTCAAAATGCCTTCCGACTGACCAATACCGGTGGCAATCGTGCTGTACAGGATCCATTGGAATACAACGGCACTGGTGGAAACGGCAATGTACTTGGGCATGAATACGATGGAGCGCATTGCATTAAAGGAAGGTGTCATGCGGTTGAAGAGAAGAGCCAGAAGCATGCCGCCAACCAGGGTGATGAACACTTCCCAGAACATATAGACGCCGGTGATCCGGAGACTTTCCCAGAAATAGCTCTTTCCGGCACCGTTGAACATCCAGTCGAAGTTGGCAAATCCGACAAATTCCTGCTTGCCGGTCGTGAGTACCGCCATGTTGGTAAAGGAAATGCGGATCAGATCAATGACGGGATAATAGACGAACAACAGGAACAGCAGGAGAGCAGGTTCCACGAAGAACAGGTCCTTCATCCGTTCCAGACGCTGAATCCGCATCATGATGCCGTTGAGCAGAAGCACCAGACCAAGCAGCAGAATCATGACTGCATAGTTCATGATGGCACTGACGGGAGCGATGGGATAGTCCCCGCGGACGGAAAGGAAATAGGTTCCGGCAGATGGTATTTCCAGTGTCAGTGGGGCAAGCGTCTGTGTCAGGGTAAAGGCGGGAGCTACGGCTGAAGCCACCTGTGCACCGGAAAGGCTGTTGTACAGAACAACCCGCCGTTCCTGGGAGGACAGGGAAGACAGCGCATACACCTGCAGTTTGCAGGCACCTTCGACCGTCATTTTCAGACTTCGGTATTTGCTGGTGCCTGCACCTGGGAATTTGACAGCCTTGGATACAGTTACTCCGTTTGCGAGTGTCAGCGGTGATTCCTCTGCAATGACCTGTGTATTGCGGTCCTTGGTTGCAGGAAACTGAAGAACGCCGCCTTTCAATGCCTTCTTTGTTTCACCGACCTCAAAGTCTTCCACGTTAATCACGGCAGTATCCGAACCGGTCAGCTCTGCATAAAAGATATGTACGCCGCTTTCTTCTCCGTTTACATCAAATGCACCGGATACCTGGGTTCCGGAACTGGTGGCATTTTCTCTGGCAATGAACACTTGGTCGGTCAGCCAGGCAAGCGGAGCGATCTGCCAGTCGCCGGCCAGATAGCCAAACAGGCCGACAAGCATGATCAGTACGCCAAGAATAATCAGGACAAGCCCGATACCACGTTGGACAGGGGAAATCATTTTTCTTTCCCGTGCCTTCAGATCAATGGATTTCACAGCAAAAACCTCTTTAACAAAGTAAGGAGGAGGAGAAAAAGCTTCCTCCCCCTCCTGAATTATTGGAGAAACTGATGGGAATTATTTCACGGCATCCAGTTCGGCCTGGATTTCGACTGCCAACTTATTAAGGGTCTCTTCGATAGGAGCGTCATTGTTATAGATTTCGCCCAGCGCTTCACGCCACAGATTGCCGCAGTTGTTGTAAGCGGGGTTCTGGTTGCGGGGGTTGATCCAGCTGGCCATCTTGATGATAGGATCCATGGCCGGCTTCTTTGCCAGATACTCCTGATATTCGGGCAGATCGACAACGCTGGCGCGGGTAGGCAGATAGCCGGTGTTGTCAGACCAGTACAGGTTGATTTCCGGGCTGGCCATGAACATCATGAACTGCCAGGCAGCATTCTTCTGTGCCTGAGGAGCCTTCGCAGGGATGAAGATGGCAGCGCCGCCGACTTCGCTCTTGAAAGACTCGCCATCGCTGCCGCCAGGCAGCCATGCCATACCGACTTCAAAACGGGCAGATTCATCTTCGAGGGCATTTACACGATTGACATAGGTGGTATACAGGGAAGAGGTATGGAACACGGAGAATGCGCCGCCGTTGATGAACAGATCGCGCATGTTGGAGGAAGCACCGCTGCCGATGGCATAGTATGCATATCCTTTGTCGATCCATTCTTTGATCTTGGTGTTCAGCTCAATGCTCTTTTCGCTGTTGACATCGGTGGTGCCTTCATCGGTTACGATCTGGACGCCGTTGTTCTTGAAGAGCATCTCATGATACCAGTAGTCCCAGCCGCCGAATACGGTGCCGTAACGCTTGGTGGTGCCGTCTTCGTTGAAGAGGGTGGCCTTCTCGAGGAAAGCGTCCATCTCATCAAAGGTCTTGGGCATTTCAATGCCTTCTGCTTCCGCAGCAGTCTTGTTGTAATACATACACTGCGTGGAAATCAGGTAAGGCAGACAGATCTGCTCACCATCGTAGCTAGTGGAAGCCAGCAGGCCTTCGCCGAAGTCTTCCACATCGTAATCGAAAGCATCAATGTAAGGATCCAGCACTTCGCACAGGCCAGTAGCGCCGTATGCAGCAGGATAGGAAGTATTGCAGCATACCAGCGCGGGTACGGTGCCGGCAGCATCTGCGGAACGGAAGGCCGTGTCAATGTCGGCATAAGCGCCGATGTACTTGGGAACTACGGTGATCCCCATGCCGTTTTCAGCATTGAACTTGTCGACCATATAGGTAATCTGCTCATCGAACTGGCTTTCGTGGGCGTGCCACCATTCGATGGTGATGGGTTCAGTCACATCATACTCGGTTGCAGCCAGGGCGGAAACCAGAGGCAGCAGGAGTGCGGTGACCAACAGGAGAGCAAAAAGTTTTTTCATACAGATACTTCCTTTCTTTATCATGACAGTTAAACGCCAGATTCCTGCTCGTTCTATCTGTCTTTGATTCTATGAAATTATACCAAAATTCATGTCAACATGTCAATCGGAATTGACAAAAATGAAAGCCTATAAAAATGTATGATTACAATGAAAAAATAACGCCAGGCCCGGAATGGAGCCGTACTGGTTCCCGGATTACGGAAAAGCTCCCGGATAAAAAGCAGCGCTTTAAGGGGCCGGAAAGGGCTCCTTAAAGCGCTGAAAAAAGCGTAACAGGGTCAGAATCGCTGGCAGTTCGGGAGTGCTCTCAGAAATCCCTCAGCAGGAAAACACGGTCCATGGGATTGACGGAGGGCTTCTGCGGATTCATGTAGGTTTCGGCGGCTGATTCAAACAGTACGAGAATATCTTCGCCGAGGGTACAGAGGCATTCGGTCATAGGGGGGCAGAGGAGCGCGTCTTCCCGGACACTGCTGTCGAGAATCCATAAGGGCACATCCTTGCCGGAAATCTTTACGGTGGCGTCCGGTTTGCTTTTCAGCACATTGCGATATCGGTACAGTACGGAGTCCACACGTCTCCCGTAGGACTGACTGAGGTAGATGCTGTCTTTTGCCGAGGTAATCCCCTGAATGCGCTCTGTCATGGAAAGAACATAATCCGGTGAGGAGAAGTCCTGGCTGTCGTGCATTACATAGCCGCAGGTCCAGGCGCGCTGCAGACCATCTGCTGTTTTGACCCGGTGACTGGTGTCTGTGGGATAATCTCCTTTATACTGGAATTCGCCCACCCACAGGATGCCCTCTGAATAACAGCAGTAGGAGGAGTTGACCGGTACCGGGATTACCTCTGTAAATACGCAGTCTGAAGAAGCTGGCAGCGTCAGAAAATCATCCAAGGCAATTCGATAGAGTTTATGGTCATTGGACAGATAGATATCTGTTTCCGTGGCGCAGACACCGCCGGCGTGACCGTTATATATGCTGCCATCCTGATTGTACAGGAATGCTTCTCTGACGACGCTGCCTGTATTGCGGTCAACCGCAATGAGGGCGCTGTTTGTTTTATCGGTGCGGTATCCGGCAAAGAGTACCCAGTCCTTTTCTGGCAGGAGACAGATTCCCTGAGGGACAAAGCCCTCCGTCAGACCGGGGATAGGAGTATCCAGTGCTCCGCTTTCATAGAACCGGTCATAGGAGGCACTTGTTTTTGCACAGTCTGTTACCGAAGCTGTGGAATAGAAAAAGCTTTCTGCCTTTGCAGCAGAAAAGATCAGCACAGCGGAAACCATCAGCCAAAGAAAACGTTTCATTTTTCCTCCTCATCTGCTTCCTGTCGGATGCTTTCTGAATCAAATAATGAGAATCATATAAAAAAGGGTAACTGCTTTATAAGAAAAACAGTTACCGGTGGTGCACCCAGAGGGGCTCGAACCCGCGGCCCTTTGATTCGAAGTCAGGAGCACCAAAGGAAACTAAATTTACATATAAATATAAGGAATTCCATTTGATTATTTACGAAATTGACACTTTGATTTTATGCATTGATTAATGCAGGAATCAAATGGAGTATATCATATCATATCAGTTAAGTCAATCTGTTAATTTTATGATTTTGACCTCATATAGAAGAGACATTACATCAATGTTCAATAATGCCCCTTGCGAAACTTTGCGTTTTTCATTGTGATATTTAATCTTATACGGATAATTTGTAAGATAATCTCTAACATCTTTAAGAGATATAACATAACAGGTCGAATCTACTGAATCAACATAATACAAATAATCTGCCTTGCAATAGTCAATCCAACCGCATTTATTCTAATGTACATCGCTTAATAACTCTATAAATAAGTTGCGTGTGGAATGAATCCACGAATCATATTTAACTTCAATACTTATAGTTGCTAATCCTTTAATCACAATGAAGTCGATATCCTAACTCCAATAATGCGAATTTTTTGATACATCAATAACACAATAACCTTCTTTTTCTAAATAATGCTTTACTAACTATTCGCCTTTATTCGGCTTTTCACAATCCAACATTAATAATCTCCCCCTTATTATATGTTATTTATATATGTATTTATATATTATGGCTGAAATGGTTGCTTGAATGAATCCAACAATCATTTCAGGTAATTAACCTGAATCTGTTTCAGGTTTTACACTATTTAATATAGCATCAAAATTTACTGTGATGCTATGATAGGGAATATGGCTTAACCAACCGCGCTCAATAAGACTATTTCTTGCAGAAATATATGACCTTTCGCATAATCCCGTTCTATTTAAAATCCACTATTGACTAACACCAAAATCAGGCTTTGTGCCAATCAATACAATCATAATCCTTAATTGTGCGGACGCATTGCCGAGTTCTCTAAATATAATATCCATTAACTATTGAGATAATGCATAATACTAAATTCCAATCTATTTACTTCCATTGTGTTTAAGTATTGGTGCTTTTAATAATGAATTCATAACATACCGCCTTTTCCGTAATAACCGTTAATCCTGAAAATTATAGTATTCTTTGCTATTTAAGAGCAAAATATAAATTACATATAAATTTATGCACCAATACTTTTTATTGCTGAACTGATGCCACTATATATAGCGTTGCTTAATTGGGAAGAATCAATCTATATATTTTTTGAAATATCATTAATCACTCTGCGATATACTTCGTCTTGAATGCCTTTAATTATTAAAGATTCTTGTTGCTATAATTCTTTGTTATATGCAGATTGCATTGCATCGTTTCTTGATAGATTCAGTAAAACGGATAAACTGTCAGATGCATAACCCGAATAAATCAAATGACGGTTATGTGCCAATGCTCCATAATACTATTTATTAATCCTATTCACTGCTATCAAACTCCTCTTCAAATACATCACGGTCTTTTCTTATCATTTGCCTTATAATATATGAAATAGGCAATCCTTCGTGTGAGGATTTACATGTTAAATAATTATAATCCTAATCACATAATCTAACAGTTATTCTTTTTGTTTTAGTTGTATTCAAAACAATCATCCTTTCAAACAATAAATTATTTATCTGTCAATATAATATAAAAAATAGTAAAGTGTAATTGTCATAAAATGCCCGACACAATAGCAAAAAAATTATACCGTCTTTTCGAATGCAAACCACTTTTAGAAAGAGTAGAGACCACATCATACGCATAAAAGAGGGAGGAAAAATTATTTTCACAAAAGTCCCGCCCCCCTATTATATATAACATAGAAAGTTTATTAAAAGAGATTACAACCTTTTATAAACACATAATGTATTATTTCCTCGTATATTTCAGAAGACAATTATTTCATCATTCTTTCAAACCCTCCATTAAAATAGTGGTAAGTGTTAAACTTACCACCTTATTATAGTCAGTTGTGTTTATGACCTTCGTTAAAATTAAACATTATGAATGGAATATAGTGGGGACAATTTATACACATACTTTATAATACATCATCATAATCCCATTTCTTGAACTCTGCGATAGAATGTATTTGGTTTTAGGTTGAGATGCTTCATTGTTTCTGTTGCAGTTTGAAGACCTTCACGCCAACGCTTACACTCACGCTTCATAGCAGATTCATCTATTGCTAACTTGGGCTTGCCTTTATACTTACCTTGCTCTTTTGCGAGGGCAATACCTTCTGCTTGTCTTCCTAATATGTATTCTCTTTCGAGTTCAGCCATTGCACCAAAGACAGTAAGCATAAACTTGCCTGTTGGTGTTCTTGTATCCAAAGATTCTTTCTTGCTGATAAATTCTGCGCCTTTCCCATTTATGGTTTCTACGATAGTTAGTAAATCTTTTGTATTTCTTGCTATACGACTAATAGACTCGACTACAATAATATCTCCTTGACGAATAAAAGAAAGCATCTCTTTTAACTGAGGTCTATCAGCATTCTTTCCACTTTGCTTATCTAAAAAGACCTTTTCAATGCCTTCATCCTCAAAAGCGCGTATTTGGCGTGCTTCGTTTTGCTCCTTGGTGCTAACCCTCGCATAACCTACCTTCATTGTTAAACCCTCCTCCGCTGTGTTGCAATAAGTATAATACCATTATTGAAATATGTCAATATCATAAATCCAACTTAAATGAAATAGTTTTTTCATATGTCAATGAAGTATAGTCAAATGACATACTATTGATACATCTTATCTAATAGTGGTATGCGATTGGTAAGTTGAAAGATTAAAAAATTTTTATTATAATCTATTATGCACATAAGAAAAAACATCAAAGAGATAATGATTATTATCAAAACTTATCTATATTGACATATACTATATACTTTATTATAATTACATACAAAAGTGTAAGTCTTACACTGAATTATGAAAGGAGTATATTAATTATGGCAGAATTCAAACCACTCGACCCTTATAGTGAAGAATATAAAAAGGCAACTCTCGAAATGTTAGTTAATGATGCTGTTTCACGCAAGAATATTGAGGCACTCAAATGGCTACAAACTGAAAGTGCAAAGAAAAGCGAACGAACTCGAAATGGTGTAAAGATTGAAGTTTCACAGAATATAAATGCCATTCGTGCAAACTATGCAAAAAAGTTTTTAGGTTATAAACCAATGAGCAAGCAATCTGCGGAAGCATTGAGAAAGCGTAAGCAAGAAAAAGCAGAACAAGCGCGTAAAGCACTGTTTGATAGAGCATTTGAACAGTTAAAGAGCAAGAAATAACCACTACCATATAACTAAAATATATAAGAAATTAAAACATATAAGAAATGCGTCTAAATCATGCGATTTAGACGCATTTCTTATATGCTACATATCGTTTCTTTTAACACTTTGTGTTCGAGATTGAGACTTTTTTAGTCTATCAAGAGGATTATAATCTTCAAATCCTTCCTTTAAATCTTCTGCAAACATATTTACATAGTTTCTCGTCATATCGAGTGAGGTATGACCTAATAACTTTTGAAGTCTAAATACATCACCTGTATTTCTAATCCAATCTTTTGCAAAAGTATGTCTTAATGCATGAACACTGGTCTTATCTACACCACGACTTCTGTTGTAATGGTTGATGCTATGCTTCAATGCATTAACCGTTAATTTTTCTTCACCTATATTACAGAATAGATAATCATCATCGGTTGCATCACTCCTCCACATTCGAACATATTCTTTAAGAACAATAGATAAAGCCTTTGATAATGGAGTGATATATGCTTTATTGGTTTTTGTTTGCCTAACGGTGATTTCTTCTTTTCGATAATTTACATCACCTAATTTGATTTCTATAACTGTTCCTGCTCTATGTCCTGTTGCAAGAATCCAATTTATAATAGCCCAACTCCGCCACTCTACGAAATTAGCGTATTTTGATGGTTTGGCTATCAACTTTAACTTTTCTTCATCTGTATAGGTTTCAACGATAGTTTGTTGCTGTGTTATCTGCTTAATCTTAAATCCCTTTGTGATATATCCACGCTCGATACACCAATACACGAATACTCTAATATCTCTAACATAATGGTTAAGAGTAGTGGCTTTCATATCTTCTCTTAAATAGTGATTTTGAAAAGAGTAAAGATAACTTTGCTCTACATCATCACAATTTAAAGAAAGATGCGAATCTTCGAGATACTTAATCCATTTATTGACGCTAAACTCCATACCTTTGACGGTTGCAGGAGATTTATTCATTGATTTTTTTTCTTCAATGAATTCTTCAAGTGCATCATTAAGAGTCAGTTTCTGCATTGATGCTCTTGTGATTTTTCGCTTAACGCCCATCTTAAAACCTCCTAATCTTATACATCTTTGGATTTTGTAGGGGTCAAATCGTCAAATCAAATGGACTAAATCAGGCCTTTTGATTAGGCTAAAATGTGGGCTAATCAAAATGAAAAATGAATTGAAAGAAAAAGGATAGATACCTTGATTTATATGGTATCTATCACATATGGCGCACCCAACAGGGCTCGAACCTGTGACCCTTTGATTCGAAGTCAAATACTCTATCCAACTGAGCTATGGGTGCGGATGTCTGAAAAACAGATAATCTGTTTGCAACCTGTAATTATTCTAATCAGACATCCGGGAAAAGTCAATAAGAGAATCAAAGAAAAAGAAGCCTGCAGAGGCAGGCTTCTGAAGCATCAGACCTTGAAGTTTACGGAAGTGTCGCCCTGATGGTCAACACCAAACTCATAATCATTTCCAGGCAGGAAAGCATTGAGCAGGATGCCGATGAGAGCAGCAACAGCAAGACCGGACAGGCTGATGGTCACGGAACCGACATTAAAGACGACAGCGCCGGAGGCAGAGAAGGCAATGCCCATGGCGAGGGACATGATAAGGGCGGCAATAATGACATTGCGGCTCTTGGTGAAATCGACGTGATTCTCAACCACATTGCGAACGCCTACTGCGGAAATCATTCCATAGAGAATGAGGCTGACGCCGCCGATGGTAGCGGTGGGCATGCAGTGGACCAGTGCAGCAAATTTCGGGGAGAAGGAAAGAATAACAGCAATGATGGCAGCCAGACGAACCACAGAAGGATCATAGACACCGGTCAGAGCAAGCACACCGGTATTTTCACCGTAAGTGGTATTGGCAGGAGCACCAAATGCAGCAGCTACAGAGGTTGCAATGCCATCACCCAGAAGGGAGCGATGCAGACCCGGATCAGCAATGAAATTCTTGCCGACGGTGGAAGAAATTGCACACATGTCGCCGATGTGTTCCACGATGGTTGCAAGAGAAATCGGAACCATGGCAACCAGAGCGGAAATCAGCAGAGCACCGTCCGCTTTGCCGGCCAGAGAGAAGACCGTATCGCCGAGCTTGAAGGGGAGGCCGATCCAGGCAGCTTCTTTGACTTCCGTAAAGTCCACCTGACCAACCAGTGCTGCGACGATGTAGGAGACCAGTACGCCCATCAGGATGGGGATGATCTTGAACATGCCCTTGCCCCAGATGTTGAAGATGACTACAACAGCTACGGCAAGAATTGCGATGGGCCAGGATGCGGCACAGTTATTAACTGCACTGGACGCCAGCGTGATGCCGATGCAGATGATGATCGGACCGGTGACGACCGGCGGGAAATACCGCATGACCTTGCTTGGGCCGAAGGCTCTGAAAAGCTGCGAAATCACGACATATACAAGACCCGCAAAGATGACGCCGAATCCGGCGTAGGGAATCCAGTTGATGTCTGCACCCTGGGCTTCCACCAGCGTACGTACAGCAGCATATCCACCCAGAAATGCGAAAGAAGAACCCAGAAATGCGGGGATTTTCCGCTTGGTGATCAGGTGGAACAGCAGGGTTCCGAGACCTGCAAAGAGCAGGGTGGTAGAAACACTGAGACCGGTGAGCGTGGGAACCAGGACGGTGGCGCCAAACATGGCAAAGACATGCTGGAAACCGAGGATAAGTTTGTTCCCGGGGCCGATTGACTTTTGTGACATAATATTCCGTTCCTTTCCGTTTGACAGTTGTTCGGTACGGGTATGCACGTAAAAGGGCTTACCGGGGCTAAATCATACTTTATCCCGAAGAAAAATGCAAGGGGATTGTAAAAAACGTAATAATTCTGCAGAAAGGATGAAAGAAGCAAATGACGGTATCCTGACCGGAAAGGCAAAATACAAAGGAAGACAGTGCCTGGAAATTGTTCACAATTATATCGTTATTTTCTCATTCGAAATGTGTAAAGTGTATCTTTTTGGAGCATTTTTGGAGGGCAGCAGACAGGAGATCGATCTGCAGAAAGAAGGCCGGAAGACGCGCGCTTCCGGCCTTAATGAATTATTCAAACCATTTTTTCGGCAGATAGGACCTCTGATTTTCGAGCATATCGTCAAAAAGCTTCTGCCCGTCAGAGACGGGGACGCCGGACATCTGGGGATCATTCATGAAAGTGGTGAAGCCGAGACGGCGGTCACAATGCAATGCTGCCTGCAGAGTATTCTCCTGATTGTAAATATGACGGGCAACCAGGGGAAGAATATTGGACGGAAGAGCCCCGGCGAAAACAGGCTCGATGCGATTCTGGCCGAAAAGCGCATTGGTTTCAACCACGCTGCCTATGGGAAGATTGGGGATCTGTCCACGGTTGGGAATGTTCACATTGGAAACCAGATCTCCGAGCCCCAGGATTGCCTTCAGCAGAAGGTGGCCTTCTTCGCCCGAGGGTTTGAGCTTCAGTTCTTCGGCACCGCTGATGAGGTTGTCAGAACGCTTCAGGCGGTTATGGAGATCTTGAATGCGCCAGTCGACAGAAGTAAGGCTGAATTTCCATCCGCGTACTTCTTCAGGATTACGGGTATACCAGGGAGCTGTGAATTCTGCAAGGTGCCGGTCACCGGCGGCTGCGATGGCCCCATAGCGACGGAAGAGGTCAAATTTGACGCGATGGGCACAGTTGAAATGAGAGTTCATCCAGTTGCGGTCGGGCCCCTCATCATAGCCGGTTTCATAGTACTTGTCGGCAAATTCTGCGTACATCGGCATCAGGTCCAGGCCTTTATAGCTTGCACGGGTCAGCCAGGTGAAATGGTTAATACCGGTTACGGTAGTGTAGAGATCCTGCCGGGTAACACCGTCGATGCCGGCCTCGGTTTTGAGCATGGCACAGAGCAGACGTTGGGTTCCGAATACTTCATGGCAGCAGCCAAAGGCCTTGATCTGCGGGAAAACCTCGTAAAGTGTACGAACACACAGAGACATGGGATTGGTGTAGTTGATTACCCATGCATCCGGGGAATAGGCTTTGATGGCTTCCGCGATTTCAACAAACATGGGAATGGTACGCATGGCGCGCATAAAGCCGCCGGCACCAACTGTATCTCCAACCGGCTGGTAGATGCCAAGACGCTCGGGCAGATGAACATCGGAGCGCATCTCCTCAAAAGTGGCGGGAAGAATGGAAATAACGACAAAATCAGCGCCGCTCAGGGCATCCTGCAGGGAATTGCTGACTTCATAGTGCCATCTGGAAACGGCATCCGGATGAGCGCTGATCTTATTGCCGATAATTTCATTGCGTTCTGCGGCAGAGCGGTCAATATCGTATAGCCGGACAGTACCGCACATGTCGGCATCCATGGCCAGGTCCATCATAAATCCCCAGGCCCATCCCCGGGAACCGCCCCCGATATAAGCGATATTTAATTCCTGCGCATGTTTGCGGAATGCTGTTTCCATGAATAAAAACCTCCTTACCAGGTATTGGCTGATGAAAAAAATCCGGAAGATAGGATATTTCAGAAAATAAAACCTTCCAAGAGAAAAAGAGAAAGAAAATAGCGGTATCCTCTGGAAGAAACGCTGAACATATGAACGGAATATGAAGGGGATTTGCCGGTATATTCTGAGTTCAGCTTATCATAAAAAAACACTGTGCTTATGCATTTTCATGATGCTGCCAGTGGAATGGAGATATTGTAAAACGATGGGAAAAGGTTGTCAATTTTAAGTAGAACCGCTTTTTTCGCTTTGACTGAAATACGGAATCTGAAAAAACTGCATATACTGCCGCAGAGCAGACAAAGCGAATAACGACGCAAGGAAAGGCATTCCTTCTATCTGAGACAAATCCAGCGTTTCAGAGAAGCCAAGCCACACAGAGCTTCTGGCAGCGTATTCAAAAAGCCGATCTCTCTGCAGCAGAAAGGCAATCGGCCTGACCGGAGCAGTTCAGATGGATAAATCATTCCGGAAAGATATAAAAAAAGCCGCATGCGGCTTTTCGGGGCTTTATATTGACATCTCACACATTATTCAGGTTGACAAAAGTTGCATATTTATTTCTGTCTTTTGATATCCAAATAGTTATCAACAGGAGAAGACATGGATAGGCTGTTATTGGACAACGCTGTTTGGCAGTCCTGGAAGAGGCTGTATTTCCAGTTCTCGGGATATTGGAAATAAGACGGATGCACAGAAAGTGCACATTATTCCCGAATAGAAGAACCATTCAGCTGGCAAGAAGGGACTGTTCATACTCCTGCAACTGTTGGAATGGCATCAAATGGCCACATTTTCGCTGGTGACACCGGTGTAGCCCTTCAAGGAGGAGTCACGTACTCTTTCTCCAGAATTTGACACATTATTTCTCGCTAAGCGTGTTTAAAAATATGTTAGCGAGATTTTATAAGCAAGAAAACTCATTAAACAGTGCTTGATTTTTATAAAAACCAACGATATAATCTCGGTAAGCATATTTTTAAATGACTTACCGAGAACTTATCACGGAGGACTGACATGATCATTTCGAGAATGAAAGAGCTGGAAGCGCTCAGAAGTGCAAAAGAAGCCGATGAATCCAGGTTTATTGCCGTTTATGGCCGTCGCCGTGTGGGAAAGACCTTTCTTGTCCGGGAGGCTTATGAGTATCATTTTGTGTTTCAACATACAGGGCTTTCTCCTCAGGATGGAGGGAAAACGAAGAAAGCGCAACTGGAAGCCTTTGCTTTGTCCTTGAAAAAATCGGGTCTGAGAAACTTCAAAAAGCCAGAAAGTTGGCTGGAAGCGTTCAGCCTGCTGGAGGATTTGATCGATCTTTCTGACGAACCAAAAAAGGTCATTTTCATTGATGAGCTGTCCTGGATGGATACAAGGAAGTCAGAATTTATCCCGGCCCTCGAATATTTCTGGAACGCAAGGATGACAGCCAGAAAAGATATTGTGCTGGTTGTATGCGCTTCAGCAACAAGCTGGATGATAAAAAAAATCATCCATAACAGAGGAGGTTTATATAACCGGCTGCAATTGAAAATCAATTTGCAGCCATTTACGCTTTCCGAATGTGAAGCATTTAGCGCGGCAAAGGGAATTCGGATGAACAGATATCAGCTGCTCGAGTGCTACATGATTCTTGGCGGAATTCCCTATTACTGGGATCAGTTGAGCAAAAGTCTTGGGTTGTCTCAAAATATCGACGCAATGTTTTTTGCAAAGCATCCGATTCTTGAAGATGAGTTCAAGTACCTGTACGCCTCTATCTTCAATACACCGGATCCGTATATCCGGATTGTGACTGCTCTGGGAAAGAAGAAAGTCGGGATGACCCGGGATGAACTTTTGATAGAAACCAGAATTCCTGATTCTGGCACATTTTCTGAGTTGTTGAGCAACCTGGAAAGCTGTGGATTTATTCGCCATTACGATGAGTTTGGTAAGAAAAAAAGAAACAAACGTTATCAGCTGATCGATAATTTCACATTGTTTTATTTCAAGTTCCTTGATCAAAAGCCCAACGATCCTCATTATTGGACGAATCAGTTGAATTCGCCGGTCAGAAATACCTGGTGCGGGCTGGCCTTTGAGCGGGTATGTCTGGAACACATCAGTGCGATTAAACATAAGATTGGAATTGAGGGAGTTCTTACAGAAGCGGTATCCTGGTCTTGCACTGGAAATCCGGAAAAGGGATTATTTGGTTCTCAGATTGACTTGCTGATTGTCAGAAAAGACCAGGTAATCAATCTGTGTGAAATGAAGTATGCTTCTGCACCGTATATCATCACGAAGAAAACGGATGAAAACATCCGTAAAAAAATCAGCGATCTGATCACTGAAACCGGCACAACCTATGCAATTCATACAACACTCATCACACCGTATGGCCTTGCAAAAAATGAATATGAGGGAAACGTACAGGTACAAATTGTCGCAGAAGATCTTTTTTATGATTGAATAAGTTGCAGGATATGGTGGAATGGTTCTGGTAATCTGAAAAAGATATGGCTTTGCGAGCCCAAATACAACCCAAACTCGCAACATTTTGTACTAGCATAATAGGTACGCCACAACCAATGGCTTCTTGTTAAACCCTCACCTTTTCGATAGCATCATGCGCAT
>CAMVHE010000003.1 GCA_947167215.1 uncultured Clostridia bacterium
AGTGAATAAAAAGACCGTTTAGAATTTTGCGTGAAATCTTATGCAAAAATGGGAATTTTAACCGTATAATATCGAGGTATATGGTGCTGACGGCATGAATACGTAATTGACATGTTTACCCCCGCCTATGGAGGGGGAAACCGGAATAAGCAGAAGCGTGAATTTGGATAGAAAAGCCTCCTTTGGTAATAATAGAGCGGTGTAAGATGCTAATCCAAATACCATAGGGGGCGATTCAAGATGCACGATCATAGTCTATCATATTGTGCACCAGGCAAAAGGGGGACGCAGCCAGTGTTTCGCTGCAATGGCATATTTGGTTATTCGTCTATACAGTATAAAGCTCAGAGCAGCAATTTCTTATTTACAAAAAAATACGACAAGCAGGTCTCGGCTGTCGCATTTTTTTTATTTAGCCTTTCAGTTTTGATGTTTGGGTCAATTAATATGTGGTTCTTGATACGACAAAAATTCACTTTTTCAGCAGACAGGAACGTTATGATTCCTGTCTGTCCTTTTTCTTTTTAAAAAGAGCTTCGTATCCGTTTCCAACCTTGGTCGCAAGTTGATCCAGATGAATGCATTTGAAAAGTCGTATTCTTACCAGATCAATTAAGAGGCTACTGACAAAAATAAATACCGACCAGAAAGTAACCTGGAGGACCATTATGTACCAGGTAGAATTGGCAAATATCTTGAACGAGCCGGAAAACAGGCGCTTCCATATGAGCGGGTGGACATGGATCAGATAGACGCCAAGCGTGGCAGGTGAAATCACGGCAATAACGCGAGTAAGTTTTTCCGGGATATGGAGTTTCGAGAATAGCAACAGCATGCACACAGCCAGCAGAAAAAAAGTAACGGAGACATTGCTTATGAGCATCCAGTCAAGAGTATATTCAAGCCGCCACCTGTTCTGATCCATATTAACCTTGAATAGGACAGTTACGAGGACACATGCTATTATTCCTGCCAGCAGCTTTACATATCCGATCCGTGATGCGGTTTCATATTTTCTGAAATAAGCGCCTGCCAGATATAGATAGCAGAGCCATGCTGCTGAATATCCGTAGTTCATATGAAAGGCATCTGTCCGGCTTGTATTTAAGTTCCCGATAACCGATATCAGAACAAACAGGCTTATTAAAACCTTCTTCATCTCATCACGTGAAAGAAAGTTCACCCCCGCATTCATGACTGGGATCAGAAAATACATGCAGAAATAACAGCTTATGTACCAGTAGCGATTCGTTCCGACTGGCAAAAGCATGAGGTAAATCTCCTTCCGGAGATTATTGGCCATTCCGGGGTCGAAAACAAGGAACAGCACCGAAATGCTCACGGAATAAAAAAGGACTTCAAACCACAGCATAACCAGCTTTGAGAATCGGGGCTTTGAGTAAAACATCACATAACCCGTGATCATCCCGAATGCATCTACTGCGAATTCACTCAAAAATCTCAGTACCAGATAGCAGTAGTAGTTGGAACTGAACTGAGCAACGGTAAGTCCGATTCCTCCTTCACCAAACGCATGAATATACACGACGGCAAACATGCTCAGAATACGCAGCAGATCAATTCCATAATTTCTTTGTAATGAATCTGCCCCCCGAGGAACTTCTTCCATTCGGTCCGATGTCCTGCTTATAGCCATATATGTTCCTTTCCTGCCCTTTTCTGTTTTTATATACAGTTTATCTTATCGCGGACCTGCACCACGCTGTCCTCTGAGTTTCATCTGTTATACGGAAAGATGAGGACCGCTCAGACTGTCAGACGATTTATGCCTGAAGCAGCATGGCTCGGCTAACATCTATGCCATAGGCTCCATGCCGGACTATATATGAGATACCGCTCGATTTATTGCTCGATCAGTATTATAGAAATCCTGGCAAGGAATGTCAATACAGAGGAACTCCCCTTTTCCTGATATCTACATTACAACGTTCATCAACCCTTTCCTTTACCTATTTGCCATTAGATGAAAAACAGCCCGAGCAAAATCACTTGCGCGGGCAGCTTTTATACTGGTTCTGCAGTTCTTGTTCTGGGATGGGTAATTACAGGAAACGATCCGTTGAAAAAAAGCGAAGCGTGTGATCTGCGGGTATGGTTTTTCAGCATTTGCTCCGACCTTGATACTTCCTCCGGCAGAATGCAGTCTGACATCTGCATAACCTTCCGTAATATCAGTGTGGGATAGATGAGAACGGAATGGAAAACAGGCCTGAAATACCATTTACAGGTTAGAAAATGGGGGGAAGATATCAGAGAATGGCATCGCCTGCAACGAAGACTTTCTGCAGAAGAAAATCAGGAGAGAAAATCAGAAAATCGGCATCCTTTCCTGTGGTCAGGCTTCCTTTGCGCTTGTCTGCTTTGCTGAGCCGGGCAGGAGTAAGGGACATCATGCGGGAGACTTCCGGGAGGGGAACGCCATAGGTGAGATGGACGATACGAAGGACATGGTCCATGGTGGCGATACTTCCGGCATAGGAAGAGTGATCCGGCACCTGGGCTACACCATCAAAGATGTCTACGACATTGTTGCTTCCAATACTGCCTAAAATGCTGGTTCTGGCATCAGTGCCTGCCGCACGCATGGCGTCGGTGATAAGAGCGATGCGGTCAGCACCCTTGATTTTTCGGGCAAGCAGAAGAGACTGTCTGGGCACATGACGACCATCTCCGATTAGTTCCAGCGTGACTTCATCATGAAGATAAGCAGCTTCCACAACACCGGCATAATTGCGGGTATCGGGCATTTTACGATAGGTTGTCACGGCATTATAGAAGTGGGTGATATGAGAGAATCCCCAGGTAAAAGCCAGTTCTGCTTCATCGGCAACTGCGTTGGTATGTGCAATGGCGGGAAGAACATCGTGAGACAGCATAGTTTCTGCAAACATCTGCATGTTTTCAAGCTCCGGTGCTGCATCCCAGCGCAGAATCTCTCCTTCCGCCAGGCTTAATATACGGTTCAGAAAAGCCGCATCGGGAATTCGTATATTGCCCACAGGCTGCGCTCCACGGGAAGCAGGCGAGAAGAAGGGACCTTCCAGATGCAGACCAAGCAAGGAGGAAGGAAGGGCCTGACTTCTTTTTACCTGCAGAAACAGGCGGATAAAGTGTTCAAGATCGGAGTCCGGACAGGTCATGGTTGTAGGAACCAACGCTGTAGTTCCGTGCTGCAGATGGGTTTCACAGACGGTACGAATGGCACTTTCCGATCCATCCATAAAGTCAGCACCACCTCCGCCATGGAGATGGATATCGATAAATCCGGGAAGAAGGAAAAGGCCATCGAAAGAAATGCTGGCCAGATCTGGTTCCGGATCAGGAGAGATTGAGGAAATGATCCCGTCCCGAACAGTCATAACATGATGCTCGAGGATACGGTCCGGGAGCACCAGATGAGCTCCGATAATATTGAAGGAATGCATAGACTGCCTCACAGCACAATAGCCTGGGTCAGATGCCGGGGGGTATCTGCGTTAAGGCCTTTGAGCGAAGCAATCTCATAACCCAGGTACTGCCCGATAAAACCGATAACAGGCGCATACCAGAGACTATCTTCACTGCCCGGCATGCAGAGCAGATCATCCACAGGAGGCAGATCTTTGTCAAGCCTTGCCCCAAGCAGAAGCAACTTGGCTCCCATTTCTTTCATCTGAGCGATAAGTTTGCTGTCCCAGGATCTCGATATTTCATCCGAAAAAACCACAATGAGTGTCTTTTCATCCACGAGGCTCATTGGACCGTGGCGGTATTCGAGAGAGTAGTAGCCCTCGCTGTTTGCAAGCCCCATCTCCTTTATCTTGTTCATGCATTCATTGGCGATGCCGTAATAGACACCCTGACCAAGCATGATGAAAAGGTTTAGATCCGGATGAAGCTGCAGGATCTTATGGGCCATTTTTTCCTGTGCGGAAAGAGTGGCGACGGCCATCCGGGAATAGCCGGGGAGTACTCGACGAACTTCCTCTTCTTTTCCGGCGACCACTTTTGCAAGGATGACGGAGAGAAGGACCATACTGGTGAAAGAGCCTGTCATGATGACACTTTTCTCATCTGCATCCGGTGAAAGGATCATGTAATCGTTGTAGTCCTGAGAGTCAATATCACAGGTAATGGAAAGTGTCTTCACAGAAGGAAAGGAACGCACACGATCTATCGCCATGCGCACTTCTGTGGTATAGCTCTTCCTGGTAATGGGAATCACCAGCGTGTTTCCATGGGAGGAAAGATGCACTTCCGGAAAGAAATACAGTTCACTGCAGGGGACAGCTTCTGTACAGAGAGCCGTTTCCCTGGCAAGAGCAAATGCGGCAGTCTGCGCAAGATAGAGGGACGTTCCGCAGCCGGTGAAGATGACTTTCTGGTAATCCGTTTGAAAAGCAAGGTGGATCTCCTGGATGATTTTTTCCAGCGAGTTTGCAATGGCTTCAAAACAAAGGGGCTGACGTTCGATTTCACGCAGGGTCAAGATGGAATTGCTCATGACGGATAATCCTTTCTAAGACACAATAAAGGTGAGATAAATACCCGATACGGCCATGAAGAGATAGACAAACTTGCGCAGACCGGGCATGCTCATTTTACGGAACAGAAGAAATCCCAGCAAGGTTCCGATACCGGTGCCGAGAAGTGCGGATAGACACAAAGGCAGGACCGACGCGGTAAGATTTCCGGAAGCAATGTGATTGGCGAAAACTGACAGGGAAGTAATACAGAAATAAGTCTGTAAGGTTGCGTGATAGGTTTCTTTGTCTTCACAGACGGAAAGAAAGTAGGCCACCATTGGAGGACCGCCGATGTTGAAAAGACCGCCGAGAAAACCGCTCAGACCACCGACTGTGAAGCCGCTTGCAGGACTTCTGTGAAGCCGCAGTTTTCCGGAAAGAAAGAGGAAATAAACCAGAAGCAGCAGAAGCACAATTCCCAGAATTCTGCGAAGAATACTGTCAGAGAGGGACATCTGCGTGCGGATTCCGAGATAATTTCCAAGAAGAGCGGAAGCAGCGGCAGGGAGCAGCAGTCGGTAATCAATCGCTTTGTGAAGACGAACAGCAAGGGTGAAAACCATAAGAAGCGCGGTGAGGCTTTCCAGCATGGATGCAGTATGAAAATCCATCAGGAGAGGCCAGAAGGACATACAGACGATGGCATAGCCAAATCCGCAGGCACTCTGGATGAAGCTGCCGCTGAAACTGACCAGGGCACAGAGCAGGAAAGTCATATCAGGCCTTTCCTTCAGATCCGGAGAGCCGAATGATGGACTTGACATCCTCACTCAGTGCATCACTTGCGGCCTGAGATATTTTGAATGAATGGCCTTGATGGTCAAGCGTATCCATGGCTTCCTTCAGATGCTTGATATATTTGTAGCGGATTTCAGTGCCAAAGTTGATTTTGGCAACCCCCAGAGAAATAGCCTCCCGGATCACGGATTCCTTCATGCCGGTGCATCCGTGGAGGACCAGGGGAAGATCACAGAATTTTCGTACTTCGCGGAGAACATCCAGATGTATATCCGGTTCTCCTTTGTAGTAGCCGTGAGCATTGCCGATGCCGATAGCCAGTGTATCCGGATGACAGAGAGAAAGAAATTCACGGACTTCATCCGGATTGGCAATGTTCTTATTGACAGCCGGTACTCCATTATCCAACCGCTGCAATTCTCCGATTTCTGCCTCCACGGGAACGCCGAAACAGCGTGCAACATGGATGACCTCTTCCGTCATGGCAGCATTTTCATGTATCGGGTGGGTGGAGCCGTCGATCATGAGGGAGGTAAATCCCAGTTTCAGAGCTTCCATGCAAATGGGAAAACCATCTCCATGATCCAGGTGGATCGAAACAGGGACGCTGACGCGGTTGGCACACCATTTGGCGACTTCAACGAAGAAGTCATTTCCGGAATATGCACCGGTCGAGACATAATGGGCGAGAATGATAGGACTATGTAATTCTTCAGCAGCTTTACAGATGGCACGAATAATATCATAAGAGCCGCCCTGGGTATTGATGGCAGGAATGGCGTAGCCTTCTCTTGCTGCTTTTTTGAGTTCTTCATGATTGGTGGTCAGCATAGAAACGCTCCTTTTCAGCCCTTGACGGCACCCGCGACCAAACCGCTGATCATATACTTCTGGAAGAAGAAGAAAAGCAGAATCATGGGGAGCATGCCGACAATGGAAATCGTATTGACAAGAGACCAGTCATAGGATAATTCTCCCAGGTAACGTAGAGCCACTCCCGCGGAGAGTGTGCGCAGTGCATCTGACTGGATGAGGGTAGCAGCATGAAGATAATCGTCCCAGGTCATCAGGAAAGCGTAGAGGCCGACAGCCAGCATGCCAGGCTTGACCAGAGGGGTCACGATACGCAGAAGAATTCCCATTCTGCCGGCACCGTCAATGGCAGCGGCCTCTTCAATAGCGCGGGGAATTCCGTCAAAAAAGCTGGCCATGAGCATTACCGTAAAAGGAATCATTGCTGCAGTGAGGGCAAGTATGAGGCCTGCATGCGTGTTGATGAGATGTGCTTTACCAAGCAGATCGTATAATGAGATCATACGACTGACAACCGGGAACATCTGCGCTGTGGTAAGCGCTGCCAGGAACCAGACATTCCATTTGAAATGAAAACGTGAAAGGCCATAGCCTGCCAGAATGGCTACCATAGTGGTGATGAGGGCAGTCATCCCGGAGACGATGAAATTGTTCCGGTAATAGGTAAAGAAATCGTTGTGAACGGTAAAGAGACTGATATACGCATTTACGTTAAAGGTTTCCGGAAAAAAGGTGGGAGGAAAGCGATATGCTTCCATATTTGTTTTAAAAGAGGTGAGGAGAACCCAGAGAACAGGAAAAAGCAGAAACACCAGAATGAGGAAGATGCCTGCATACTGCAGGAGAGAGAAGACTTGTTTCTTTCGTTTCATGGAAAACCTCCTCAGTCTACTTCACTGCTTCCGATGAGTTTCTGATAGATAAAGACTACCAGCATCATCAGAACCATCCAGACAGTGGTGACGGCGGCACCTGAGCCAAGGTTGTTGCTGACAAAAGCTTCCCGATAGCTGAGAATGGCCAGGGTGGTGGTGGAATTCTGGGGACCGCCTCCTGTCATGGTCCAGAACAGGGGAAACTGCTTGAAATTGTCAATGATGGCCATGGTCAGGACGACACGGATCACGGAACGCATATGAGGAAGGGTAATGGCAAAAAACTTGTTTACACCGGAGGCACCATCCACCGTTGCTGCTTCCATCAGATCCTGGGGAATATTCTGCAGCCCGGCAAGAAGGAGAAGGGTTGTAAGCGGAATTTGTTTCCAGAGAGCGGCAAGAATGACCCCAGACAGTGCGGTTTTGGGATTATTGAGGATTGCAAATTCAGTGATATGACCGCCGGTGAAAAATGCTACGAGGAACTTGAGCAATCCGTATTGAGGCTGGAAAATCCACATCCAAATCAGAGCGGAGATGACGGTGGGAACAACCCATGGAATCATCATAACGCTCCGGAAGATTCTGCTGCCGGCAAGATTGGAATTAAGGAGCATGGCGAGGGCAAAACCAAGGATAAACTGAAGCAGAACTGTGGAGACAACGAAAAGGAAGGTTACCTGGACGGCGGGTATCAGTTTATCATTGTTGAAAAGCTTGATGTAGTTGGCAAACTGGTTCCACGTTCCCGGCGTTCCGGAGATAATATTCTTGACTTTATAAGCGAGGAAGCTCTTGAAAACAGAGTCAATTACAGGAAGCAGAATGAAAATAAATGTGATGAGCAGGGCGGGGAGAATCAGAGCGGCTGAAAACAGCATATCCTGATGGTCCCGCCCCAGAACTTTACGTTGCATGCGGTTCTCCTCCTTGTCAAATGGGTAAAAGAAGGGCCAGGCAGAGAGCCCGCCTGGCCGCGCGCAATGGTGGACTTATTAGGATTCAGACAGCAATGCCATGTTCTTCATCCGGTCGGTGGTGAAGGGCATGTACATTTGGTGCGGAGAACGTCCCATCAGTCTTCAAGAAGCGCTTCAGCTGCTTTCTTAAAGGTAGGATAGGCATCGTCAAAACTCTGTCCGCCAACGGTTACAGCCTGTGCAAGGGTGCAAAGCTCCAGGTTGAAGTCGTTCTGAGCTGCGATAAACGGTGTTGCGATGGTTTTGTCACCGGCAGTACTTGCACCCTTCAGAACAGGATTCTCAAGAATGCTTGCCATTTCAGCCATGCTCATCCGGCTGGGATAGGCAGGAGTAATGTTGGACAGATAATCCGAGAGCACTTCTTCTGAGACCAGGTATTCGGTAAAGATTCTGGCTGCCTCCCGCTGTGCTTCGCCATTGTCGCAGTATGCAAGAATATGAGCCTGCAGATTGCTCTGTCCGCTGCCACTACCACCGGCCAGGGGGGCAGCAGATGCGGTGTAGGCTTTGGCATCCGGGTTGATACCCTGTACTCCGGAGAAGCCCCAGCTCTGGTCTACGTACATGGCCAGCTGTCCGAGAGCAAAAAGATTCCGGAGGTCCTTAAGCTTGGCGTTCTGGGGATTGTAGCCTTCGTCCAGCGTGCGGAGCATTTCAAAAGCTGAACGGAAAGCTTCCGTATCTGTGTTCAGCTTACCGTCGGAGGTCAGCACATCTTCGCCGAAATTGATTACCATGGAGTTGAGGCAGGAACCGGAGATGGGAACGGAAGCAGTGGTCTGTCCGTATGCATACACTTTATTGCCATCTGCGGTTGTCAGAGCAGAGAGTTTTTCTGCCATGGACAGCATCTCTTCATAGGTGGCAGGCGGCGCATCCGGATCAAGACCGGCAGCAGCAAAGAGGTCACGGTTGTAATAAAGCAGGAAGGGAGAAGAATACATGGGAAGTGCATAAGGCTCTCCGCCAATGCTGCAGGCTTCCAGCTGATTCGGATAGAAGTCAGCAAGGAATTCTTCAGAGAGTACTTTGGTGACCGGAATGGTTAGTCCGGCGTCTTCAAGGGTTGGAATCCAGCCAATTTCACCAAAGATCATGTCAACTTTATCACCGCCGCCCGCCATATTAATGACGGTATTGACGATCTCGCCGTACGGTGCAGTGACATATTCCAGTTCAATTCCCGGATTCTTGGCTTCGAAATCTGCCTTGACGTTGGTCCAGAAAGCTTCGTAATTGCTTTCCAGAATAGCGTAGTTGGCAAAACGCAGGATGGTCTTTCCTTCTGCAAATGCGCAGGAAAGGCTGAGTGCAAGACAGAGGATGCACAGCAGAGCAAGAATACGTTTCATTCGGAATACCTCCTGTTATAAAAAAATCGCTCTCGATTACACTCGTGTGTAATCTGTTGAATACAGTATACACACGAGTGTAATTAATGTCAATAGTTTTTTGAAAATTTGTAAAAAAAGAGTATTCTCCAGAGCAAAAAAACAACTATATTTTCATTACACACGAAAAAAGCGCCTTTCGGCGCTTCAGAGTTCGAGAACAGGAATGGACATCAGACTGGCGGCTGTGCGAAGTTCTTCACGGTAATCTCCCCATAAGAGCACAACATGATGTGGGAAACCTTCGCAAATGAGGCGCTCTGCAATATCTCTTGCATTGTGATCCATACGGACAAAGGCCATGGAGCCCCGGGTATCGCGGTCCCGGTCCAGTGCTTCACCAGACATCAGTGCCATACGGTACTGGCCGTTATCATCATGGAGTCTGCAGATGGTAACCCTGCCTGGTTTCAGGGCTGTCCAGAATGCAGTGCCCTGCCCCAACAGAGGATGGTTGCGGATTTCAGGATGATATTTCTCCTGGTGCAGACTGGGAGCGGCATTTCCGCAGTGCCAGAATGTCATAACGTTTTCTTCATCAATGACATTGATCATATCCGTAATGAAGGTTGGCTTTCCGGAGATGAAATACATCATCATCTGGGTGATCTCCGCATCCACATCTCCCTCACAGCCGACATGAATTCCTTCGTCTGTCAGCCGCCCGATCACGGAGCAGGGAGTGGTATGCAGGTTGCCCATTTCCGGCCAGCATTTCAGAATAGCGCAGTCATAACCGTCTGTCTTCATCTGCTGCTTTAGGGCAAGGTAAAGGCGGCTGTGATTTTCAAGATGGCCTTCCGGGAGTTTTGAGGGATTCCAGCGTGCACTGACGTCAGCCATATCCGCTTCAACTTCTTCGGGATTCAGGGAAGCCATCACATCAAAAACTGTCTTCAAATCGGTTTCATTGATGCTTGCGCCGAAGGTACGGCGGATATCTGCCTCGTTGAAAGTAGACACGTAATAGTTAGTGGGCCGATAACCGAACAGACCGATGGAAAGGGAAGCCATGTTCTTTCTGACCAGATATCCGCGAAGGAGGGCAAGGACCTTTCCAGTGCCCCGGGGATCCTCAATGCCGCCATAAACAGCATGGTAAGGATATCCCAGACGGTGAAGTGCAGATGCATTCATTGTCATGGAACATAGAGCATTTGCCAACAGACGTTCTTCCCTTTCGAAGGGAGGCTCATGGGGAGCCCAGAGAATGAGGGGAACCTGCATCTGCTGAACGATAGAGGCGGCAATGTCATCCCCTGTGAATGCGCCATATACCATGACGACGACATCGACAAGCTGGCGCTTCATTTCACGAATGGCTTCCTGAACTTCCATGGGGGTGGACAGCACATGCTCCGGAATAATTACATTCATGTCCGTTAGGTTTTCATTTGCCCAGGAACGATATTCCTGAAGACGTTGTTCAGGCAGAGGTCGGGGCCAGCGGCCGGACAGTGTGACGATGAGCCCCACATTGAGTTTTTGCATGAAAAACACCTCGATTTGCTGCAAAAATTAGGAAATAATAGGACTTGACACGTGTGTAGCATGTGATTATACTGACACGGAAATGTTTTGTCAAGATGTTCAGAAAAGGGGGACAGAGAGATGAGAGCACCATCAAGAAAAGATGTGGCGGAGCGGGCTGGCGTCTCGGAAACGATTGTCTCTTATGTGATAAACAACAATCGCCCGGTATCCCAGGAAAAAAGAGAGAGGGTACTGAAAGCGGTCAAGGAACTGAACTACCGCCCCAACAGCAGTGCACGTGCACTGAAAGGAAAGAGTAACCGACATATTCTGTTCATTGCTGAAAAGATTGAAAATGAGTATTTCGGCAGGCTGGTAAGGGAAATTGACCAGTGCGCCTATGACCGCGGATATATGGTATCTCTGATGGCAGCAAGAAATAACCAGGAGTTTATCCAGAGAATCATTTCCCGCACCTTTGATGCGGTGGTTATTTCTTCTGCAAGCATTGATGAAAGCTACGTTCAGCAATTGATCGATGCCGGTATTCCAGTGGTTCTGCTGATGAACCGGGATTATGGAACCCTGAAGGGAGAATTTGCGAGAATATATACGGGAAATGAATCCGGGATCATGCATGCAACCAGGATGTTGGTGGAAAGCGGATGCAGATGTCTGTGCTATGTGGACCGTGTCAGCCAGAATAACCATTTTTCCGACAGGAGGGATATGCGTTACCGGGGATTCTGCAATCAGATGGAAGCAATGGGCATGAAAATGCCCCCATACACGCTCGTATCCCAGTGCAGGGATTACGAAGCTCTTCACAGAAAGGTATGTGCCCTGATTGAAGAACATCCGGAGATCGATGGTTTTGTATGCCGTAATGATCATCTTGCATGTGTGGTCATGTCGGCGGTACATAGTATGGGGAAAAGCATTCCGGAAGAAATCTGCATTGTTGGCTTTGATAATTCGTCCATGTGCACCGTTGTTCAGCCGGCCCTTTCTTCCATTGATTTTGACCGTCATAAGATTTCAGCGGCTATTATTGAGATGATTGAAAGCATGGTCGAAGGAGGAAACATCCGGGAACAGCATTTTGCCACCAATCTGGTTCTGAGGGGTTCTACAAGACCGGATTCCAAAAAAGAAAGCTGATTTGTCAGCATAGAAAGGAAATCTTCCATGGAAAAAGGAAAACTGCTTGTCATACATGGCGGAGCTCCAACGGCAGTAATGAATGCCTCCCTGGTAGGCGTACTGAAGGCGGCGGCAAGGCAGGAGGCCATTACCGGCGTTTTGGGGGCAAACGGAGGAACAGGAGGAGTTCTGTCAGGAAAATTTATCGACCTTACGACATTTCCGAAGGATAATCTTTCCCGGCTTGCCATGACGCCAGGCAGCGCAATCGGGACTTCCAGAACGCCGCTTTATGCACCGGAGTACGAAAGAATGCGGGAGGTCCTTCTGGCAAATGATATACGATATGTGCTGATGAACGGCGGAAACGGGACCATGGATACCTGCGGAAAACTGGCGGCAGCCTGCGCAGCGGACGGCATCCTGGTGGGAGGCATTCCGAAAACGATCGATAACGATATTGCAGAGACGGACCATGCACCGGGGTATGGAAGCGCGGCGCGTTATCTGGCAGCAACTGTCAGCGAGATTGCGCAGGACCTGCATGGACTTCCGATTCATGTCTGTATAGTAGAGGCGATGGGACGAAACGCGGGATGGCTGGCAGCTGCCTCTGCACTGGCGATGGAAGGAGGGTATGGACCGGATCTTATCTATCTGCCGGAGAGGGACTTTGATGAAGATGCTTTTCTTGCCGATGTGCAGGAAGTATACAGAAAAAAGGGGTGTGCGCTGGTGGTAGCCAGCGAAGGATTGCATAAAGCAGGCGGAGAACCCATTGTAGAACCTATTTTCAGGACCGACAGAGCGGTCTATTATGGAGATGTCAGCGCGCATCTGGCAAATCTGGTTATCCGCAGGCTGGGAATCAAGGCACGCAGTGAAAAGCCCGGTATCTGCGGGCGTGCGAGCTTTGCACATCAGTCTCCCGTAGACAGGATGGAAGCGGAAGCAGCGGGTATGGCAGCGGTGCAGATGGTAGCAGGAGGGCGCAGCGGTGCCATGATTTCTTTTAATCGTCTGCAGGGAGACAATTACAGGATAGACCTGAATGAAGTTCCCATTGAAAAGGTCATGATGGTTGAAAGAAAGATGCCGCGGGATATGATCAGCCAGGAAGGCAATGGGGTGACAGAGAAATTTACCAAATGGTGCATGCCGCTGTTGGGCGGTCCGCTGCCATCGTTTTTCCATTTTCCAGAAAGATGAAGAACTTACAGAGGCTGGGATGCAAACATCCCGGCTTTTTTATTTGGGGTAAAAGGAGAATAACTATAAAGAAAAATTTGGCCACCAAAAGGATTTGTTTGACACAAGAACAAAAAAGGAAAAGAAAGAAACCTGCAGGGGAGGGAGAAAAGACTCGAAATTGACAATTTAATATCAACCATAAAGTTTTCTTTGACTGACCAAACGATTTCTTTCTTTTAAAAAATTATGAATAAAATATAATGTCTCATATCGTAAGAAACGGCAGTCTGAAGCCAAGGAGGTAATGTCATGAAAGACAAAAGAACACAGGAACTGTTTGAAAATTCGCCAATTTTTCAGGCAATCCTGAAACTTGCACTGCCGACGATGATCGGCCAGATGATTGTTGTTCTTTATAATATGGCAGATACCTTCTATATTGGCCTTGTTAGGAACGATGCAATGCTGGCGGCCGTCACGGTGTGTACGCCAGCTTTTATGTTTTTATCGGCCATTTCCAACCTGTTTGGTGTTGGAGGTGCTTCAGCAATAGCCCGCGCGCTTGGCAGAAAGGACCAGCAGAGTGCGAAAAAAAGCTCTTCTTTCAGTTTCTATGGATGCGTATTTGTGACTCTTGCATACTCGCTCGGCGTTGGCTTTTTCCTTCACAATATGGTGAATCTGCTGGGAGGCATCGATGCTCAGGTGCATGAATATGCCTGCAGCTATATGTTGATTACGGTGGTCATTGGAGGAATGGCGACTTCCATGAATGCGCTGCTTGCCCATCTTATCCGGTCCGAAGGCAGGGCAATCCATGCATCCATTGGCGTGGCCTTAGGCGGTGCGCTGAACATCCTACTTGACCCGCTTTTCATGTTTGTGATCTATCCTGCAGGACAGGAGCTCTCCGGTGCTGCAACTGCTACTGCGCTGTCCAACCTGCTTGCGCTGCTTTACTTTGTTGCTGTTCTGATGAAGAACCATAAGAAGTCAGTACTTCGTTTTCGTTGGGATATTTCCATTTTTTCAACTCCGCTGCCTAGGGAGATTCTGCTGATCGGCATGCCTGCCTGTGTGATGACGCTCTTTGAAAACATCTCTTTTTCTGTCATGGATGCGTTGACTGCGGGTCACGGCATGAGTTACCAGGCCGGCCTTGGAGTTGCCAAGAAAGTCAATATGCTGGCTCACTGCATTGTGCGAGGACTCTCGCAGGGCGTGCTGCCGCTTATAGCTTATAACTATGCGTCCGGAAACAAGAAACGTATGTCAGAATCAATCCGAATTTCAGAGATGTTGGCCGTTTCACTTGCCGGCATCTGTACACTTGCCAGCCTGGTCTTCGGAAAACAGCTGGTTGGGCTGTTTATCCATCATGGCGGGGCTTCTATGAATCATGGTGTGATGTATCTGCGAATTTTGTGCTTGGGCTGTCCGTTTTCTGCATTGGCATATGTACTTATTTCCGTTTTTCAGGCGACCAAGCGCGGTACTCAGTCTCTGATTCTTGCATTGTTACGCAAAGGCATTGTGGATATTCCGCTGCTTTTCCTTTTCAACCATTTATTCTTCCCATATGGTCTTGCATGGGCAACGCCGGTGGCTGATATCCTCTGTTCATTTATTGCGATGATTCTTTATTATCGTTTTGCGGAATCGACAGGTATCAGTGCAAAAGTTCTGCACGTCCTGAAGCATCGCATTCGGATGTCTTCTCCCATGGTGCATTCTACAATGAAGAGATTTTAAAAAAGATAGTCGGAAAGGATTTCGCTATACTTTTAACGGAATCATCTTTCCGATATCTTTTTTTTCATTTTTCTGTTACAATTATGATATGACACTTTTGAAAGCGAGAGGAGGTGAGAATCATGATTGATCAAAAGCTATATACCTTGCTCAAAGTTTATGAGACTGGCAATTTCACGAGAGCTGCAGCGCAGCTGTCACTGACTCAGCCTGCTGTCAGTCAGCATATCAAGCAGATTGAACAGGAGCTGGGTATCCACATCTTTGAACGGGTGAACAACGAGCTGAGACCAACCAGTGAAGGAATGGTGGTCATCAAATATGTGAAGCGGATGATCTCTCTTTACAACAATATGAAAAGAGATCTTGCAAAAGAAAGAAACCAGATGACAAGCCTTACTGTGGGAATTACCCACACAGCCGAGAGTAATGCCATTGCTGAGGCTCTGGCAAAGTACGCCTCGTCCCGCGACGGAGTTAACATCCGCCTTAAAACAGACACGATCGAAAACCTCTATCGCATGCTCAAAACGTATGAAATCGACTTTGCAGTAGCTGAAGGAAAGCTTAATGAGCCGAGTTTCCGCTATTTACTGCTGGACACGGACAGCTTGATTGTAGCTGTTTCGCCAGACCATCCACTGGCTTCCCAGAGAATGGTGAAGATCAATGAATTAAAAAAAGAAAAGCTGATTCTACGCCTTCCGGATTCCAGTACAACCCGACTGTTCGTCAGTTCTTTGCAGAGTAGGAATCTGCATCTGAATGATTTCAATGTGGTGCTCGAAGTGGACAATATTGCCACTATCAAAGACCTCATCCGCAGAAACTTTGGAGTATCGATTCTGCCCAAAAGTGCCTGTCTTGATGAAATGCGGAAGAACAAGATTGTTGTCCTTCCTATTGAGAACCTCAGCATGGTACGTGAGATTAATATTATTTATTCCCAGGATTTTGATCATCCCGAGCTCCTGCATGATATTATGAAAGATTATAATGAAGCGCAGAGTTTTGCACACATTTCTCTTTGATGCTAATTTCTTTCATTTGGGATTTTCCAGACTGGGACCTCTGAAAACCAGTGTAAAGCTGAACGAAAATACTATAAATAAAAGAGACTTTGCAGAAAATGCAAGGTCTCTTTTTAACGGAAATAGCAGCTATGATTGATTTTTAAAGCGAATAGGAAAGGAAAGCCACCGGAGAATCTGAGCGGTCATCCATCACCAACAACAGAATATCTGCATCCGGGCGACGGTAATCTGTAATGACCGAATCCTGAGTCAGTGAGATCGAAAAGTCTTCCTCATCAAAATTGCAGGTGAGCTCACCGAAAGAGGTGCTGCAGGCTGCAGTACCGTTGGAGCTGCAGAATTCCTTTGGAGAAGAGGGATCCTCTGCTACAAGGAAATAACCATCTCCGGAAGCAATGGCATCTTCCAGGGAAGAAAGCGGGAAGATTCCGTCTGACCATTTGGCAAAGGCATCTTCTTCATAAATGTGTTCCCGGAGGATGTTCTGAAGAAGCGTTATCAGGGTTTCATTACTGTATATTGGACAATCCTGACGAAGGGCGATGACAGGCTGCAGATGCGGGTCATGCAGCATCATGAGAACGGTCTTCAGATCCGTCTCTTCGGAAAGATAGGAGTATTTGAACTGGCGGTATGCATCGTAATCGTCATTCCAGTGAGTATAGGCAGGATCCTGTCTGCGGTCAGGAAGGCTGTAATGTTCTGTCAGATAGCGTCCGAGATAGTCTGTGACCTTGCGGGCCCCGGATGGATTAAGATGGGAGAAGGAATCAAAGCAGTCAACGGAATAGTCCACTACCTGGTCAAGATATACAAAATCAATGTAAGGCACGCCATAGGCCTCGGCAAGACCGTATACGGCGTTGGCATCCATCTGCTGCTCTTCCGTGGAAGGGTAAGGCAAATGCGTCAGTAGAATTTCAATACCCTTTGACTGACAGGTTTCAATAATTCTTATCAGGTATTCATATCCAAGACCATCAGGGGAATTGGCCATCCAGTCGTCAATGATGTCGTAATCATTGGGAGTAGCAACATTCATGGCCATGAGAGCACCTTTTTGCACATTGTAGACAGGGTGCAGGTCGTTTTCCGTGAGTTCACTCCAGCGGGAATGGTATTTTGCCAGTTTGAAGTAATATTCAAAGCGCAGGTCTCGATATTCATTTCCATCATCATCTGCAGCATATGGAGGAGTGTTCATCAGGTCTTCTATGGCAGCGACCTTGGTCCTGCTGATTGGATAGGCATCAAGAGCGTTATGTGCATCACTGCTGCTTCCTGTCAGACGCATGTTTGCTCCGACATCCATGATATCCATGACTACTATCCTGGGAGAGGCATAATCAAGTGCCAGCATGAGAGACCAGTAACTGAGGGGAAGCGTGTTGCCAACACTGGCAATATTATAGGAAGCAATGCCGTATTTGTCCCAGAGCTCCATGGGGAAGACATCGTTGATCATGTGACTGTCTCCCAGAAAAAGCACATCCATTTCCTGTGCTGTGTCAAAAAAGGGCTGAAAACGTGAAATCGCATTCTTACGTTCTGTCAGACGGGAAACTCCGAGGAGACAGGAAACCAGCAGACAGATGAAGAGGAGGCCCAACAGGACATTTTTGCATTTTCTGAACATGGTAAACCTCAAAACTGATAGTATATAAAAGATGCCTCACTGAAACCGGATCCCCAGACGCCGACTGTCAGGACCAGTACGAACCCGACGATGAGTAAAAGCCAGCGAAGGGGCAGAGCAAAACCGGAGGCAGTTTCCTCCCACACAATATGATGCTCGTGAAGAAGGGAAGAGATAAGCAGCAAAACAAGGGCGACTGCGATGCACAGTAAATCTACATGGCTCAGCCCCAGAGAAATTACGGGAGTTGAATCCTGAAATCTGGTAAAAATAGCGGCGAACCGTTCCCAGGCCTGCCCTGGCGTTGCGGAACGATCCAGAAACCAGCCGATATTTACAATGATAAAGGTTCGTAAAATGCGGAATAGATGGAAAGAAGGTGTACCTGTAACGGAAAAACGACTGTTTGCCTGCTTGTAAAAGGGCTCCAGCAAGGCAGAAATGGAAAGAACAAGACCATTATAAATACCCCAGGCCAGATAACCTGTTGTTGCTCCGTGCCACAGTCCGACCAGTGTGAAGACCAGCAGATTGCCGAGAACTGCCGGAATGGCACGGCCTAAAAAGGAACCGGAACGTTGGGAGACAGCTTTTGACAGGCGGGAAACGGGTTTACTCAAAGCAAAGGGGTAGAAGACGTAATCCCGCATCCAGGCGCCAAGGGAAATGTGCCAACGTCTCCAGAAATCTGCAAGCGAAACAGAAAAATAAGGCTGTCGAAAGTTTTCAGCAAGAGATATGCCAAAGAGTTTTGCAATGCCGGTTACCAGGAGGATTCCTCCGGAAAAGTCGCAGTATTGCTGGACAGCGTAGGCAAGAACGCCCCATAGCTGCAAAATGCCGCCGTACATGGAGGGTTCTGTATCAAAAACAGAAGAAACAAAGGGAACAAGGCGGTCTGCAATGACAAGTTTCCGGAAGAGTCCGGAGAGTATAAGAAATAAAGCGAGGCTTACCGTCTTCCGGTGAACCGGTGGAGGATTGGTCAGCTGCTTTCCGAGATAGTCATAGCGACCGATGGGGCCCTGAATCAGCTGGGGAAAGAAAGAAACAAAAACGGCAAAACGCAAAAAGTTCCTCTCTGCTCGTATCTTCCCATGAAAAACATCCAAAAGGTATCCTGCGGCACTGAAGGTGTAGAAGGAAATGCCGAGGGGGAGGAGCAGCCCCAGGGGAGAGGCATTGGTGAGGAGCAGGATTTCATCCAGATATTTAAATACGAAGAGAAGGGAAAAACAGAAAAAGAGACCGAAAAAAGTCCATTTCCGAGCTTTATTCTGATAACATTTTTTGACAACGGATTTTTCTTCCCTGGAAGGATTTTCCAGACGCGAAAGAGCGTCCCTGCAAGCGTCAGACAGCATGTCAATCCTGCAGGAAACGAGATAGACGGCAATGGTGGTAATGATCAAAAAGGGAAGTCCGGTGAGGGACTTGGTAATGTAGAAGCCATAGCTGAGCAACAGCAAAATGAATGGACGAAATCTGTCAGGAAAAAGATGATAGAGCAGAGCAGACAGAAGACCATAGCCGATCATGATAAAAAGGGTCATAAAACCTCCAGAGAAGATTTAGGATAAAACTCGGCCCGTTCCAGCACCGGAGTGAAGGGGGGAACGTGGAAACGATTGGTGAAGAGAGCACATTTGCACAGCAGAATGAAATAAATGGGAAGCATTGCTGTTTGCAGGGTTTCATAATTCCCCTGTCCCTTGGAAATGATAAGGTCTGCATTTTCGAGGGCTGCAATTGCATCCTCCGAAATTCTGGCAAGGGGAGTGCCGGCAATACCGCAGCCGTTGGAGAGAACAGGCCCGATGGTATTCAGCCCTGTCTGCATGGCGTCTTCCAGGGTGGCATCGTTAACGGTCTCCTGTCCGCGAACCAGGAAGGAAATGGATAACTTCGGATAGTTTTCCATTAGTATTTCGCAAAGCAGACGATCGAGAACCACTTCACCGCAGTTATCTGTAATATAGAGAAGACGGCGGGATTTTGAGAGTTCTTTCCGAAGGGAAGCGAGGACGGAAGCGTCCGGTGCAAAAGTGTCAGCACGATTAAACAGCATTTGAAGGGTATCGTCATTGACATTGTCGACAGCACCGAAGTCAATATAGTTGGCGGTAGCAGACAGCTGAATGGCACGAACCAGAGGATCGGGAGCTTTCCGTACTGAATCCCGGAAAGAGGGGAGCAGATCAAGCATCCAGGCATTAAAGTGCCTTTTCTCTTCTGCGTAGGATCGTTCAGGGCCAAAGAGCCTCTCCCTTATGCCTTGCAACTGCCACGCTATTTCAGGACCACTCTGGGTGGCGGCAAGCTCCTGGACAACGCTTCGAACACGGTTTTCATACTGTTCACGAAGCGCATCATCTATCTGGGACGGTGCTCTCTGGATGCTTTTATCAATGAGGCAGGAAATGCATCCCGAAAAAAACGGTGTAGAAAAAGTCTTGATCATTTTGAAGCCCTTTCTTAAAAGACTGTCTGCATTGTAACGCGAACAAACACAGGATGCAAGCAGAATTCGGCTGGATGAATGGATTAGTCTGCGTTATACTATGGCTATATTAAAAAGCGAAAGGAGCACAAACTGCATGAAAATGAGAGTGGGGCTGCTGTGTCTCAGTCTGCTTCTCTTTGCGTCGGCTTTGGCACAGGAAGGGCATAACTGGTACGAGATATTTGTCAGATCCTATGCAGACAGCAACGGGGATGGGATCGGGGATATTCCTGGTGTGCAGGAAAAACTGGATTACATACGCTGGATGGGATATGACGGGATTTGGCTGATGCCGGTCATGCCATCGGGAAGTTATCACAAGTATGATGTGCTTGATTATGAGAATGTTGACCCTGAATATGGGACGATTGCAGATATGCGTGCATTGGTGGATGCATGCCATGAGAATGGCATGCGGATTATTATCGATCTTCCAATCAACCATACCGGCATTGCGCATCCTTGGTTCAGGGAAGCCTGTGCGGCGCTGAGGGCTGGAGATACCGGAAATCCGCGGGTAGAATACTACCATTTTACCAGGGAGGGCGGACAGGCAAAGGTTCAGCTTACCGGTACTGACTGGTATTACGAAGAACAGTTTTCGGGAGGTGGAATGCCGGACCTCAACCTGCAGAATGAAACCGTCCTGACAGAACTGAAGAAAATAATGAAGTTCTGGCTCTGCGATATGGATGTGGACGGCTTTCGACTGGATGCAGTGACTAGCTATGTAACAGGAAATATATCAGCAAACATTGCACTGCTGTCATGGATCAAAGAAACCTCGGAGGCTTTGAAGCCTGGAAGCTTTTTGGTAGGTGAGGCCTGGACAGGCCTCACAGAGATTGCAAGATATTACGAAAGTGGTCTTGACGGTTTCTTTCTGTTTCCGGCTGCGGAGGCTGAGGGATATATTGCGAAAACGCTCAGAAGCAAAAAACCTGCTGAAACCTATGCAGGTGTGTTGAAATCATTGAAAACGATAGAAGGGGTACCGGCACCTTTTCTATGCAATCATGATACGGGGAGGAGTATCGGAATTCTCCAGGCCCGAAAGAAACCGGATGTGGCGAAGATGGCGGAAACGCTTCTGTCGTTTCTGGGCGGCAATACTTTTACCTATTATGGGGAAGAGATCGGAATGGTGGGCTCGGGAGAAGATCCTAATAAACGGCTTGCCATGTATTGGAATGAAGAAAACCGGACACAGCAGCCGCCGGGAGTGACTGACGAGGAGTATGCTTATCCGTCCGTGGCAGAACAGAAGGAGGATGCCGACTCTCTTCTGCAGTACTGCAGAAGACTGAATGAACTGAAACACCGTTTTCCTGTCATTTCTGAAGGCCAGAATGAAGTGATCTATGCAGAAGGAACGGAACTGGTTATGAGAAAAGTCGCGGAAAATGGAGTCTTCCTGGTAATAAATCTGAACCGGAAAGAAGAAATGAGATACGAATTAAGGGAAGGATTGGAGGCGGTGGATTCGCTGCTGATGAACAGCACGGAAGAAATCCGGATGGAAGAAAACATGGTGATCCTTCCGCCATATGGGGTTGTCATACTGCAGGAAACAAAAGAAGAAACAACTTATAACAGATGACTTTTATATATTTTCACAAAGTTTTTGACAGGGAATGCAATAAGTGATACAATAATCATATATCCACGATGCGGTGTTACATTGTGCAATAGGGGATATAAATTAATTAATGGAGGTATCTTTTATGAAAAAACTGTTGGTTCTGGTTCTTGCAGCCATGATGATCATGACTGCATGCTTCGCAACAGCTGAGGGATTCAGCGGCGAAATCAAGCTGTGGGTTGCAGACTCCACCGTAGACTTTACCAAAGGACAGATTGAAATCTTCAAAACCCAGCATCCGGAATATGCTGATATGACCGTGATCATCGAGCCGGTTGGAGAGGGCGAAGCTGCTACCAATCTGATTACTGACGTTGAGAAAGGTGCTGATGTGTTTACTTTTGCTCAGGACCAGCTTGCCCGACTGGTGGCGGTTGGTGCTGTGGAGTCCGTGGCACCTGAAAACATGGATGCCGTGATTGCAGAAAATGATGCGGGTTCCGTTGCAGCAGTGACCATGGGGGATACGATGTATGCATATCCCATGACTGCCGATAATGGCTATTTCCTTTATTATGATAAAAGCGTAGTGACGGATCCTTCCACGCTGGAGGGAATTCTTGAACAATGTGCTGCTGCAGGCAAGAGCTTCTATATGGAAATCAATTCTGCCTGGTATCAGACTGCGTTCTTCTTTGGTGCTGGCTGCACCCTGACTTATGATTCGGACGATGAAGGCAATCTGACTGGCATTAACTGCACTTATGCCAGCGAAGAAGGCGTTAAGGCTCTCAAAGCCATGATTGAGACGGCCAAGTCTCCGGCTTTCGTCAATGGTTCCTCTGCTGCCAATACCAGCAATATGGCTGCTCTTGTCAGCGGAACCTGGGATGTTGCCTCTGTGAAGTCTCTGCTGGGTGACAACTATGCAGCGACCAAGCTGCCCACGGTTGGAGGATTCCAGATGTCTGGATTCGGAGGATACAAGCTGCTGGGTGTCAAGCCTCAGGAAGACGAGGCAAAACTGGCTGCATGTGATGCTCTGGCCGCTTTCCTGACCAGCGAAGAAGTACAGACCGCCCGCTTTGAAGCAGTTGGCTGGGGTCCCTCTAATCTGAAGGCCAAGGCTTCGGAGGCTGTTCAGAATGATATCGCACAGAGAGCACTTGCGGAACAGCTCGGTTTCTGCGTGCCGCAGGGACAGTATCCGAATGAGTACTGGGCTCTCGGACAGGCGCTGGGTGACGATGTTCTTGCTGACCTGTATGATAACGCTGATGATGCAACGCTGCTGGATGTGCTTCAGAAATTCCAGGATACCGCATCCTCCTACGTCGCAAAATAAGCATGAACAGAGGCTGGGAGTGTAATGCTCTTAGCCTTTTTCCTTTTCTGTTCTTAGGAGGATGGTGAAGCATGACTGATCTAGATTATTTGAAGCTGAGTAAACCCCAGCAGATACTCCATGACCTGGGTGCCTTTTTTTCAGGGATTCCGAGTGCGTTTGTACGTGGAATAGGGAAACTGAAGAAACAAATTGTCGGCTTCTTTCTGGGTATTGGAAAAGTGTTCGGGGAAATAGGCAGTACTTTTGTACATGGTGACTGGAAAACAAAAGTCAGCTACCTTATCATGGGATTTGGTTCCTTGCTCCGTGGCCAGATCTTCCGCGGTGTGCTTTTCTTTCTGTTCCAGACGATTTTCAATCTTTATATGGTGAATTTCGGCTGGGCTTATATCTCTAAAATGAACACGTTAGGCACCGTGGAGACGACAAAGGTCAAACGAATTACCGTATATGGAGATAATTCGTTTTTCATCCTGCTCTATGGCATTTTGACGCTGTTTTTTATTGCTGCTTTTCTTTACACATGGTTCCTCAATATCCGACAGAACCGGATTTCGGAAGAAATTCTGCGTTCGGGGAAAAAGCTTAAATATGCAAAGGACGATATCCACGATCTGGCAGATGCACAGTTCCATAAAACGCTGCTTGCTCTTCCGGTGCTGGGAATATTTACATTTACAGTATTGCCGATCATTTTTATGATTCTGGTGGCGTTCACCAATTTTGACTATCAGCATCAGCCGCCCAGCAAACTGTTTACCTGGGTAGGCTGGGAGAACTTCCGTACCATGCTTTCTTCTGCAGGCGCCAGCTACGGAGATACGTTCCGTCAGGTGCTGTTCTGGACGCTGGTATGGGCTTTCTTCGCAACATTCCTGAATTACTTTTTGGGAATGCTTGTGGCTATTATGATCAATAAGAAGGGCATTAAACTGAAAAAGCTATGGCGTACCATCCTGGTGATGACCATTGCGATTCCGCAGTTTGTTTCCCTGTTGTATGTATCTAAAATGTTTGCGGCGGATGGTCTTATCAACAGTATGCTGATGCGTTGGGGGTGGATTGCAGAACCGCTTCCGTTTTGGACCAATGCGCACTGGGCAAGGGTGACTATCATCGTCATCAATCTCTGGATCGGTATCCCCTATCTGATGCTGATTGCCACGGGTATCTTGATGAATATTCCGGCAGACCTGTACGAGAGTGCCAGAATGGATGGTGCCAACGCCTTCCAGATGTATCGGAAAATTACTCTCCCTTATATGCTATTTGTAACAGGGCCTTATCTTCTGACCAGCTTTACGAGCAATATCAATAACTTTAATGTTATTTATCTGTTGTCCCAGGGCAAACCGCTTTCCATGGAGCTGGCAGGCAACGCCGGCTACACGGACCTTCTGATTACCTGGCTCTATAAAATGACGGTTACGGATTCCAACTATAAGATTGCGGCAGTTATGGGTATTTTGGTTTTCGTGGTCACTGCCGTGATCAATCTGGTGGTCTACAATATGATCCCGTCGGTCAAAAATGAGGAGGATTTCCAGTAATGGCTAAAGAAAATGAAATACCGGAAGTCGACATCGTTGTTGATGAAACAGCAGGGGTCATTCGGGAAGTTAAGACAGAAGAACACTTCCGGTCAAAAAAGGCCCATGAAAACCGTGTCAACAGGACCATCTACGTTATTCTGATCATCATGAGTGTTGTATGGCTGGCACCTTTTGTATTTCTGGTTCTCCAGTCATTCCGCTCCTATCTTACGGAAAACGGGGGCATGGTCAACTATGTCATTCCGAAACACTTTTCTCTGGATAACTATCGGTACCTTTTTGAGGATGGTCTGTTCTTCAAATGGTATGGAAATACCTTGATTATAGCGCTCTTTAATGCCGTGATCTCCACTTTTATGGTACTGTGTGTCTCTTATGCCCTTTCAAGGCTTCGGTTTAAGGGAAGAAAACTCTTTATGAATGTGGTGCTGGTACTGGGAATGTTTCCGGGCTTCTTGACCATGATCGCCCTATACTTCCTGCTGAAACAACTGGGGCTTACACAGGAAGGCGCGATTCCAGGCCTGATTCTGATTTATACTGCATCTTCCGGTATGGGCTACTACATTTCCAAGGGCTTCTTTGATACCATTCCAAAATCTCTGGATGAATCTGCCCGTATTGATGGAGCCACAAGACTGCAGGTGTTTTATAAGATTATCATGCCGCTGTCCAAGCCAATCGTCATCTATACGGTTTTGATGGCTTTCATGGCCCCATGGGGGGATTATGTTTTCGCTTCCTATGTGGCCTTTGGAAAGAGTGAAAGCTATAACGTGGCTGTCGGTCTGTACCGCTGGGTCAACACGGCAGATTATCAGGGATACTTCACGAGGTTCTGCGCAGGCGGCGTACTGGTAGCAATTCCGATTACCGTGCTGTTTATGTTCCTGCAAAAGTACTACGTTGAAGGTGTTACGGGCGGCGCTGTCAAGGGCTGACAGAAACCGCAATGTAAAATGAGGAGGATTCAATCATCATGGCAAGTGTAACTCTTGAACACGTGAAAAAGGAATACGACAATCACGTGGTTGCGGTCCATGATTTTAACCTGAAGATCAAGGACAAAGAATTTGTCGTATTTGTCGGCCCGTCCGGATGCGGAAAGTCTACGACTCTGCGGATGATTGCCGGTCTTGAAGATATTTCGGACGGTATTCTGAAGATCGGGGATAGGGTTGTCAATGATGTGGAACCCAAGGACCGGGATATCGCCATGGTTTTCCAGAACTATGCGCTTTACCCCCACATCACCGTATATGAGAATCTTGCGTTTTCCCTGCGGCTGAGAAAGATGGATAATGAAGAGATTCATCGAAGAGTGTGCCAGGCAGCGGATATCCTTGGCATTACGGAATACCTGGCAAGAAAGCCGAAACAGCTTTCCGGCGGACAGCGGCAGCGCGTTGCAATCGGACGTGCCATCGTTCGGGACCCACAGGTTTTTCTGATGGATGAACCGCTGTCAAACCTGGATGCTAAACTGAGAAACCAGATGCGTGCAGAGATCATTCTTCTGCGTAAGCGCATCAATACAACGTTTGTGTATGTTACCCATGATCAGACAGAAGCGATGACCCTGGGAGACAGAATAGTCATTATGAAAGATGGCCACATTCAACAGGTGGGCACGCCTCAGCAGGTTTTTGATACCCCTAAAAACTTGTTTGTTGCTACTTTCATAGGCTCGCCTCAGATGAATCTGCTGAAGGCAAAACTGGTTAAGAATGCCAGCGGATATACGGTGAAAGTTCTGGGCATCGACATTCCTCTGGATGAAGAAAAGTGTGCGATGCTTGCAAAAAACAATGAAGGTAGCCAGGATGTCATCCTTGGCGTTCGCCCGGAGCATGCCACATTGCATTTCGATCATCCGGACAATGCCATTGAAGGAACTATTCAGGTCAATGAAATGATGGGTTCTTCACTGCACCTGCATCTTTCGTCCAAGGAGAACGATAGTATTATTCTGATCACGCCTACCATGGACCTTTCAAGAGCGGAACGAGCCTCTCTCTCCTTTGGGCAGAAAGTAACTTTTACTTTCAAGAGCAAAGTGATTCATCTTTTCAATCCGACTACGGAAGCAAGTTTGTTGTATCCCGGAGACGACGAAGAATAAAAGAAGAAAGCGCCATCAAGATGGCGCTTTTTCTATGGTGTTGGATAGAAAAATCCCTTCAGAAATGTCTGTATTCGGAAACATGGAAAAGGGCAGAATCGGATGGATAAAGGTCGATTCCGGGAGGAAAAGGAAATGAAGGAGGAACTGCGTTCAGCGACCAGAGTCCTTAATATCTAACAGTTCGTAGATCAGAGTGGAGCCAAGAATGAGGATTGTACCGAAAACAGACAAGGGTGTAAGGGATTCTCCGAGCAGCAGGGCAGAGAGCAGTATGGCAGTGACGGGATCAATGTAACTGAACAGAGCAATTACGGAGGCGGGGAGACCATCCATGGAATCAAAATAAAGGGCATAGGCAATGCCGGTATGGACAATGCCCATCAGCAGAAGCAGGAGAATAGTCATGGGAGAGGGATCCAGAGAAAAACCTCCCGTAGCCAGCAGATGGGGTAGCAGCACAAGACCGGCAGTGAAAAGCTGGATCAGCGTGCGCTCTTCCGTGGGTACGCCGTGAATGGTTTTGTTGACCATAATCACACCTGCATAAAGAAGAGCAGCACCGAGACCAAGCAGTATGCCGACAATTTCCCCTCTGCTGGGAAGCCCGGAATCAATTACCCCGGAGACAAAAAACATTCCAAGAGCAGCAAGAAACATGCAAAGCACGCGTTTCAGGGTCATGCGTTCATGAAAGAGGGGAACGGAAAGCAGAAGAACAATTACTGGCTGCATGTAATAACAGAGGGTTGCGATGGCGACACTGGTATAATTATAGGCTTCAAAGAGGAGCAGCCAGTTGATGCCGATCATCGCCCCGGAGAGAACCAGCGGAAACATCTGAGATTTCAGGGAGGACAGCGAAAGACGACGATGCCGGAGAAGGAGAAGAGAGAGGAGAAAAAGAGCACCGATAATTCCCCGGCAGGAAGCCAGAAGCTCTGAGCCTACAGGTGTACTTCTGCGGAACAGTCCGATTGTTCCGTAAATCAGCATGGAGGCGATAAGCTTCAGCAACGAAGATGTCCTTTGTTTTATCATAGCTTTCCTCATTCAAATACCGAAGCAAGGAGAGATACATAGTCTTCAGTGTAGATGTCCGCTGTATCATCATCAAGCGTGAATAGATAGAAAAAGTGACCGTTCTTTCCATCTTCCTGTACAAAAGCGGAAACAACATAGTAAAGAGGAGTATCCATATAGACAAAACTTTTTTCGCCGGTCAGAAAGGTGAGACCATTGATCTCAGATTCTTTAAAAGATGGTTTCTCGTTGATACTGTTATTCATCACATCGGATATGATTTCCTGCAGCAGATCCTTCTGATTTGCAAGGATATAGGCTTGCTTATCTTCTTCGGAGGCATTTTCATCAAACCGGTCTTCAAAGCGTGAAAACATGTCGACCCACCAGTATCCGATGCTGGAGTCGACGTTGTCACAGGGATAGAGAGTACAGCTTTCCCCACTGTCTTCCTGCGTGGCATCAAACCAGAGGGATGGAATTGTGAAGTTCATTTCAGGCTCAAAGGCCAGGAAAATTTCGCCAGGAATCTTGGCAACTGTGCTGCCGGAAACCGATCTGGATAAAGAAGAGAAAAGAGGATTAGTCTTGGAGTCGGTAATCTTGAATGTTCTTGCGATGCAGTCAAAGAGAGCGGTATTCTGCGCGGCAAGACTGTCAACAGGGCAGTCGAAGCGCAGCGTGTAATGTGCCTTGTCATCGCTAAACTGATAAAGAACGATGAATGTGTCAGTACCGCGTATGTTCACCTTCAGCTCTGAACGAACAGCAAACGGAATATATGGAGAAGAAAAGCCAGAAATATCAACAGACTGAATAGCAAAATTATCGGTGCTTTCTTCCCAATAGCGGTCATAGTAAAGTTCGGCAAGGTTTAGAGCTGCGGTAGGGCTGAGGGAATCCAGCTTGAATTCGAAAGGTGTGGAGGTAGACAGTTCCACTTCGATCTCCGTATCAGGACTGAATGCTTCGAAATCATCCTCGTTTTGGTCTAGATAGGATCTGACATCCTCAGCGGACATTTCCTGCTGTTCCAGCAAGGGATCATCATCTTCAATATTATAATGGAAAACGAGATAACTGTCTGGAAGCATCAGGGAGGCACGCCCGTCTTTGGCCGTAATAACTCTGCCGTTCAGCGCAAAAGCTTTTGCAGACAATGAAAGCAGGAGAATCAGAATGAAAGACAGCTTTTTCATTAAGTATTTCCCCTTTCGCATAGTTTCATGCAAGTTTTTATCTTGCTAATTATACAAGAACTAAGAGTGACGTCAAGAGATACATATTTTTTTAGGCCTTCACGGGAAAAGACAGAAATGGTATAATGTAAAGAGGACAGATATTGAAAGGAAGTGAGCAGCATGGCATGGATGACGGAATCCGAAGCCAGACGCAGCATTGTGAAGATTGGGAAACAGATGCATGCAGCTGGATATGTGGCGGCCAATGACGGTAATATTTCCGTTCGCATTGCAGAGGATGAGATTATCGCTACACCTACTGGTGTTTCCAAAGCAGAGATGGACGAGGTCATGATGCTGAGAATGCGGATTTCCGATGGCGCAATACTGGCAAAAGGAGATCTGAATCCCTCCACAGAAATCCGTATGCACCTGCGCGTATACCGGGAAAATCCTTCCGTGAATGCGGTATGCCACGCTCATCCGCCGGTCAGTACCTCCTTTGCCTGTGCCGGTCTTCCACTGGATCGGGCAGTCTATCCGGAAGCCTTCCTTAGTCTGGGAATTGTACCATGTGCCCCATATGCCATGCCTGGAACGGAAGATGTACCGGATTCCATTGCGCCTTACTGCAGGGATTATCATGCAGTGCTGCTTGCCAATCATGGAGTGGTTACTTGGGGAACATCTCTTACAGAGGCCTGGTTTCGCCTAGAAAGCGTGGAGCATTACGCTACTATCTTACTCAATCTTCGCATACTTGGAAGAGAATCCTTGCTTACTCGCCAGGAAGTGAATGATCTTATTTCCTTTAAAGAAGCACATCAGATGAAGATCGGGGGAATTCCGTTATGCCAGGAAGACATGGATTTGTCAGCTGGCGATTAGATGGAGTATAATAACAAAACGTCAAGCAGTGTGTGCAGATTGCAATGAAAGAATCTGCTGCATTAAGACTGTATAAATATAATCATGTAGAAGGAGCAGTCTCCAAATGAAGATGATCGTTGCTATAGTCCAGGACGATGATACCGGTGTCCTGGTTTCAGAACTGATGGAACATGGATTTGGCGTGACCAAACTTGCAACTACCGGCGGTTTTTTGCGTGCAGGCAACACGACACTTATCAGCGGCGTACAGGATGAGCAGCTGGATGAAGCGCTTTCCATTATCCGCAAAATCTGCAGCAGCCGTGAGCAGGTGACTACTGCTGTAGCTTCTCCGCTGGGTGGTGCGGGAAGCAATGGCGTATTTACCTCTTATCCTGTTAATGTTACCGTGGGCGGCGCTACCATATTTGTGCTGGAAGTCAATCAGTTTCTGAAGGTTTGAGATGGATCAGTTTGAAAACTATGCGGGGCAGACCGGTTATCTTTCTCAGCTTCAGAAAACTTTTTTGACCGGGGAGCAGATGGTTCACGCCTACCTGTTTGTAGGTCCGGCGGGCACTGGAAGAAAGTCTGTTGTACGGTTATGCATCATGGCTTCCCTGTGCAGAGGAAACAGCAAACCATGTGGAGAATGCGGCCCGTGCAGAAGAGTGATGGCGGATACCCATCCGGATGTGCATACGCTTATGCCGGAAAAAGGGAAGAAGGAAATCACGGTCGGCCAGATGCGCGAGTTTCTGAAACAGTCGGCGGTGCGTTCTTTTGAGGGTGGCAACCGATTTTTTCTGATTCCTGAAGCAGGCAGAATGAATGCGGCTGCACAGAACTGTCTGCTGAAGACGCTGGAGGAACCTCCCGAGGGGACTGTTTTTTTCCTAATTGCAGATTCCATTACTGCGCTGCTGCCGACAATTATTTCACGGTGTCGTATCGTATCCTTTCATCCGCTGGATGACGAAGAATGCGTGAGACGTCTGTTGGCGCATGGGCTTTCTGAGGAAGATGCAAAAATACGTGCGCGCATGGCTTCGGGCTGTGTGGGACAGGCACTGTCTATTGATGCAGAGTATCTCAAACGCATGCAGACTTTTACAGAGGCGGTCTTCGGGCTTCACAGCAGGGAAGGTATTCCCAGGCTTCTTAATCAGTATAAAGATGAGAAGGATGACCGGGAAGCTACACTGGATATGCTTTCCGTTGCGGTTCGGGATATACTCGCAGTACAGGCGGGACAGCTGCCAGCAGAGGCCTTGAGGAATGCTCCGCAGCGTGCGGCATATGCACAACGCGTTCCTATGGAAGGCTCATTGCATCTGATGGAAGTTATCCGAGAAGCACGGGTACGTCTTGCCAGTCATGTGACTTATCAGACATTGCTTGAATCAATCTTTTTAGTACTTCCGGAGGAGTATGAAAAATGGCCATGGTAGTCAAGGTGCGTTTTAAACGCGCCAGCAAATATTATGATTTTGATCCTCTGCAGTTTGATGTGCATACAGGAATGAAGGTCATTACGGAGACTGTAAGAGGAGTGGAACTGGGAGAATGTGTTTCCGGTGTTCTGGAAATAGAAGATGAACGTCTGGTACTTCCGCTCAAGCCGATTCTACGCATTGCCACTCAGGAGGACATTGAGAGGCAGGCACAAAATGAGCAGAATGAAAAAGAAGCGCTGGAGATCGCTCAGCGGGAAGTGGTTTCTCACCATCTGGATATGAAAATTGTTGATGTAGAGTATGCGTTTGATTACTCGAAAATCACGTTCTACTTTACGGCAGATGGGCGGGTGGATTTCAGAGGCCTGGTGAAGACACTTGCCAGTATTTTCAGGACGAGGATTGAACTGAGGCAGATCGGGGTACGGGATGAAGCAAAGATGCTGGGAGGCATTGGTCCGTGCGGAAGGCCAATCTGTTGCAGGGCTTTTTTGGGAAACTTTAATCCGGTGTCCATCAAAATGGCGAAAGAACAGAATCTTTCTCTTAATCCGACGAAAATATCCGGACTTTGTGACAGACTGATGTGTTGTCTCAAGTATGAACAGGATAATTATGAACAGACACGGAAAAGAATGCCGAAAATTGGCAAAGAGGTGGAAACTCCGGACGGTATTGGCGTTATTACTGATATCAATGTGCTTTCGGAATCCGTGACTGTGCGCATTGCGGTTGGGGATTCTTTTGAGAACCGGGTTTATTCGATGGAGGACTGTGTGCGTCCTGACCAGGATAAAACAGGCATCGAGAACCGGGACAATCGGGAAACTAAAAAAGAAAAAAAGATATTGGAACCGCAAATATCAGAACCGTGTGAATTGGAAGAGACGGTTTCGTTTGAAGAAATCGAAATACCTGACATTTCCGATATTGATGATTTGGAAGAAGAACGGGAAGAGATTGCAGATCAGGAAAAACAGCAGAAACCTGCAAAGAAGCGCCGCAGGAAACGCAGAAAGAAACCAAAAAGTGCAGATGCCATAAAAAATGAATTAGATACATCTAACGAACCTCCGGAGGATTTTCAGGGAAACGAGTAGTTTCCACTCAAGAAAGACTTGATTGAATAATGCGGGTGTGTTATAATCAAGAAGGTAGATGATCACTATAGGAGGTGACAAACATGGCATACCAGATTTCTGATGATTGCATCGCTTGTGGTGCATGCGCAGCAGCTTGCCCCGTCGGCGCTATCAGCGAGGGAGACGGCAAGTATGTAATTGATGCAGATACCTGCATTGATTGCGGTTCTTGCGAAGCAACCTGCCCGGTAGGAGCACCGGCACAGGCCTAAGTTAAAAGAAGAGCATTCGGATTTCCGAATGCTTTTTATTGTTAAGAAAAGGCGCTTGAAAAGAGGCGTCTTTTGTGATATTTTGGTAAGACACAATTTTAGAGTTGGGGAGGGATCAGGTGAAACGGGAGAAGCGTTCTATTTCCTGGGGAAGTGTTTTGATGATTTGTTTTACAGGCCTGGTCCTTCTCTTGATTGCTGCCTTTTTTCTTCTGCTGATTGGTAATAGGGGGTATGATGCAGGAGGCGCTGTACTGAGCCGGATCCAGGAAGCAACAAATGGGGAATTGCCTCATGAAGAAATTGAGGAGAAATCCGCCACGGATACGAGTGCTGAAACCATTGAGATTCCAGTACAAACGGAGATAAATCCCATACAGCTGTCTATTGTTGCGTACGGTTGCGTATCCATGCCCCGACTGATACGGGAAAGATTCCTGCAGCCGGATGGCAGTTATGACTTTTCCAGGCTTTTTGTCGGATTTGACCCGCTTTTTGAAAAAGCAGATGTTGGAATTGCTACGCTGGAGATGATGACGACAACGGAAGCAGAAGCCATGAATACTCATAATGGTCCCGTTGAAGTACTGGATGCTTTGCAGCAGTTGGGAGTAGGGTTTGTCTCGCTTGCTACCGAACGAATGCTGGACAAAGGATATGAAGGATTGACAATGACCCGCAATGAATTGATGAGGCGGGCAATAGAACCGGTTGGCGCTGAAGAAACCTCCGGCTCCAGATACACTATGATTTCGGTGGGCGGAATGAAGGTTGCGCTGCTGGCATATACTTACGGCATTTCGGAAGAAGGAAAAAGAGAAACGAATGATGATGAGCTGCAGATTGCGCATACGATGGACATGGATGCTGTACAGAGAGATATTCTGGAGGCCAAAATTGCCGGTGCGGACCTGATTGTACTGCAGCCTCATTGGGGAGTAAAAAACAACGCGGACGTGACAACGGAAATGCGGGAAGCTGCATACAAAATGGCGAAAGCAGGGGCAGATATCATAATAGGATGCCATTCTGGAGTAGTTTCAGAGGTGGAGGACATTAGGGTTACCCGGTCAGATGGACTTCCCTATCATACCCTTGTCTGCTATTCCCTGGGATCACTGGTTTCTGACGCCAGAACGCAGCAGAATACGGCGTCCCTGGCTGTCTGTATTTCCCTCTCCTATATCCCAGAAACCAGGAAAATCACATTCGAGAGGATAGAAGGCTTTCCGGTTTATGTTGCCCAGAATACAGACGAATCCTGGAATATCTTGAATTGTCAAGATGCGGAAAGTGTCCTGCTGTTGTCTGAAACAGAAAAAGAAAAAATGGAAGAAGCCGTGAAGATGATTCATGAAACAGTGCACTATGGAGGTATGCAATGGTAAAGAGAATCAGAGATTATGGTTTTCGCTGGACTGGATTCGAGCCGGGACATCGCAATTTGATAACCGATGTACCGGGTGTAAGGGTAGGGCACAGTACCATTCGGGACGAGATTCATCATACCGGAGTGACCGTCATTTTACCTTGTGAGGGCAATATTTTTGCAGAAAAACTGACAGCTGCATGTTTTGTAATGAATGGATTCGGCAAGACTGTTGGACTTGTTCAGATAGATGAGCTTGGAACTCTCGAGACACCGATTGCCCTTACAAATACACTTTGTGTTGGAAAAGTCAGCGATGCGCTGGTCAGTGTCGTTTCCGAACTATGCGAAAATGATCATATACGGCTTCGTTCTGTCAATCCAGTGGTTGGGGAATGCAATGACGCAAGGCTGAACCGGATTTTGGATCGGGTTGTTGGTGAAGAGCAAGTGAGGGAAGCTATTGCCTGCGCCGGTTCCGAGTTTCAGGAAGGGGATGTGGGAGCTGGTACAGGAACTATCTGTCATGGCCTTAAGGGAGGAATTGGTTCTGCATCCAGAATCATATCCGTTGGAAAGGAAAAATATACCATTGGGGTATTGGTTCAGAGCAACCATGGAGTGCTGAATCAGCTGTGTATCCAGGGCAGAGCGATAGGCAGGGAAATAGAAAACAAATTGCATCATGCCGGTGAACGGGAATGTGATCAGGGCAGTATAATGATGATAGTGGCTACAGACCTGCCAGTTACGGATCGACAGCTTAGGCGCATACTAAAAAGGTGTGCTGTTGGTCTTGCGCGTTGCGGATCTTATATTGGGCATGGTAGCGGAGATGTTATGATTGGATTTACCACCGCTAGACGAATCCCGATTCTGGCATTGCCAGCTGTGTTGGACTGGAAAGTTGTAAGTGAGGAATCACTGGAAAGTGCTTTCCGCGCAGTAGCAGATGCCACAGAAGAAGCAGTGCTCAATTCCCTGGTATCGGCCCATCCTGTAAAGGCTGAAGATGGCAGGGTCATTGAGAGTCTGGCTTCCTATCTGTAATTATTTTGTTTTAGAGAAGGAATTCCGAGAGAAAGGGTCGAAAAGGAAAATAAGGGTTTCTGTACATTTCGGGGGGAATGTACAGTCAAAAAAATTTGAGGGGTTTGGGCAGTGAGAAAAAGTGAACAGAAGAAACGGAGGAAGATAGGGCCGTTTCAAATTACAGCTCTTTTGTTGAGCATTCTTGGTGTGTTTTTTCTGCTTCGTCTGCCGGTATATGCACAGGCATCGGAGGAACTTAGAAACGAGCTGATCAGTGCTTCGGAAACATATTATGAAGCACAGATGGAGAATATCCGGCTGAAGGCACAGGTCCAGGAAGTTAATTCTCCTGATTTCATTGAACGTACGGCACGGAGAATGTACGATTACTGCTGGTACGGAGAAACCATTTATGAAGTGGCAAACATGGATGAAATCCTTGGAGATACGGATATCGTGGTCTATCAGGCAGAAGGAACGGAAGAGATTCCGGAAGATACTTCTTCCGGAGTTGAATAAGGCCGGGGAGGCAAAGAATGAAACTGGCATGCATCGGAATTGGATCCAACGCAATTCGTTTGACGGAAGGAGAATGGAAAGATGGAAATCTCGTGATCCTTCGCCGAGAACGCTGTGGAACCCGCCTGTTCGCAGGACTGCGTGATGGAGCCCTGACGGAGGAGAGCATGCAGGTTTCTGTCGAGGCAATACGGGAACTTTCAGGTATTGCATATGCAGACGGTATCCGGGATATTTCCATGTTTGCAACCAGTGCGGTGCGTGATGCCAGAAACGGAATGGATTTTGCCGCTGCCTGTGAGGCGGCGGTTGGAGTGCCGATGGAGATTGTTTCTGGAAAAGAGGAAGCGGCTCTTTCTTTCTGGGGAGCATGTCAGAATGGCCAGGATGCAGTGATTGATATCGGTGGGGGGTCCACTGAAATTACCTTCGGACGGGGAGAGGTCATTGAGAAGGCAGTCAGCATGGAAATTGGTGCAGTTCGACTGATGCGTTCTCTTCCGATTACAAACCAGAAAGAATATGATGAGACCGTTCAGCACTGTACATCCGTTATGAAGGAACAGGATGCAATGATTGCCTCCGCTCATGGGCGGAAATGGGTAGGCGTTGGCGGAACGATGACGACCCTGGGGGCTATGGAATGCAAGATTCCACTCTTTGATGAGAAAAAAAGCGAAGGCATGTGTCTTTCCGCTGAAAGAATTGTGTATTGGGGACATACGCTTGCAACACTTTCCCTCGAGGAACGCAGAAAATTTGTTGGTCTGATGCCGCAAAGAGCAGATATTATTCCTTCAGGAATTGCAATTTTGGAAGCAGCGCTTCAGGTATTTGACATATCGGAGATTCAGCTGAGTGCCCGGGGAAATATGGATGGATACCTCCGAAGAAAATTTTTAAAAAAGGGTTGACAACGCTTTTCATGAGGTATATAATAGTCGAGTCGTTGATGCGACAGATACTTATATCGCGGGGTGGAGCAGTCTGGTAGCTCGTCGGGCTCATAACCCGAAGGTCGGAGGTCCAAATCCTCCCCCCGCAACCATCTTTATTTGGCGGGATAACTCAGTTGGCTAGAGTAACCGGTTCATACCCGGTCTGTCGAGGGTTCGAATCCCCCTCCCGCTACCATATTTAACCGATGATTGATGGATGAATCAATTATCGGTTTTTATTATTCTGGGTTTAGGCACGGTTCAGAGAAAATGTGCATATTCCGGAAAAACGGGATGCTCTTTCTGTAGGAATTCTTGCTGCAACATCTTCGGATGGTTGCAGAAAAGCCGCAGCTGCCTATTGGGTATAGAAAACAGGTCGCAATCACAATGTGATGGGTTGCGGCCTGTTTTTATACTCTGAAAAAGAAACTGATATGAAAGATTGGAAAGCAGTCAGACTATCCTTTGATAGCACCGACTGTCATACCCTTGACAAAATATTTTTGAAGGAATGGATAAAGAAGAATGATTGGCAGTGATGAGATGATGATGACAGCGGACTTTATGGCAATTGCAAGGGAGGATTTTTCTCCGATACCGCCATTGTCTACTACCATGGTGCGTCCATTGACAATATTACGAAGGAGAAGCATGACGGGATACTGACTGCTCTTCAGGTAGATCAGGGCATGAAACCAGTCATTCCAGAAGAAGACAGCGGTGTAGAGGCCGACGGTAGCAAGTGCTGCACCGGAGAGTGGCAGCACAATACGGAAGAGAATACCGAAATAACCAAGTCCGTCGATGATGGCTGCTTCTTCAATTTCCGTAGGAAGAGACTTGAAAAAGTTGATCAGGATGATCAGATTAAACTGGTTGATAGCAAAAGGGATAAGCATTGCCCAGATAGATCCGGTGAGATGCAGATTGGAGATTAGCAGATAATTGGGGATCATGCCTCCGGAGAAAAACATGGAGAAGACAACCATACGCATAACAAACTTCTGTCCCTTGAGCCAGTCTTTACTAAGAGGATATGCGAACAGCACCATCATTATAAGGGCTATAAAGGTGCCTCCACTGGTGTAGAGAAGGGTGTGTGCATACGCTTTAAAGAAGTTCGGGTAGTTGAACACACTGCGGTAGGCTTCGATATTAAAGTCCACAGGCCAGAGGTATACCCGGTTATTGGTAATCGCCACAGAGGAAGAAAAGGACATGGCGATAATATAGAGAAATGGAATGGTACAGGCAACTACCACGATAATCATAACGAGACCTGTTACAAAACTGAGTACCGGATTATGATCGTGGATATGACTTTTTTTTCTGTTATTCATATTTCCACCTCCTCAATAGATGCTGTTGCCAGTCAAACGACGGGAGAGAAAATTGGAGGTGGAAACCAGAATGAGTCCGATGACACCATTAAACAGTCCGATGGCTGTGCCAAGGGAGTATTGAGGAGAGGCAGAACCGAGGGTCAGACGATATACATAGGTATCCAGAATATCTGAAACCACCATATTGGTGGGGGTTTGCATAAGTAACACCTTCTCAAATCCCAAAGACAGCAGATGACCAACATTCAGAATGAACATTACCATGATGGTAGGGAGGATGGTGGGAATAGTGATGTAAATAATCTGCTGGAATCGGCTTGCACCATCAATGCGGGCAGCTTCAAACATATCACTGCTGATTCCGGTAATGGCGGCTAAATAGATAATGGCAGTCCAGCCGGTAAATTGCCACATATCAGTAAAAATGTAGAGAAATCGGAAATACTCCGGTTCGTTGAGATAGTAAATACGGGGAATACCGAACATGTCCTGTAGCATACGGTTCAGCATGCCGGTGGAAGGAGAAAGAAGCTCACTCAGGATGGAAATGACGACCACTGTGGAAATGAAACGAGGCATATAGCTGACGGTTTGTACGAATTTCTTAATTTTGAGATTGCGGAGCTCATTGAGCAGAATGGCAAAGATAATAGGAAAAGGGAAATTGATGAGAAGATTTTCCGTACTGATGATTAAGGTATTGCGAAAAGCTGCCCAGAACTGTTCCTGCTTGAGAAACTGGTTGAAATACCGCAGTGGAGGATTGGCCCAACTGACGCCATAAGGGCCTGTCAGAGGCTTGAACCGGCGGAAAGCGAGAATGTTGCCCAACATGGGAACATACTTAAAAAGGATAAAGTAGCAGACCGGGATCAGCATCATGGCATAAAACTGCCAGTAACGTCCCATATAATGTCTGAAAGTAACTTTTTCAATGTGCTCATTCTGAGCTTTCTTTTTTTTGCCCATCTGGCATACCCTCCTAGAAGTGCCAAAAAAGACAGGGCCCGGCTAACACCGGGCCCCGTAATAACGGATTATTGATACTTGTTGTACTGGTTATGGAGCTCAAGGAACTCATCAATACCCTTGTCCTTCATATCCTTTACAAACTCGTCCCAATCAGCCTCGATGTCCTTGGTTCCGCGCAGGAAAGCATCGTTCCAGACGTTAAAGGCATCGAACAGGGTGGTCTGCAGCAGTGCAACGTCCTCGGCAGTCTGATCATCAAAATCAGGAGTGGAGGGCACATACTGGATAGCATCATCCATCGCGGCAACAGTCGCATTGATGGAAGCATAGTTTTCGTCATACTTGGTCATTTCGCGGGCATTGTACCATACCAGCTGAGTGCCGTCACAGCCGCAGCCGTAGGCGTTTTGCATATACTTGTAAATCCCCTCAGGAGCAGCAAGGATTTCGTCGTTGAAAACGATCTTGTCCCCGTCCATAGTGTAGGTTTCGCCTTCAATACCGATGCACCAAACTTTGGCAGCTTCTTCAGAGAAGAAGACTTCATCAATCTTACGGACGACCTGCTCAAAATCAGGACGCTGTGCGGTCTTGATGGGGAACAGGATACCGCTTCCGGTAGAGGACTTGGGCTGATGATGTGCACCGCCAGGTCCTACGAGCGGAGGATACATGTTAAGCTTGATGCCTTCGATCTCGCTTGCCTGCTCCCAACCGCCAATCTGGTCGTAGTATCCGTAGGTTGCCATTGCAGCACCGGTAGCAAGCTTGCGGGTGGTGGAAGCGTCATCCTGGATCATTTCCGGATCCAGCAGGCCTTCAGCATACAGCTTATGGAAGAACGTAATGTACTGCTTATACTGCTCGCTGATAGCACCGGCAAAGTAAACTTTGTTTTCATAGTCCCAGCTCAGAACACGTGTGCCTGTGGAACTGTTCACGCCAACGGAAACGCCCCAGGAAGGCATGGTCATACGTTCAAGTACGCTGGGACGCACGATGGTGGTAAGAGGCAGAGAATCCGGATAATCTTCTTTATAGGCCTTCAGAATTGCATAGAGATCATCATAGGTCTTAGGAGCATCAAATCCTTTTTTCTGCAGATAATCCTCACGGAGGATGAGTCCGCCGTCATAGAAGGGAATATCATAGAGGGCAGGCAGATAATAAAGATTTCCGTCTCCGAGCTTGCGCATATTGACTTCGGTTTCAAGACCAAACTCTTCAACGCGGGCATTGAAGTTCGGAGTCCAGTCGGGCTGGCTGGAAACGGCAAAAGCGGCGCCATTCAGAGCAAGAGATGCATTTCCGCCAGAAGTGCTGGTTCCAAGAATGACATCTGGTGTGTCATCTCCCTGGCTGGTCAGCACATTGGTTACTTTAGTGCTGTAGTCAGTCATGGGGATTGGCTCAAACTCAAGGTCGACATTGTATTTTTCTTCAAGATAGGATATGACACGCCAGTCTGCACGGAATGGAAGAGTGGAATTGTCAGAGTAATAGATACTGATCTTGATGGGGTCTTCTGCTATGGCCAGAGCACAAACGGACAGAAGCATCGTGGCTGCAAGAAGCAAAGCGAGGCATTGTTTCATACTAGTTCCTCCTTACATATAGTTTGCCGGTACTTCGCCGGCACGGAAGCCAAATCGTGGCTGTTGTAGCTATTATAACATTAAGTATTTTCTTTAGCAATAGTGTATTTTTTTTGACTATTTTTTTGTGCAAAAAACCAAAGGGGCTTCCTGCAAAAGGGAGTATGCAATCTGCTGAACTTGTATTTCCACTGGACTCATGATATATTTGAAATGATTTTGAAAGGAGATCTGAGCATATGGATATGTTGGTGAATCTCTACGCATTGCCCGAAAAGCATACGGTTGAAGGTGTTCGTATCTGCAGGGTTTTGCCCCCGGACCATCTTGGAGTGCTTGAATGGGTGGAGAACCATTTTTCCATGGGTTGGCGGGCAGAAGCAGCGGTTGCCATGGCAGCACAGCCATCCACCTGTTATGTTGCGCAGCGGAATGGAAAATGTATTGGTTTTGCCTGCTACGATGCCACTGCAAGAGGTTTTTTCGGTCCTATCGGAGTGGATGAGGGAGAAAGAGGAAATGGTATTGGGAGGGAGCTTCTGCTGCACTGCCTGTATGCCATGCGGGAATCAGGATATGGGTACGCAGTCATCGGCTGGTGTGATCATGCTGCCCCGTTTTATGCCCGCACGGTGGGGGCTGTACCCATTGCAGGAAGTGCCCCGGAAAACAGCGTTTACAGCCGGATGCTTCGTTTTTCTCGTGAACCTGTGGAGGAATAAGGATAATGACAGATACTGAAAGAACTATCTATCTGGGACAGCGTCTTGGAGTGGGATTTGACGGGCCGACCATTCCGGAAGAATACATTCAGATGGTCAAAAAATTTAAAATTGGCAATGTAATTCTTTTTCGGAGGAATGTGGTATCGTATGACCAGTTGAAAAAGCTCTGCAGAGATCTTCGTGATCTTATCCTAGCGGAGACAGGTCTGCCCCCCTTTATCATGATTGATGAGGAATGCGGCAGTGTTTCGCGGCTGGGACATATTGCGGTTCCGACCCCGAGCGCCATGGCAATTGGAGCGACAAAGGATCCTTCCAATGCGAACGCTATCGGTCGTCTTATTGGAGAAGAACTGGCATCCGTCGGCATTAATTTCAACCTGGCACCTGTACTGGACTGTTATACCAATCCGGACAATAATGTCTGCGGAAATCGCTGCTTCAGCAATGATCCTGAAAAAGTTTCCATTTATGGCAACGCCTATATTCAGGGGCTTTCTGAGGCAGGAATAATTGCCTGCGGCAAGCACTTCCCGGGGCACGGAGATACCGATGTGGATTCCCATCTTGCACTGCCGATTGTCAATAAAACCGTGGAGGAAATGAGAAAGACGGAACTTGTTCCATTCAGGGCAGCTATCCGCAGCGGGATTCCGTCCATAATGTCTGCTCATGTGGTTTTCCCGGCAATGGATCCCGCAAATGTACCGTCTACTGTTTCCAGAAAAGTGATGACCGGCCTCCTTCGGAACGAGATGGGATTCGGGGGCATCATTGTCAGCGATGCGATGGAAATGAAAGCTGTCCTGGATCTTTATGGAATCGAGAAAGGCACACTCATGGCATTGCAGGCAGGAATTGATGTTGCACTGATCTGTCATTCCGTGGAACAGGCATCAGCTGCCAGCTGCACGCTGCTTGATGCCGTGCATAGCGGCATCCTTCCGGAAGATAATCTGATGGACAGCTACGAACGCATTGTTCGCGTAAAAGGGCAGCTCCATCCGGCAGAGAAGACAGCAGCTGACTTTGGAAATGCGGAACAGAAAAAAGTTGCTGAGAAAATTATGACAGATGCGGTATCCGTGATCCATGTACCAGATGGAGAACCGTGGCCGACACTGGACAGCAATACGCTCTTCTTCGGTACAAAAGCCCGACGCAATGCGCTGGTAAACGATGATATTCCTCTTGACGCAGCAGCAGAGTGTGCGGAATTCTTCTCCGGCCGCAATGGCGGAGCAACGCCGGAGGAGAATCCGGAAAAAGCGATTGTTTTTCTGGGCAGACATCCGGAGCAGCAGGCCACCCTGGATGCGGCACACCGAATGGCTGAATCCGGAACGAAATTGATCGCTGTTTCCATGTATACACCGAGATGTCTTGATTTCCTGCCGGATTCCGTATTCAAGATATGTATCTGGCAATATGATGAGCTGGCAATCCAGGCATTTATCCGTAAGTGGCAAATCCTGTCAGCATAAACCATGGAAGGAGGTGAGCTGACAGTATGAACTGGAAAGTCGGGGCTGTTCCGTTATTGCTCTTTTTCATTTCTTCTGTCTTGCTCATGCTCCCGGAAAGAACGACTTCCCCATATGTTCGTTCCTCTGAACTAGAAATTGTACAGACAGACGGGGAGGATACTATCCGTTATGATTATATGGACAAAACGGGAAAAATCACCTTTGCTTCTGATAAGGGATATGCCACACTGCTGAAGACAACCCGGAATGGACAGGTTATTTTTGAACAATATCAGGATGAAAAAGGCAGGCCTGCCAGGCAGAAAGCAGGTTATTGCTCTATTGCCAGGGAATATGATGAAAAAGGGCACAATACGGTAATTCATTATCTGAATGAAGACCAGAATCCGGTTTCGATCTCCTCCGGTTACGCAACCATTCTTAAAACATATTATGAGAACAATCTGGCGGATACGGATACCTATCTTGATATACACGGCAATCCGACAGCTGCCAGATCAGGATATTCCGGTTATAAAAGGGAATATGATGAAAAAAAGAGAATTTCCCGGCTGATATATCTCGATGCGGAGGGACATCCTTTTCAGATAAAAGCCGGATATGCTCAGATAATACGAACCTACTACGAGACAGAGGAGACTCTGTCAAAGAAAACAGATAAAATTCGCACGGAGATGTATCTGGATGCGTCTGGTTCTCCGGCGGTACTGAGCATCGGACATTCCGGAGAGTACAGGGAATATGATGAAAACGGAAAAAACTTCCGAACTACTTATCTGGATGCTGAAGGACATCCGGTAAATACGTTGCGAGGGTATGCGACGGTTCAAAGAACGTATGATTCAGATGGAAATATTCGAGATGAAATGTATTTTGATCAGGAAGGACACCCTGCAGCTTTATCAAAGGGCCAGTATGGAATCCGTCATGAGAAAGGCAAGACGCTCTATCTGGATGAAAATGGCGATGCTGTCTTTTCCCTTTCTGGTTTTCTCTACAATTATCCGGTCAGCGTTCCTGTCCTGGGAATCATGGCGGTTGCACTGATTCTTCTGACTCCGAGGAAGACCAGATGGATGTGTTTTCTGGGATATATTCTTTTCATTCTTTACATGACAATTATGTACAGGGAAAAGGGAGATGTGCAGCTGAACCTGGAGCCTTTCTGGTCCTACAGGGCGGCTGCCGAAGATACGAGCATGAGACTTGATATTTTAAATAATATATGGCTTTTTGTGCCTTTTGGGGCTGCGACGATGAGGCTGCTTTCCGAGAAAAAACATAAAGCCTGGATTTCTGTTTTTTTCTGCGCCGCATTTTCTCTGGCCATTGAAGCCATTCAGTATTTTTCCGGACTTGGACTTTGTGAACTGGATGATATTTTCAATAATACGATGGGCGGAGCCATCGGTACCTTTATTGCCTTCTCCTTTCAAAGGTGGGAATTTCTGTTATCTGAGAAATCCTGAACGCCGTATTCATAGAGATAATCCATGAGCTTCCATGTTAAAAAAACTGTATCTGCAAACAGAAAGGAAAAGTTTGCAGATACAGGCCTCCGCTTTTCGCATGTGACGAGGAACCAAATGGGAGTGCGCTCAGGCAGAACACGCTTTGGATTTTGTTTTCTTCATGCTGAAACTGGATAATAATATAAAAGCCATCCGCGTTGTACAACGGGATGGCTTTTATACTACAGTTTTTCAAGAACTTTTACTTTGGAAGAACCGATCAGGGAAATGGCTCGGTTGATGGCTGCCATGTGGTCACTGTCTACCTTGTCGGAAGAGTGTGTTTTGGAATTGAGAAAATGAAGGCAGAACTGACCGTCGTAATTATTGTTGGTGATTTCCTGGGAGCCGTGGGGAACACCATACATGGAACAGACGAATTTATATCCGGAAGAGGTTGTCAGCAGCATCGGACGACGCTGATAGCACGTCTTGGAGGTGATAGAACTGGAAGAGGACACGCCATAAATGGAACAGAGAATCGCAGTATCATTAGCGGTAGCAGGTTCCACATCGAGGTGATTTCCCGCAGACTGGATTCGAATACTCAGTCTTTTCCCCGTATTCAGGTCCTTGAGTGTGGCACGATAGCCGCGATAGAGACCAAGGGTTTTGAAAATGCCGTTGTTTTTGGCGACAAACCAGTTGAGGTTGTAGACAGTTCCGCTGACATTGACAGATGACGATGATTCGGAAGAATCAGAGGAAGTATCCGAGGACTTGGAGCTGTTGTAAATGGAATTGAGCTTTGAAAGGGTTTTGGAGCCGGGAATCCCGTCCACGGTCAGTCCATATTTGCGCTGAAAAGCCTTTATTGCTGCGGTTGTCTTTGAGCCGATATTACCGGTGATACTTCCAGAGTACATTCCGATTGCTTTCAGTTTTGTCTGCAAGTCTTTAATCTTGGAAGCACTCAGGTTGCTGGAAGAGGATGAAGAGCTGGAGGAAGAAGACGATGAGCTGCTGCTTCTTGCGAAAGTGCCGACACGCTTGCTGGGGAGATTTCCTCCGGTTACGGAAAACGTTTTTTTAGCTTCGGAATTCGAGAGAATCTTGATATAGGTAGAAGAACCGGATTCCTGTGCACACCAGCCGGTCTGTATGGAGCCGTCACTGGCGCGATACTTCAGTTTGACGAATGTGGTGCTTCCGTTTGTAGTGGAGGAAGTAATGTAGACGCATGCATTTTTGACAATGTTGTCCAGAATCTGGGCATTCGTAGAGGCACTTGCCCGTACTCGTATTTTGCTCTGTGTTTTTCCGTAAACATTGCTGTAGCTGCTTGCCATGGCGGCAGAAGTGCAGAAAATCAGAACCAGCAACAGGATGGCGAAAGATCTTTTTTTCATATATAACTCCTTTTATGAGCCAAGCTTCAAAAATGTATTGATGAAAAGAACCTCATTATTATCTTACCACGATCGGTCAAGAGCATTGTGAACGCAGTGTGGCAGGAAAATGAAAAGAAATGGCAAAAGAGCATTACAGCTGGATGATATAGAAAGAAGAAGACAGATGTCTTGCAAAAAGGTCAATAAAAAGGTATGATACAACGGGTGTTGTGATGCAGCTTTTTGCGTGATTTGCAGGGCGGCAGTGGTCGTGATCCAAAGGAGAACGTAATGAAGGTATATGTGGATGCAGATGCCTGTCCTGTTACAAGAATTGTGGAAAAGATAGCTGAAAAACACGGGGTACCAGTGGTACTTCTCTGTGATACCAATCATGTCCTGTACAGTGATATTTCCACAGTACATATGATTGATGCCGGCAGGGATGCGGTAGATATTGCTCTGATCAATCTCTGCCGGCCGGGAGATCTGGTTGTAACACAGGACTTTGGCGTTGCAGCACTGGCATTAGGAAAACATGCATATGCCATTCACCAGAGTGGGAAATGGTATACAAATGAAAATATCGATGCAATGCTCATGGAGCGTCATTTTGCGGCAAAAGCGCGAAGATCCGGTAAGCACCATATGAAAGGTCCGCGAAGGAGAACCGGGGAGGACGATCTGCATTTCGAGCAGAGCTTTGAAAAACTGCTTCTGAAAGCATTACAGACAAACCAGAACGTGGCAGAATGAAAATGAAATAAAAAGTTGGGGAGGAATGTCAGGTGAGCAGATACAATAAAGACACACAATGTGTGCAGAGCGGCTATACTCCGGGGAATGGGGAGCCCAGGCAGGTCCCGATTATTCAGTCAACTACTTTTAAATACGATACTGGCGAAGATATGGGCAAGCTGTTTGATCTGGAGGCATCAGGGTATTTTTATACGCGTCTTCAGAATCCTACAAACGATTACGTTGCTGCAAAAATCTGTGAGCTGGAAGGCGGTACGGCAGCCATGCTTACATCTTCCGGCCAGGCTGCCAATTTTTTTGCCATGTTCAACCTGGCGGGATGCGGAGACCATATTGTTGCCTCTTCCAGCATTTACGGCGGTACTTTTAACCTTATCAGCGTGACCATGGCTCGAATGGGAATAGAGGTTACCTTTGTTTCACCGGATTGTACAGATGAGGAACTGGAAGCAGCCTTCACGCCCAGGACTAAACTGGTATTTGGGGAGACCATTGCCAACCCTGCCCTAACGGTACTTGACATAGAGCAGTTCGCACATGCTGCCCATCGTCATGGTGTACCGCTGATTATTGATAATACTTTTGCCACACCTGTTAACTGTCGCCCCTTTGAATGGGGAGCGGATATTGTGACCCATTCCACAACGAAGTATATGGATGGTCATGGTGCAGGCGTTGGCGGTGCCATCGTTGACAGCGGCAATTTTGACTGGATGGCTAATGCTGAACGCTTTCCGGGACTCTGCACTCCGGATGAGAGCTACCATGGCATTACATATGCTGAGAAATTCGGCAAGGCTGGTGCATTCATTACCAAGTGTACTGCACAATTGATGCGTGACTTTGGTTCCATTCAGTCTCCGCAGAACGCTTTCTATTTGAATCTTGGCCTGGAAAGCCTGCACGTACGCATGGCACGGCATTGCGAAAACGGGCAGGCAGTAGCAGAATACCTTTCGCGGCATCCAATGGTAGAGAAAGTTCACTATTGTGGACTTCCGGAGGATCCTTACTATGCCCGCGCACAGAAATATCTTCCGCATGGTTCCTGCGGTGTAGTCAGCTTCGAACTGAAGGGAGGAAGGGAAGCCGCATCTGTTTTCATGAATAATCTGAGACTGGCTGCAATTGAAACACACGTAGCTGATGCCAGAACCTGCTGCCTGAATCCTGCTTCTACCACACACCGTCAGATGACCGATGAACAGCTGAAAGCTGCAGGAGTTCCGGCGGGACTGGTACGTATGAGCTGCGGACTGGAAAGTGCGGTGGATCTGATAGCAGATATTGAGCAGGCACTGCAGAAAATCCGTTAATATCAGGAGAATACGAACATGCCGATTAAAATCCCAGATAATTTGCCTGCCGTAGATGTACTCCATCGGGAAAACATATTTGTCATGTCACAGGGAAGGGCGATCAGCCAGGATATCCGTCCTCTGCAGATACTGCTTGTCAATCTAATGCCCCGAAAGATTCAGACAGAGGTGCAGTTTTCCCGCTTGCTGGGTAATACCGCATTGCAAATTGAATTATCTTTTGTGGCACCGGAAAGCCATACGCCGACGAACACGCCCCAGGAACACCTTCAGGCGTTTTACAGTACGTTTAATGATGTACGTCATCGCAATTTTGATGGATGCATCATAACCGGGGCTCCGGTAGAGCATCTTCCTTTTGAAGCGGTTGATTATTGGGAGGAACTATGTACTCTTATGGAATGGACAAAGACCCATGTTCATTCAACTTTTCATATCTGCTGGGGAGCTCAGGCGGGCCTTTACTATCATTACGGTATTCCCAAGCATCAGCTTGATGCAAAGCTCTTTGGCGTATTTGAGCATCAGGTTGAATACAAGCAGAGCATCCTTTTCCGTGGATTTGATGATATTTTCTATGTTCCACATTCCCGACACACGACGGTTGATCGGAATGACATAGCGGCACACCCGGAGCTTCAGATTCTGGCTTCTTCAGATAAAGCCGGTGTTTATGCGGTTTATGATAGACATTTTAAGCAGTTTTATGTTACCGGCCATTCGGAATATGATGCAGATACCCTGGAACTTGAGTACAAACGGGATGTGGCAGCTGGCAAACCGATCACTATCCCCGAAAACTATTATCCTGGAGACGATCCGACACAGGCACCTCGCGTTATATGGAGAGCCCATGCCAACCTTCTATTCTGTAACTGGCTGAATTACTTTGTTTACCAGACGACACCTTATGATCTGGCAATGATTCCGGAACGTAGTGAATAGAAAAAAGAAACCTAATAAGCTGAATGAATATTTCCAGTCACGCAGAGTGACTGGTTTTTACTGTGCTGAAAGTTTAACTGGCATCCGCGCACCTGAGGGGAAAAATTAAAGAAGCAGATTCGTTACCATGAAGGAATGCCGGTATAATGCCAGCAAAAAAGAATACTCACAGTGTAATGAGGAAAGGAATAAGAAGATGCGGAGAATTATGGTGTTGCTTCTGCTGTTTTTATGTATTGTCCATGGTGCAATGGCAGGTAAGACATGGTATATTGGTGGAAGCAGGGCGGATGTCATTGAATCGATAACTGCCGACGAAACCCATGTTGTTATGGCGGGCTATACTTTTTCTTCGGACGGGACCCTGTCTGATCGAACCAAAACAGGAAGGTCAGGCTGGATTACCTGTCTTGGCCAGAATGGAGAAACACTGTGGAACTTCTGTTCACGGAATAGCAGCAATGATGAGATGCACTGTCCTGTAATTCATTCAGATGGAACGATAACGGTTCTGCTTTACAGCGGCGGACATGAGAAGCAGCAGATTGAGCTGCTAAGGCTGAATCTGGAAGGAAAACTGCAGGAAAGGATACTTCTTCTGGAACAATCTACTTCTGAAGCGGAAAAGGCCGGAGAGTATTTTCTTTCGGAGATGCCTGAGAGCTGGCAGGGGGGATATACGATTGTCGGTTTCAGAGAACAAGGAAAAAGCACGGACACATCCTGGATGAAAGTATATGACTTTGATGGCCGTCTTCTGTATACAGTCGACGGCAGGGAATGCAGAAATGTGAAACAGGCGATGGGACAGAAGCACGCAATACTGCTTATGGACGGACAGTGGACACTCTGCAGGATGGAGCAGACTCCTGTGCGGCTGAAAGTTTTGAAAGAGGCAAAAACCAGCATAAACCACGACGCAGATTCAGAAGGATGGAATGGCTTGTGCTCTCTGACAGACGGATGCATTGCCTGTGGTTGGACTGGAGACCAGTATCGTGCCGCAAATGGAAAAGTGACCAGATGGGATACAGAAGGAAAACTGATGTGGGATAAAGAATACCCGGACCGTACACTCTGGAAAATAGTTCCTGCAGCTAATGGTTATGTGATTTCGTATGAACAGATGAACGGTAAAACCGGCCTGATGGTCATTGATGGGCGGGGACAGGAACTGGGTGATTTACCTTGCGACATTACCAACCATATGACATCATGGAAGGATGGCATCATTCGGACGGAATGGTCAATGAAAGAAACAATGCAGGGGGATGAAGCCGCAAACTGGGATGTACAGATTACTGTACTGAATCAGGAAGACCTTTTCCTGGGAAAATAGTAAATAATTTTTTTACGGGGTTTTCGAATTCTGAAAAAAGCGGAATTGAGAGTTTGAAAACATTATCATACCACTCCTCGGGAAGCATAACCGGAAAATGATGATGCATTTTTCAGTTTTTGAGGCATAAGAACCGTATGAATTACCAGGTGCTGTGTCAATTCCGATAACCAATTGGCTTGAAATGCTGTGCGCAAGAGGTGAAATATGACGAAAAGCAAGGCCGGCTATACGATTGCGGTTGTACTATTTGGTACGATAGGCTGGATGATCCATTTTATCGACCTGCCTTCAGATGTTGTTGCCATGTTTCGCGGACTGTTTGGTGTGCTGACTATTCTTGCCTACATGGTAATCCGCGCACATCGTCCGGACTGGAAAACACTTCGGGAAAACAGGCGATGGCTCTGTCTGTCAGGAATCAGTCTGGGGCTTAACTGGGCATTCCTGTTTTCAGCATACAGAGCAACGACGGTGGCCATTGCCAGCCTGTGCAACTACATGGCCCCCATGTTCCTTATCTTCCTGTCTCCTTTACTATTTCATGAGCATATGACGATGAAGAAAATGATCTGTGCACTATTGGCTTTTGCAGGAATTGTCATGGTATCCGGTGTACTGTCCGGAAGCCCTGCAGATTATCAACCGAGGGGGATAGCTCTGGGACTGGCGGCAGCGGTATGCTTTGTGGGAATTGTAGTATGCAACCGACATCTTGGGGAAGTGGATGCACTGGATAAAACTATGGTACAGTTAGCATTATCTGCAATTGTCCTTTTTCCTTTTGTACTTCTGGCAAATCGTGGCGTTACTTGGTCTTTCAACATGCGGAGCATGATAGTCATGATCATTCTGGGAATCGTGCAGACAGGTATTGCATATATTCTTTATCTGGGAGCAATGAGTACCCTTCCTGTGGAAAGTCTTGCCATCCTGGGTTATATTGAACCTGTAGTTTCTGTGCTGTGTTCAGTATTTCTGCTGCATGAAGCCATGACGGCAACAGGATGGATTGGAGCAGCCCTGATTATCGGGGCTGCTGTAGTCAATGAAAGTATTTAAGAAAGAAGAGCAGGCACTGCCTGCTCTTCTTTCTTAATTCAGGATCCTTTTTTCCCTGCAGGAAACAGGGAGATGGGTTCATAGAGGTTTCCAAGCTGACGAAGCAGTTGAAGTGCTTCCCGTTCTGAACGATATCCGCTGGGAGAGTATATTTCTCTGGAAACAAGCGGATTGCCCTCGGGAGCCAACAGATGCAGAAGGTGCTGCTGAGCGCGGGCCATGGTTGCATGGGAAGAATAAATATACAGACCGCTGACGCCAGGAATGCCAGCCTGAGGCCGTATAACCATACGGTATTTCTCCTTGGAAAGTGCTGTATGCAGATTCGCATGCAAATCAAGGATAGCCTTATCACTATCGACAATCTTGACAGCTACAATTTCATCGAGATGATAGTTCTCGCCCTCCAGATAGCTTCGATAGGGGGAACGGCGCAGACTCTCATAGATTTGCCGTTCTGCATCGGTGATTTCACCCATGTGGAAGACAAAGGTGTTGTTGTGATGAATGTTGTAAATATTAAAGCTCTTTGTCCTGGTTTGCAGGCTTTGAATAAGATGCTTGGCATCCATTTTCGAAAGAAATTCCACATGCAGATAACGGTTTTCATTGACGTCATAGATTGCAGCACCATCCATGACGATCATGGGCGTGTTAAGACGCGTATTGCTCATTTGAGAGGCGAAAAAAGCGGGGGCATGTTCGGAGGTGATACAGATTTGTGCGCCGTCTTCATACAAATAATTGAGTTGGAAGAGTATGGATGAAGAGATGCTGGAAAAGCGGTCAGCAACCAGGTCGCTGGCTTTCAGGAAGAACACCTGGCCGGGCACTTTTCTGCGCGGAAGTCGGAAGAGATTAATTCCGACAGCGACCAGAGTGCCTATGAAAGTATCTATGATCCGCAGATAAGCCTGATACAGTGGCCTTTCAATGTCAGGAAAGTTAATCACAATGCAAAGAAAGACAATGGCTGCCAGACTGGCAGTATCCGGTTTTCGGAGAAGGACACAGGTGTATAAGGACAAAAGAACGCCGACGGCCATAAGTGTATAAAGGAGCGGCATGATGACGACAAGAGACGGGAAAAAGGCAAAAAAAAGCAGGAATAGCAACCCGAGTACTGCACCGATGAGAGTACCGGCCAGACGGGAGACAGCAAAAGACTTGGTATCACTGACATAAGGCTGCAGGCAGATGATAGCTGTAATCATGGATTCAGCAGACATTTTTGCACCACTATACCCCCGAAGATAAGAGATAAGAAGACAAATCAGTACAGCCAGAGAAGTTTTAATGATGCGCTGTCCGATGTGAGGGGTGTGCTGCCAGAAAGAATCAAGGGCTGATTTCATAGTTCCTCCAGAAAAAGATGAGAATCTTTAAAAAACTGATTCAGAAAATGAAAGACGGTTTTTCTAAAGACGCTTGATTATACGATGAAAAGGATCAGAATTCAAGAAATACCGGTTCGGCAGAAGATGAAAGTCAGAAAAACAGGAAGACGGTATTTATTATTCTGAAATCTGTTTGGAGATTCGTTTCCACTCTTTCATATGAATGCACAGAAGTTGAATGGAAAATATCTGACGGACATTTGAATAAAAAACAGCCGGTTATATGTATTTATCCTTTGAAAGGTGGATAGGAGAAATCCTTTCCGGATGCCTGCTGTTTTTTGGTTTCATCACCTCCCGACAGATAAAAGAATTATCAGGATGTTTTACAATGGACAGAAATATCGGGTAAATCCGAAAAATGTTCCAGCACCTTGTGAAACACGATATCAGTAAAAGACGATAATGATTCAGACCTGCATCGCTCAATGAGCTTCCTGGAAAAAAACCGGGAATAGATAGGCAAATACAGTTAAATTTGGAAAGATCGGGAAAGAAGAGCAGGCTGGAAATGCATGCTTGGATGAAAATGGATGATCCGAATTTGGTTAGTGTAAAACCATCGTGAAAATATGATTACAAATGATAAGAAAGCCCCAATGGTATAATGGTATCTACCACAATCCCAAAACCCAAAGGAGCTTTCTTATGATCACTATTTTAACGCTTCTGAAGCCTGAAATTCTAGAGCAAATTACGAATAAGATGGAGAAACTATTATCCGGCAGGAATCTGTCAGATATGGTAACCGGTATGATAGAGGAGCTGGACAGCCTGGGGATAGAGATACTGCACGCGATATCGAGCAGGATGGATATTGATGCAGTAGCAAGAGGTTGACATATAGGTGATAAAGTGATAAAATCCTCGCCGTCTCGTCTGTGTCTTTTGAAAAAAAGACGATGTGAAAACCCCGGTTTTACCATAGAATAGGTGAACCGGATAAACCCGTCAGCGGAAGAAAAACTGCTGAAAGGGATTGCAGTTTTCTGTTTCGATCGCGAACGGAAGATTGACGCTGCGAAAGGAGATCAAACCATGAGCCATATCAAGACCCTTCCCACCAGAGATCTGTGCGAGAGTGCAAAGAATGGCGGCTGCGGTGAGTGCCAGACTTCCTGTCAGTCTGCTTGCAAGACCAGCTGCGGTATTGCCAACCAGAAATGTGAAAACAGCAAGAATGCCTGATCGAACAAGTGCAACATGCCAAAAGAACCGCCGCCTTTTCGGGCGGCGTTATTTTTAGTAGAGGTGACGCCCCATGATTCATGCTTATCGTTTAAATGGTTCCAATATTGTGCTCGATACCTGTTCGGGGTCAGTGCATCTGGTAGATGAGATGGCTTTTCAGGTAATCTCCCATTTTGGGGAGGAAGAACCCGAAGCACTTTGCAGAAGATTATTATCAGAATTTCCGGAATGGAATCCCCAGGAGTTAACAGAATGCATTCATGAAGTTGGACAACTGAGAGATGAAGGGAAGCTATTTGCAGAGGATACCTTTGCGCCGATGGCAGGGGAGCTCAAACAACGCACGGCAGGTGTTGTTAAAGCTTTATGTCTGCATGTGGCCCATACATGCAATCTGAATTGTTCCTATTGCTTTGCCAGTCAGGGAAAGTATCACGGAGAAAGGGCAGTCATGTCTTTTGAGGTTGGAAAACAGGCACTGAATTTTCTGGTGGCTAATTCCGGAACGAGGACTAATCTGGAGGTGGACTTCTTCGGCGGAGAGCCCCTGATGAATTTTGATGTGGTAAAGAAGCTGGTAGCTTATGCCAGAACCATTGAGCATGAGGTTCATAAGCATTTCCGTTTCACTCTTACCACGAACGGCATGCTGATAGATGACGACGTTATTGATTTCTGCAATCGTGAAATGCATAATGTGGTGCTCAGTCTGGATGGACGGAGGAAAATCCATGACAGATTGAGGGTGGACTATGCCGGAAATGGAAGTTGGGAAAGAATTGTTCCCAAGTTTCAGAAACTGGTAAAAGCCCGCGGAGGAAAGAACTATTACATGCGGGGAACATTTACGCATGCCAATCCGGATTTTCTTGAAGATATAAAAGTGATGCTGGACCTCGGATTTAATGAACTCAGCATGGAGCCGGTAGTCTGTGCAAAGGGCGATCCCGCTGCGCTCACGGACGAGGACCTGGAGATCGTCATGAAGCAGTATGAAGAACTGGCACTGCTGATGGAGAAACGCAGGAAGGAAGGAAGACCATTTACTTTCTATCATTACATGATAGACCTGCAGGGAGGGCCATGTATTTACAAGCGGATTTCCGGATGCGGATCCGGTACGGAATATATGGCAGTCACTCCATGGGGAGATCTCTATCCTTGCCATCAGTTTGTGGGAGAGGACTCCTTCAAGCTTGGGGATATCTGGAACGGAGTCAGTAATACTGCAGTTTGGCAAAAGTTTGCAGACTGCAATGTGTATGCCAGAAAAGAATGCCGGACATGCTGGGCGAGACTGTATTGTTCAGGAGGATGTGCAGCGAATGCCTGGCATTCTACTGGAGCGATTGACGGTGTTTATGAAGACGGATGCAAACTGTTCCGGAAACGGATGGAGTGTGCCATCACGCTTGAGGCAAAGCGCATGCTTGATGAGGGAGAAGCATGAACACACCAATCTGTGATTTTGTGGAATCGTATTGCAAACAGAATGCGATGCGTCTCCACATGCCGGGGCATAAAGGTACGGGAAAAACAGAAGCGGGGGACATTACGGAGATTCCAGGAGCAGACAGCTTATATGAGGCAAACGGGATAATACGGGAGAGTGAGAGGAATGCGTCATTCCTCTTTGGCAGCCGTTATACGGCTTACTCCTGTGAGGGTTCATCCCTGGCCATTCGTGCGATGCTCTTTCTGGCATTGCAGTCCGCGCAGCGCAAGGGAGAGCTGCCGGTGATTTGGGCAGGACGCAACGCACACAGGACGTTCGTATCGACGGCGGCACTGCTGAGCCTGAAGGTGGAATGGCTGCCATCGGACAGCCTCCTTTCGTGCCCCGTTAATCCGGAGGAACTGGAAAAAATGATCGTAGATTCCATTACTCCGCCAACAGCAGTATACGTTACCTCCCCTGATTATCTGGGAGGCATGCTGGATATTCAAAGCCTGGCCGGAGTATGCCACGCCCACGGTATAATGCTTCTGGTGGACAATGCGCATGGTGCATATCTGCATTTTGTGCAGGAAAAGCTGCATCCTTTGGATCAGGGTGCAGACCTCTGCTGTGATTCTGCACATAAGACGCTGCCAGTATTGACCGGCGGTGCATATCTGCATGTAGGACAAGCAGCTCCGAGGGGGATGGAAGAAGATGTGAAGCGGGCCATGGCACTGTTCGGATCCACCAGTCCCAGCTATCTGATTCTTCAATCTTTGGACAAGGCGAATGCCTACCTGGCAGGACAGGGAGTACAGGAAATCTGCAAATTCTGTCTCGATCTGGCAAAACTTAAAAGTCGTCTTCAGGAAAAAGGCGTACAGTTCTATGGTCAGGAACCCATGAAACTGACTATTGATGCCAGAGCGATAGGGTATACTGGGCAGAAGCTTTCTGAAAGACTGGCAGAGGAAGGCATCATTTGTGAATTCGCTGATCCAGACTGGACAGTCCTGATGTTTTCCCCTGCCAACGGAGTACAATCACTTGAATCGTTTGAATCGGCCATGGAAAGGATTCCAAAGCAGGAGCCATTGAAGTCAGAGACGCCTTGCATCACAAGAAGAATAAAACGCATGAGTATCCGGGAAGCACAGTTTGCTAGGCAGGAAATCATTCCCAGTCGGGAAAGCGTCGGTCGTGTGTTAGGTGCGGTGACTGTGTCCTGCCCGCCAGCGGTGCCGATTCTGGTATCCGGGGAAGAAATCACGGAAGAAGCAGTGCGGTGCTTTCAGTACTATGGTTTAGAAAGTGTTTCCGTGGTGGCGGAAAGCCGGGATTTTCTGCCGAGCATTACCCTACGGCAGGTAAGGAAGGAAGACCGGAAGCTACTGTATGCGCTCAATCAGAAGTACCTGTATGAGATGACACGCTATTATGACGACCCCTTCGATGGAAACGGCAATCTTTCATATGGTTGTTTTGACAGTTATTTTACAGATCCTTCCCGCTGTGCCTTTTTCCTTTTGCATGAGGAGGAGTTGGTGGGCTTTGCCATGATAAACCGATGCTCTATGCTCGGTCAAAGCACGGACCATGTCCTGGCAGAATTTACGGTTTTTCCGGCATACCGCAGAAAGCACTACGCATTGAGTTCCGCTCAGAAACTGTTTGATCAGTTCCCCGGCAGCTGGGAAATTAAGTTCCATGAACGTAACATAGCTGCTTCCCATCTCTGGCAGGAGGTAACGTCCAAATATCATCCCTGCCATGTTCGCTTTGCGGAAGAGGAGACAGTTCTGCTTTTTTCCACAGAAAAAGAAAACGGCTGAAAATTGAGTTCCAAAGATATGGAACTGTGTGGCAGAAACATATTGGACGACATGGAAAGAAAGCCTGTACCCACAAAGGTACAGGCTTTCTGTTTTGAAAAAGGAAAGGAAAAGGAGCAGCGCAGGCACAGCCGGGCGGGGGAAAAGGAAGAAGATGATCTATGAACGGGATGATCGTGATGTTTACTCTTTTTCTGTTATTCTGTCAGTGCAATGCTTTACGATAAGGAAAGCATTTTCCTGAGAAAGGTGGAAAAGCAGAAGTAGACGAATTCCTGATTATTATATCTGAAGAATGAAGCGGTGATACCGTGTGAAGGAAGGTTTCTGTTCTGTGGTAACCGCTGCGATGACATGAATTGTTTCTCCTGTTTTCCCACCCGAGAAGTCCAGATTGCCATCCGCATCAACAGTACATTTTCCGGAAAAGGTACCTGCTTCCGGATAGATAAAGTACCAGGTTATGCAGTTTTCGGCATAAGCTGTTACTCTATTTCCCTGCTGTGCTGTTTTTATTACAGGGGGATGAGAGACATCCTGATATTGATTGGTGGCCGTCCACTGCATCCGTGCAGCAAATTCGTTTTGAAAATCTTCCCGCCATCTTCAGATGGTTGCCTGCGGACTTGTATGCTGCATGTTATCAGAGCCGGTTACAGTGTCAGAGGCATTGGTGTAGATGGGATGCCATTCTGTCACTCCGAATTCTTTGTACAAAGGCTTGCGAAGAATAAAGCGCCCTCCCCAGCCACCATATTCTGGATGCTCGGGCTCATTCAGTCCATTCGGAATAATCCACAGGAAGGAAGGAGTATCCCCCTCGACAATATACTGGGGGGAAGGGATATAGCCTGCCGAAAGAACTGACATCCTGGAGATTCTGCTTAATCCAGGCATTGTCAATCAGACGCGGATCCCCACCGTGAAATCCGAGGGTTTTTCTTTTCCCGTCTTCGCTTCCATGTTTTGCGAGATCCGAAGAGATGCCTGGCCAGGTTGCCTTCCAATAGGAATAATTACCAAACCAGGAACCTCTTGTCGGAGAAACGATCCAGAAAAGCCGATCACCATAATGCCTTCGGAGCCACCTTGAAGCATGATCCTGGTCAGAAATTCCATAAATGCGCAGCTTCCGGAGCACAGAAGAAAGCACATCAGGATTTGTACGGTCAATTTGCCAGATTGCCTGCGCCAGAGTATTTGCTCCGCCCCATAGCCCGATATGCAAAGGGCGTTCATCTTCGCTCAGCATGCGACGCATTAACAGCTGAACCCCTGCATTATCCATATATCGTGCTGCGTTAAAGCCAATGCCGGGAGCAAAGCCATATGCATCAATACCGGAGCAGGTGAGGGCATGAAGCTGTTCCGCGTCCGGATACCCAGGAGCATGAATGCGAAGATTCGAAAGAACATCCCTATAGGCATCAATCAGACGATGAATAATTTTTTCCCGTTCTGCCGTATTTTTTTGACAAAACAGGAAGTACAGCAGATAAGACCCTTCCAGATCTATTTCGTTGAGTACAACAGAAGGCAAATCATAGACTGTATGTCGTCTACTTCAAAACCGACAAAAATATCGGTTAAAACAATATAACGTGGCTTTAGCATAGAATACCTCCGGTACGCAAGGAAGGATAAAAATGTCGCAGCTTCTCCCGGAAAAATAATGGAAGCTGTAATAGGACTTTCCGGGAGAAACTGCGTCGGGTTTTTAGGATGAAGCAGATTATCCATTCACAAGGGATAATCGTGGATTATACGCGGCTCATTCCAGTGTAAGGTCGAAAGAGTAGACAATGGTATCTTCGATCAGGGCGTACCGGCGATCCAGGGAAGGACCGCAGGAATTGGAACCGATTCCTGAGTTCTTGTAATCAATGAGCAGGTCTGTCCGGTGCTCTTCCGGAAGCTCCCAGGTATGCATTGCCTGGTCCAGTGCCTCCAGTGAATGGTGCAGAGCAGAAAACTCAAAATTATCGCCGGTGATGTGTAATGCAGCCTCCGGGGAAGACAGGGATACACATCTGGCACCGATGTGATTTCCGGTTTCCTGAGGCATGATGTAGGGGAAATACTCGGAAGACACAGTGCTGGAGAAGAGTCCAAGATGGCAGTGATTATTCAGGTCTGAGTAGCATTCGTGAGGGCCAAAGGCCAAATACTGAAGATTTTCATATTCTTCCCGTAACGGAATGCGAAGGGCAAAGCGGGGAAGGTACAGAAGCGGTGTCTGGATCTCGTCCCGGGTTCCGGGAAGTGAAATTTTGAAATCAGGATTGCGGTGGGCATGCATGGAAATGGAAACACCGCTGGTATGGAAACGATAGACGATGCTTAAGAAGAGCATTGGAATCCGGGAAGGGGCAGCGATGGTACCGGAGACATGGTATTCTCCCGGTTCTGCCGTCTCCACCTGATGGCAGTAAAAACGTGCTTTATGGAGGTGTGCGTTTTTCAGGTCCTTCTGAATATTACGCTCATTGTCTGTCATGGCACGCCAGAGGGTAAGATTACAGGGAGCAACTAGCTGCTCCTGTCCTTTTTTACAGATGGAGGAGAGCATGCCGGTGGCTTTATCAAGCACAAAACGTACATCCCCACTTTGTACAATGATTTCGCGGGCGTTTTCTTCAGTTGCTGGCGAAGGCTCAGAGGAAAGAACAGGAGAAGAGGCATGTACGGAAAGCGGGAAGGACTGAGTGGAAAGAACATAACCTGCAGATGCCCAGGGAGTATCTTTTCCGGTACGAAGGGTAAAGCAGACAGTGATCAGGGAAGCTTCCGGATAAGACGCAGGAAGGGAAATGCAGAGATCTGCAGTATCATGGGGAATGAGATCCACAAAAAGGGTTTTTTCCTGCAACACCGTGTTATCCGCGATGAGCTGCCAGCCAAGGGCATATTCAGAAAGATTCGTGAAATCAAGGCGGTTGGTGAGAGAAAAGATGCCGCGGTCCGGATCCTTTAATTGGATATCGACCGGACGGTAAGCTGCTTTGACAGAAAGAAGGCCGGTGCTGGGAACCCTATCGGGTGAAACCAGACCATCTACGCAGAAATTGCCATCATGAGGGAATTCACCGGCATCTCCGCCATATCCAAATCCCAGAGTTCTTCCATTGTTATCGGTGATCCGGATGGCGTGATCACACCATTCCCAGATGCAGCCGCCCATGATACGGGGAGCCCGGTAAATGATATCCCAGTAGTCCTCAAGTCCTCCGGGGCCATTGCCCATGGCATGACCATATTCGCAGAGAAAATAAGGACGGGGGTCATCACTTTCAAAAGCCTGCCAGGAAAGGCCGGAAAGGTCGGGATACATGCGGCTGACGATGTCTACACAGGGGTCGATGGGACACTGATCCTTCCCATAAGGGGGATCAGGGTAGGCGGTACGCTCATAATGAACAGGACGGGAAGCATCCCTCTGATGGACATATCTGGACATGGCACGGTGATTGTCACCAATCTGGGATTCATTTCCAAGAGACCAGATAATGACGCAGGGGAGGTTTTTGTCCCGCTCCAGCATGCGCTGCATGCGGTTGACATAAGCATTGCGCCAGTCGGGATTGTCGGAGAGGGAGGAGATGGCGCGATCTGGCTGTCCGGGCCAGGCAGTGTCTGCACCATGGGTTTCAATATCACATTCATCCACGACGTAAAATCCCAGTGTATTGCAGAGATGATAAAAATAAGGATGGTCAGGATAATGGGAGGTTCGTATACAGTTGATATTGTGCTGTTTCATTAGGAGAAGGTCTTTTTCCATGTGTTCCTGATGGACTGTCCAGCCTGTATCGGGATTGGATTCATGCCGGTTAACACCGCGCAACTTGACAGGAGCACCGTTAATGAGCAATTCCCGTTTGCTGGAAAAAGATACGGTTCGGAAACCAAATTCAGCCTGCAGGATCTCCTCTTCTGTTTCAATCTCCAGGATATAGACATGCGGTGTTTCTGCAGTCCATAACTGAGGGTTTGGAACTACCCCGTGGTTTTCCTGAAGGGTGATGCGTTCCCCTGAAGGGGACAGAACATGGAAAGACGGGGACAGGGGACCGGATGCCACCCAGTCAACATCGATCTGTCCGGTAAGTGTCGTGTGAATAAAGAAATCCGTGATGTGTGCAAGAGGCCGATGGAGCAGGTACACGTCCCGGAATATGCCATGACAGCGATAGGCGTCCTGATCTTCCAGATATGTGCCGGAGGACCAGGTAAAAACCAGTGCTGTGAGCGTATTAATACCTGGATGAACATAGGGAGAAAGATCAAATTCAGCCTGAAGATGCGATCCTTTCGTCATGCCGCAGAAGACGCCATTGATGTACAGCATCATGGCACTGCTGACACCTTCAAAAACGATGGAAAGCTGCTCCTGTGTATTTTCTGTCCATGCGAATGTGCGCTGATAAATGCCGACGGGATTCTCAAGAGGGATGGAAGGAGGATCAAAAGGAATGGGATAGTTCACATTCAGATATTGCTTCTGGCCATATCCCTGATATTCCCAACAACCTGGAACGGAAATGGTATCCGGAAAAGAAAGAGAAGAAATATCCTCCGGGATATCCAGCGGAGAGGAAACATAGGCAAATTGCCAGTTGCCATTCAGTGATTCCGCCTCTTTTGTCCTTTTGCCGGTCAGATGGGTGGCATAAGCGCGGGGAGGCATGCGGTGGATGTGTAGAACAGAAGGATCAGACAGTATAGAGAAATTCATGGCAAAGCTCCTTTGTAACGAAATAAATCAGAAGAAGCATAACACAAGGAACAATATAATGCAAAGCTATTTTGCATTCAGAGACTGGAGTTTTATGGGGAACAAGGCAGAACCGGTAAAGGAAAAAGCGCCCGGCAACGCCGGACGCATAAAATTGCTAGCCCTTGACAGCACCTGCGGTTATGCCGGAAATGATGTGTTTCTGGCCGGCCAGGTAAAAGATGAGAACAGGTATCAGGGAAAGCGTGATCAGAGCCATGGTTGCACCCAGGTCTACGTGACCATACGAACCCTGCAGATACTGGATGTGGATAGGGATCGTCTTATATTTTGTGATATCCAGCACCAGATAGGGCAGGAGATAGTCATTCCAGACCCACATAAGCTCCAGAACGCCCACCGAGATGATCGTCGGTTTCATCATGGGGAAAACCACTTTAAAGAAGGTCTGTACCGGAGTACAGCCGTCCATAACAGCAGCTTCTTCGATTTCCAGAGGAATTGATTTGACGAAACCGCTGAACATGAAAACCGCAAGACCAGCACCGAAACCCAGGTAAACAATGGGAATAGTCCATGGAATGTCCAGATGCAGATTCCGGGCAGTCGCTGCAAGCGTGTACATGACCATCTGGAAAGGGACAACCATGGAGAAAATGCAGAGATAGTAAACAAGCTTGCTGAATCCATCGTTTACCCGGGAAATATACCAGGCTGCCATGGAGGTGCACAGAAGAATCAGGAGCACCGAAGCAGCGGTAATATAAACACTGTAACCTGCGGAAAGGTAGAAAGGATACTCACCGAAAGTAATACCATGGGTGTAATTGTAAAAGCCAACGAAGGTTTCACTGTTGGGCAGATTGAATGTGGTTGGCGGGTTGATGGAGGTATTTGTTTTGAAGGAATTGAACAGTACAATAATGATAGGAAGAATCCAGACTACCGAAATGATTGCAAAGATGACGGTCAACAGATTCTGACCGCGAGTCTGTTTTTCACTCATAGAGAGAGCTTTTTGTTTCTCACTCATTATGCCTGCACCTCCTTGCTATGGGTAGCTCTCAGCTGGATGATGGAAATGGCGGCTACCAGAATGAAGAAAATGACAGCTTTTGCCTGAGCTACGCCACGCTGGTTGGCAGTGGAAAAGCCGTTGGCAATATTGAGTGCAAGCATTTCAGTCATTGCAACCCCACGCTTGACGGGAGCACCATTGGTCAATACCAGGTTCTGGTCGTACAGCTTGAAGGAGTTGGTCAGCGTAAGAAATGTGCAGATGGTAATGGAGGGCATAACGGTTGGAATAGTTACATGAATAAGGGACTGCCATCCGTTGGCACCATCGATCTTGGCAGCCTCAAGAACATCGTCAGGTACGGATTGCAGGCCTGCAATATAGATGATCATCATATAGCCGACCTGCTGCCAGCACAGGACGATTATGAGTGCCCAGTAACCATAATCTGCAACGGTCTTGATGCTCATGGGAAAAACGGCGTCAAAGATCATTGACCAGATATAGCCCAGCACGATGCCGCCGATGAGGTTCGGAATGAAAAATACGCCGCGGTAGATGTTCGTACCCTTGATGCCCCGAGTGAGCGCATAAGCTACAGAAAAGGCAAGGACATTGATGAGCAGAAGGGAGACGATAGCAACGCGTACCGTATAGAAGAAGGCATGCCGGAAACCGGCATCATTGAGTGCTTTAATGTAGTTGGCAAATCCTACAGGTGTCACATGACTGATGGTGGTAAAGGAACAGAAGGAAAGGGCAAATCCCTGCACAAATGGCCATAAGAACCCGATGCAGAAGCAAAGAAAGGTTGGAAGCAGGAAAATATAAAACTGCCGCTGGATGGGGCGACGGATCAGGGAAGACTGAAACGTTCCGGCAGAGGGTTTAAGCTTCTTTTTCAAACAACACACCCCGTTTCATTCATATAAAAAGGAGGAGGGGCAATGCCCTCCCCCTTTTGCCTTATAGGTGATGAGATCAGTTGTTCTCCAACTGATACTGGGTAGCCCAACCTTCAACGAATTCGTACACAACGTCATCCCACTCGCCAACACCGGCTGAATACTGTGTCAGAGCGGAAACGACACCGGCACGCCAGTTGTCGACGTTCGGAGTATAGTTGAATGCCCAGGTTACAACATAATTGCCATTCGCAATGTAATTGTTGGCATCGTTGAAGAAGACGTTTTCTGACGGGGCGGCGGACTTGAAAGGAATCGGGCCAAACTGTTCGGCCATCATCTTGGTGCCCTCTTCGCTGGTAACAACCCATTTAAGGAAAGCCAGCGTTGCGGCCTGATCTTCTTCAGAAGCATTGCTGTTAACTGCCCAGCAGTTCTCTGTGCCGGCGCACAGGCCAGCTTTATCTTCGCCTTCAACACCGCAATAGATCGGGATCATAGCGAGGTTGGCAGGATCCATACCGAAGGTAGTGGTCAGGTTTGCATATTCCCAGGTGCCGTTCTGATAGAACACAGCCTTTCCTTCGCCAAATTCTGCTTCAGCCTGGTCACCGGTTGCAGTGGAAAGCTTGGTAGGATCTGCGGAGGAATCCGTGATGTAGAGGTCCCAGATATTCTTGTAGGCATCCAGATAAGTACCCTTGATGGTTTCGGGCTTTGCGGTAATGCCGTCGTCACGGAATTCATAGAAGAGAGGCATGTTGGCCAGATGGCCGGAGAAACGCCAGGAAGAAGATCCATCCAGGCCGGCAGATGTGAAGGCGTCAAAGCCAAGCTCTGCAGAACGGGCGTGAATGTCATCCGCAATTGCCTTCAGGGATGCGAAATCCTTGATGTCATCAAGGCTGTAGCCAGCTTTGGCCAACAGTTCCTTGTTGGTGATGATACCAAATGCCTCATAGCAGTAGGCAATAGCTTTGGTTTTGCCATCAGCATCCTTCAGGTTAAAATCTTCGGTCGTCATCTCAGACAGCAGCTCGCTGTCGGAGAGGTCCAGCATTGTGTAGTTCCAGGTGTTAAGAGCGGAAGCATTTCCTGCCTGGAACAGAGTAGGAGCTGCTGCTCCTTTATCCATTTCGGAGGTAAGGGTGGATTCATATGAACCGGAAGCAGCCGTCAGAACTTTGACTTCCACGCCAGTCTGGGCGGTGTATTGGGCAGCAAGGGCCTGCCAGGCAGCATCTGATTCAGGTTTGAAGTTCAAATAATAGACTTTGCCATCAGCAGAAGCACAAGCGAAGGCAGACAGACAGAGCATGAGTGCCAGTGTAAGAGCAAATAATTTTTTCATATATGTCTCTTCTTTCTGCGGAAATCTCCGCGTAATATTTGGAAATCGGAGATACGAACTCCGTCTTCCAACAGGCAATTATAGTTGCTTTCATTTTTGTTGTCAAGATGCACAAGAAAAATAAAATTTAAAGTAAAAAATATGCAATGACTGGATGTTTTAAAGGTCAGAGAAAGAATAGATAGAAAATTCCGACAAATAATTATGTGAGACATGCAAGAGAATCTGAATGCCTTTCGATTCTTGCTTCCTGCAGGAAGGAGTCATCTCAGCGGAGGGGATATACGGACTTTGAAATTGCATCTTCGGAGCAGCTAAAAGTATGGCTTGTCAAGGATAAAGAGCGATTATGGATGAACCTTTGGAATAGTAGGACATAAAAAACAGCCATGCGTGATTCTGATCACGATCACACATGGCTGTTTGATTGAAGGTTGATTACTTATTTCTTCTGCTCGCCTTCAGGGAAGATGATCTTGTTGACGAAGAAGAAAATGATCATGGAAATTCCGCCGTTCAGGACCACCGTCACGATATTGTAGATAAAGTCTGCGACAAAAAGGCCTCCCACAGCTACCCAGATGCAGTTGATGGAGTTTACGATACAGGTAATAACAATAAACGCCAGGAAATACCAGAGAATCTGATAGGCAATATTGCCTTTACTGCGGAAAACCACATTCCGCTGCAAAGGAAAATTGATGGCCTCGCCGATAAACATGGCGATAAGGTAGGCAAAGAAGTAACGCATTCCGCCGTGGGCGGCATCATAACCTAGAATGTTCCACTGAAAATCAACTGCTTTGCCGGCAATTTCCCAGTGCACGGGAATGGCCGGCCAACCGAAATCGGTTTGTGGAAGAGCACTGAAGGCTGCCGGCAGAAACTGAAGGATCAGATACTTGAAAACGGTGATGAGATTGCTGACAATGATAAACAGTCCGCCTTCACGGATCCATTTGGCAGCAGCGGGGTGCTTTTCCTGATAGTCACTCCAAAAACTCATGCTGAAACTCCTTTATTATTTGATGGATTTTGCCTTTTTCATTACTTTTTGCTGCTTGAAGAATCCGGAGATCAACCCACAGAGACCTTTTATGAAAGCGATGCCGTGTCCGTTTACAATGGTCAGAATGCTTTCACACATCTCCTGGGAGACAATACCTCCCGCCATTTTTCCGATGGCCCGGAAAGGCATGTTGTAAGTAAAAATGATGTTGAGGTCCGGCTTGCCGGCTGCAAGGCTCTTATTGAGCATGCCCGTCATGATCTTATAGACAAGTCGTGCCTTGAGGCTCTTGGCATAATAGAGCTGGCAGATAGCATCATTCATCTGCAGAGTGCCGGACCATTTGCCATCCGGGATGGGGGAACCCAGAAGCTTTTCAAATTCTGCGTCTGAAACTTTTTCAATGTGTCCGGATGCATAGGAAGGAATTGCTTTGAGGTCATAAGGCAGGGGGGCGCTGGTACCTTCTACGCTGACACTGGCAGTGAGGCGGATATCGGCTACGGAGGCTCCTACCAGAATTTCATAGGTGCCGCCATCCACTTCAAAACGATTGGTCTTGCTGTTGAAGTAACGGAAAGCCTTGTCATCCAGCGGCACTGTGACTGTCCGGCTTTCTCCCGCTTTCAGGAAAACTTTGGTAAAGCCTTTCAGTTCTTTGACCGGACGATATACGGAAGGAGTCTTGGCAGATACATAGACCTGTGCAATTTCAGCCCCGCCCCGTTTGCCGGTGTTGGTGATCGTGAAGGTGACTTCGGAACTGCTTGCCTTGATGTCACTGTAATCGAAAGTGGTATAGGAAAGACCGAAGCCGAAGGGGAAGAGAACGGGCTTCTTTACAGTTTCAAAATAACGATATCCTACATACAGGCCTTCCCTGTATTCCACATTGCGCTGTTCGGCGGGAAAGTAGGGAGCGGAAGAAACGTCTTCATATGCCAGGGGATAGGTTTCGGAAAGCTTGCCGCAGGGATTGATAGCCCCAGTGATGACTTTGAGAACCGCTGATGCTCCGGCCTGGCCGCAGAGATAGCCGTGGACCATAGCCTTGCACTGGGAGATCCAGGGCATTTCTACAGAGGATCCGGCAGACATTACAATAATAACATTCTTGTTTGCAGCGGAAACGGCAGCAAGCAAATCCAACTGGCTCTGAGGCAGCCGCATATGCTGGCGGTCAAGTCCTTCGGATTCGCTGACCTCATCAAGTCCAAGGTACAGAAGAACATAATCCGCTTTCTTGGCAAGAGCAACTGCAGCATCCTGCATGGCTTTGTCGCCAGCTCCTACGCGGGGATAGCCTTTTTCATAGCCGACTACGTCAAGCGGGAAATTTCCAATGACGCTCATTGTGGAGTCGAGACCGGTGGGATTGACGACAGAAGAACCGGCGCCCTGGTAGCGGGGCGTTTCTGCAAAGTCACCGATTACTGCAACTTTTGCCTTGGGTGCGAGAGGCAGAATGCTTTCATCATTCTTGAGCAGCACAATGCTTTCCTCGCTGGCACGCATGGCCATAGCATGATGCGCTTTTACATCGAACTTTTTGCCCTTGTAGGCATCAACTGCTTTACGGGTTGCAAGTACGACATCCAGCAGTTCATCCACACGCTTGTCTACCTGCTCCTCCGAGATACGTCCTTCATAAATGGCTTTTTTCAGCTGTTCAGGGGAATCGCCGGCGGTGGTGGGCATTTCCAGATGGGAACCGGCGCGAACACCGTCTACGAAATCATTACAGGCACCCCAGTCAGAAACGACAAAACCATCAAAGCCCCATTCATCTCGAAGAATGTTCTGAAGCAGATGTTCGTTCTCATTGGCATATACGCCGTTAATCATGTTATAGCTGGACATGATGCTCTTGGGATGGGATTCCTTGACGGCAATTTCAAAACCGGTAAGGTAAATTTCCCGGAAAGTGCGCTCATCCAGCACGGAATTGGAAGCCTGGCGGCGAAGCTCCGTGTTGTTGGTGGCAAAATGCTTGGGACAGGCGGACACGCCGTTTTTCTGAATACCGCGGATATAACCTGCAGCCATCTTGCCGGCCAGGTAAGGATCTTCGGAAAAATACTCAAAATTACGGCCGCAAAGTGGACTGCGCTTTATATTCAGGCCGGGGCCAAGCAGCACGGAAACATCCTGACATGCCGCTTCTTCGCCCAGGCATTCGCCGATGGTTTCACCTAAAGAAGGATCCCAGGAATTGGCGATGGTTGCAGCGGTCGGAAAACAGGTGGCAGGGAGAGAGCCGTTAATGCCAAGCTGGTCACCTGCGCCTTCCTGTTTGCGAAGACCATGAGGTCCGTCAGACAGGCTGATACTGGGGACACCTTTAGCTTCTACGCTTACGGTAGACCAAAAGTCACGTCCTGAAAGCAGATAGCATTTTTCTTCAAGACTGAGAGATTCGATTATTTTTGCATGTTTCAGTTCCATGAGAGTCCTCCTTGGATGATACAGATTGATATATACCATATATCAGAAACTATGCTCCAGTATATCAGAAATGGGGAAAAAGGAAAAGAGAAAAGTGCGAAAAGTGAAAAAGAAATATGACATAATTGATGATTATGTCTAAAAACTGACTGCAATTATACTACCCTAACTTCTTGACAGTTATCACCTCGCAAATGTGCAAACAGAGCATCTAAGTTAAGATGAAATACTAATTCTTACAACGCAGCCCCCCTTAAAAACGCCATATTTATTGAAAATTATAAGCCTTCCCTACGCCTATGCCGATCGAAACTGACCATTGACTAATCTGTCTCAAGGTGATAATATAACCTCGCAAGGAGGCGCGTTTAATGGCAAGAATCGATCGCAGTGAAAGCAACATTTTTCCCTGGCCGAAGGGAGCCTATATACGTAATAAATCCTATGTGTACATCAACACCACAAACAAATATGTATCTCCTTCTGAAAAGAAGGAGAAAGGCACTCGAGGATATACAGATCATGACAGCATTTGTATTGGTGTTACTATTGACCCGATGCATCCGAATATAAAGAAACTGTATGCAAACCCAAACTATCGGGCAACCCTTGTTCCAGTTGAATTGCCGAATCCTCCCAAAGTAGCAGATAGTCTTGCAGCTGGCTTGACATGCTGGATTGCAGAGGCTTCTGACCAGTCTGGTCTGACGGAAGATCTGGCTGAAGTATTTGGAGAGCCCGAAACTCAGTTGATTCTGGATCTTGCTGCTTATATGCTTTCGAAAGAAAGCGCTGTAATGCAGCATTTCCCTGCGTGGGCAAGAGAACACGTCTTGTTCTCAGCAGATATTAAGGATGATACTTTCATTGGGAAATTCCTGAAAACTTCACTGACAATTCCACTTGTCAGGCAGTTCCGGGAAAAGTGGGCTGTTCGGAATATTGGTGACGGTCGTTTCTTCCTTTGCTACGATTCTACAAATGTCAACTGTCAGGCCGAAGGAGTGTTTATCGTCCGGAGAGACCATGCAAAAGATGATCCGACTCTTGCACAGGTCAACACAGATTACGTGATCAGGCAGTCAGATGGTCTGCCGCTGACATACCTGCACTCGCCTGGCTCTGTTACAGATATAGCGCAGGCACCCGAGATGATCCGCTTCATTTCCCGAATTAAAGAGCTGTCTGGAAAAGATGTTAGTCTCTGTCTGATATGTGATCGGGGATACATTTCGGAGACAAACCTCAAACATATGGACAGAGCTGGTCTCGAGTATATTCTCATGCTGCGGACAAATTTCAGCAGATATGACGAGCTGGCTGAGTCCGTTGTTGATACCATTAAAAGCTACAAGTATGAATTGCAGAATGAGGACGGCGATGAGCGGTATGGCCTGGTCAGGGAATGCGTTCTGTATGAAGGCGGTCCGACATGCTGCGCACAGATCATATGGAGTGCTGAAAGATACAGCTCAAAGCGGGAAATCGTAAAAAATACGATCGCAGCCGAAAGAACGAAACTGGAAGCATTCATTGCAGAAAACATGGATAAGTCCTTTGAGCGGAAGGATCTGGAATGGATTCCGTCCTATTTCAGACTTCAGCTGGAAAAAGGGGAAACCAGATACGAAGAGAAGAAAAAGCGAGGAAGATGGGGCGGTACACAGAGAGTTGAGATTGAGACCGTAAAGGTGGCAGGCTATTCCGACGATGAGGCTGCAATTAACCGAATGTATCTGAAAGCGGGCATCATGATTACGATTTCAAGCGTTCAGATGACAGCACAGGAAGCGAATGATGCGTATGCAAAACGTGACAGTGTCGAGAAGACATTCGAAGCTTTGAAAAGCCACCTGGGAATGGACAAGATCGGCGTAACAACGGAGGAGGCAATTCATGGAAAAGGATTGGTTTGGTTTACTGCGTCCATTCTCCATGCACTGCTCTTCAATACAACTGCTCCATTGCGGGCTACAGATCGCAAACATTTCACTGTTCCTGCCATGATAGACCAGATGGAAGCAATCAAAGCAGATCGGAACCTGGCGACCGGCAAACGCGAACGCCGATATAAATTAACCAGCAGGCAGCAAAAAATCTTCCATTTTTGGAAAATTGATGAGGAAAAAGTGGACAACAGGATTGAAGCAATTGATGTCTAATTTCAAGCTTCATAAAATATGCGAGGTTATATTCCAAAAGAAGTTAGGGTTATAACACTGGAGGTTTTTCTTTCTTATACTCTATGCAACGCTACGGCTTCGCCTGTTCCCCCATCTCAGATGGGGGTTTGCTTATTATTCAATCAAGACTGAAACCTTCGTGAAACAACCCTGAGTTGTAAAGATGAGGGAATTGACAGTTCGCTCAGGATGGGAGTACACTTCTGGTTATCTAGGAAAAGGGAGAGAACACAAATATGAGACTTGAAGGAAGCGTTATTAATTTTCTTGGAGACAGCATTACGGAAGGCGCTGGTGCATCGGAAGTCTCTCGGCGGTATACGGACGTTCTGGAGCGTGAGTTTCATCTGAAAAAAGCGAATAACTATGGAATCGGCGGAACGCGGATTGCAAGGCAGCATTATCCTTCGGATGAGCCCAGGTTTGATCTGGATTTTTGCAGGAGAGTCCATGAAATGGATCTTTCCGCAGATGGCGTGGTAGTCTTCGGAGGAACGAATGATTATGGTCATGGGGATGCACCGCTGGGTGTGATGTCCGACCGTGAGCCGGATACATTTTATGGCGCCTGCCATGACCTGATGAATCAGCTGCTGACTCTTTATACGGGGAAGCCAGTGCTGGTGGTTACTCCGCTGCATCGGGATAATGAGGATAACCCGAGAGGATCACAGAAAAAGCTCAGTGTTGCCCCGCTGCGGGTTTATCGCGATATTATTCTGGAGGTTGCCTGCTATTACGGGATCCCTGTACTGGACCTTTATGCGGCCAGCGGCATCTCACCGAGAAATGAAATCTGCCGTACCAGACTGATGCCGGATGGTCTTCATCCAAGCGATGAAGGTCATGCAATTCTTGCCAGAAAAATAGGAAATGCACTGAGAATGCTGTAAGCTTACAAGCCCGACAATCGTCGGGTATTTGTTATAAATGCAGGGGAAAAAGAACCGGAGAAAATCGGAAAACCTCCGGGATAATGAGAAACTGTGGATAAATGAATGACAGATCTTGCAGATTTTTGGAAATAATACCTCTGATAATTGTAACAAAATTGTTAACAGAAAATGGCAACATTTTCGGAAAAGAAAAAAGAGTCAAAAATGAAAGCATTTTCAAACATCAAGGAAGGTCTGAAATTGTTAACGGATGATCCTCAATTTTGCCACAAGCTTAAAGATTGTAAAATCAGAAGAAGATAATGTTTCCAACATGCTGTGCATTAAATGAATACAAAATTAAACATTTCATAATATATAAGCATAATATATTATGCATTTCAATAAATAGATAAGAAATGACTACAAACAGCATCCGAGCTATCGGACAGCTCAGCCGCATCGGAAAAGCAGAAAGGAAATCACATAAGTGGAGCAAAACAAAAAAATCGGAAAACTGATCCGGGAGGCCAGAAAAGGTAAAAGATGGTCTCAACAGGAACTTGCTGCCCGACTGGGAGTCTCTAGAAATTCCATCATTAACTGGGAAAGCGGCAGAAACCGCCCTGAAATGAGCCAGCTGATGCAAATATCCCGACAATTGGAAATTACTCCCAGGGAACTGCTCCAGATGGAAGAGGCCGGAATGACCATGGAGGAGCGAAGACTGCTAACGGACATCCGGCATCTTACACCGGATGACCGGAGAGTGATTGAAAAACTGGTCATTTTTCTGCTGGAAAAAACGGAAATAAAAGGTTCTTCTGTCGAAGAACTGCGAAAACAATACCGGATGCTCATCTGTTACCGAATGGGAGAGGACGATGCTGTCCCGGGATACTGTTTTATTGCGGACGGACCGGATGTGCAGCATGCTGATGCTGCAGCATACCTTGGCAGGGATGCAAATCAGCTGGTACTGGTGAGATATGACGGAAAAGCAGAAGAACCTGCCATATATGTGGGAAAAAATGGAATTTACCTGGATAAGGGAGAGCCGGAAGGGGCCATACAGCTTGGTTATTATATTCGGATGGTAGAAGAAAAAGAGTTGCCTGACGATACGAAAAGAATGGGACTGGAAGAAGCGTATCAGGAAGAGATCAGTATGTTCCGCTGATCTGTATGGACGATAATGTTGGGAAAAGTCTATTCTGAAAGGCAAACAGACTAGACTTTCATCATTTCAAGGCGTATACTTTCTACATCCCATACTTATAGGTATATATCTGATTGTGCCATACAAACGGCCGGCGGAATGCAGGAAATTGGAATAACGGAGGAAGAACTCGTGGAAGAAGGAGATCTGTGCTTATCTACGGAAGAAGGACTTCTTAACCTGCGCGTGTGTGCAATTATCCGGAAAAACGGAAAGATTCTGATGGCAGGAAATGACCATCGCCCGGATATTTACACGGTGGGAGGCAGAATCAAGTTTGGAGAAACTGCAGAGGAAGCAGTTCTTCGGGAGGTGAAAGAAGAAACAGGAGTTTCCCTTGAAATTGACCGGCTTGCCTTCATTCATGAAAACTTCTATACCGGAGATGAACACTATAAACATGGAAAGCGTGTTCATGAAATTGCATTCTTCTTTTATATGAAAGTGAATGAGGATTTTGAACCGGTTCGGGATGCGTCCGTGGATGAGGAAAACCTGTTCTGGGTAAATCCGGATAATGCGACGGACATTCATCCTTCCTTCCTCAAGGAGGAACTCAGAAGAGCATCTGCAGAAATACGGCATTATGTGACAAGAAAATGAAGGAGGAAGCATGGATAAGTTTTTGAAAAACAATATGCTGACATATGGAATTCTTGGAATTCTAGGCATTTGCATGGTACTATCGCCTTCAAAAATGCTCAACAGTATTGTACGCCTGGCCGGCCTGGGACTTCTGATTGCCGGCGGCATGCAGATCCTCAGCTATAAACAGGATCTTCGGGTGAATAAGCCCCGACTTGATTTGATGACAGGGATTGTCATGGTGGTTCTTGGACTGTGGATGCTGGTAAACACGCGGGGTGTCCAGACCCTGCTGCCGACGGTTCTCGGACTTGCAATTCTGGTCTATGGCGTTTCTGGAATTCTGAAAGGCTATATGACCGGAAAAGAGCAGAAAACCATGGTAACTTCTGGTATTGCGGCAGTTCTTGGATTGATTATTGCCAGTAATCCTTTCTCCACGATGAAGATTTTTTCTGTTGCAGCAGGGGTTGCTTTAATCTATGTTGCAGTGACAGGTTTCTGCGGGACAAAGTGGATGAGTGAATGACTTTAAAGAGTTATCATCAGGGAGAAAGTGTTCTGATTGTTGGCGCGCCAATGATCAATGAGTACGGCCAGCTGAAGAGTCAGGCAATTGTCGAAATTGCAAGCCGAGCAACGGAAGCGTTTTTTGTCGCGAATTCGCTTAAACTGGATGATATGGTAAGCTGTTATGGTGTCACATGGATGCAGCTTTCCACCATTGTGGAAATGCATGCTTCATTACATCCATGGGAAAGAGTTCACACCATGATGTGGAATGCCTGCCGGGTGGGACGTGTTTTCCGGTGGGACTTTCAGGCTGTGAGGGAAGATGAGCAGCCTGCGATGACGGGTGCCCAGTTTTTTGCACTGGTGGATGTGAAGACCCGCAGAATCTGTCGGGATGAAGCAATACTTGATGCGGTTACCGGCACAGAGGGCTGCAGAACAGTTACCGCATCAAGTCGGCCCCCAGAACCCATGTCTTCCTATGAGAATGCTGGTACGCGAAGTATTTTCCCTTCATGGATTGATGAAAACGGACATGTAAATAATATCCGTTATGCAGATATGTGCTATGATGCATTGCCTGAAGCGGAAAGAAGAAACATCGGTAGTGTACGAAGGTTGGAAATCTATTATCAGAAGGAACTCAGGATGGGGGATAAGGTCGTTCTGAAGCGTTGCTGCTGCGATAATCAGCTGGATATTATCGGACTGACCGACGAAATGCAGGAGCCTGTCGTCCGTATGAAAATGTTTACATCCTTTGATCAGAAGTGAGGTAGGGACTATGGAGATAAATGCCTATTTAAACGGGATCGGTACAGAACAGGTCAATACAGACAGCAGATCATTGGACCAGTTGACAGGCATTCAGATAGCGCGTCTGATGAACCGGCAGGATCTGCTGGTCGTGGAAGCTGTTGAGAAAGCTTTGCCGGCGATTGGACAGGTTATCGATATGACGGCCGAAAGAATGAAAAAAGGCGGACACCTTTACTATTGCGGTGCCGGGACCAGCGGCAGGCTGGGGGTGCTGGACGCTTCAGAGTGTCCTCCGACTTTCGGGGTCAGTCCGGACCTGGTATGCGGTGTTATTGCGGGTGGGGATCAGGCGCTCCGACATGCCATTGAAGGTGCAGAAGACAGTTATGACGGAGGGCAGGAAGATATCCGATCTCTTGCAGCAGGCGCTCTGGATACAGTAGTGGCGATCTCTGCCAGTGGATATGCCCCGTATTGTGCGGGGGCGCTGGACTATGCGCGCAGTGTTGGGGCTGTTGCCGTGTCAATGACGTGCAATCTTGGTTCTGCGTTATCGGAACATGCGGACATTGCCATTGAAGCGCCAACCGGGGCGGAAATTCTGATGGGCTCCACCCGACTCAAAGCAGGAACAGCAACAAAGATGATGCTCAACATGCTTTCCACCGGGGTGATGGTGCGTACAGGACGGGTTTATCAGAACCTGATGGTAGATTTAAAGGTTTCCAATTCAAAACTGAAAGACCGTGCTCTGCGCATTATGCGCCATGCAACAGGACTTGAACCGGAGGCTGCTGCTCCTTTGCTGGATGCAGCCAGAGGGAAGGTGAAAACGGCCATTGTGATGGCAATGGCAGATGTCAATGCAGAAATGGCAGAAGCAGCGCTTGCAAGGCATGATGGATGGGTTGCTCCGGCTATTGAAGATATCCGTGGATAATTGAAGAGCACTGACTCACATGCCCGCGGGGCTTTATTGATGGGGACAGATATGAAAATAAGCTTGATTACACTGATGATTGATCTTGGAAGTCTGCTCATGATCTATAACATTGTACGATACATACAATTCGAGTTGAGGGTAAGCAGACGAGGCGACTGGGGAAAACAGAAATATCTCCTGCTTACTCCTCTTGCACTGCTTATTCTGTTTTTCATCGGTTATGTGCTGGTTCGTTTTCTGGACTCTCCGGATATTCTTGTGGCAAGTATCCTGTTGGGGGGAAGCATTTTTGTCTTTCTTATTACCCTCATTATCGGGAAAATAACGGATAAAATTCAGGAGAATGAGCATCTGGAAGCTGCTTTGATGGCTGCTGAGCAGTCGAGTAGGGCGAAGACGTTTTTCCTGTCCAATATGTCCCATGATATTCGTACTCCGCTGAATGCCATCATTGGCTTTACGCACCTCGGCAGACAGCAGGGTGTCTCCAAGGAGGATATGCTGGGCTATCTTGAAAAGATTGAAGGAGCGGGCAATTCTCTGCTGTCCATTATCAATGATGTGCTGGATATGAGCAGGATTGAAAGCGGGAAGATGGAACTGAAACCATTACCGACCGACATTCACGCTCTCTTCCGTGATACTCACGAGATGTTTCAATCTCAGATGCAGAAAAAGAGCATCCAGTTTATACTGGATGCGGAATGTCGTCATGATTGGGTTCTATGCGATAAAAATCGGCTGGGAAGGGTTCTTCTCAATCTTATCAGCAATGCATGTAAGTTTACCCCGGAAAAAGGACAGATTACGCTGTCACTCAGGGAGACGGAAGAATCCGAAGAGAGTGCGCTCTATATCATTTCCGTCAGAGATAATGGCATCGGTATGAGCAAGGAGTTTCTAAGCCATATTTTTGAGCCATTCGAAAGGGAAAGAACTTCCACGGTCAGCGGTATCCAAGGAACTGGCCTTGGAATGGCGATTATTAAAAGCATTGTTGACATGATGGAAGGATCAATTGAGGTGAATTCGAGCCAGGGGCAGGGAACCGAGGTTATCTGTCGGATTCGATTTCCTTTTGCGAAACCGGCTAGTGCAGACGCTGAGACAGAGGACAAAAGAGAGCTTAGTTTTACGGGAAAACACCTGCTTCTTGTTGAGGATAATGAAATTAACAGGCAGATTGCCGTCCTTATCCTGAAGGAGGCCGGTTTCATTCTGGATACAGCGGAAAATGGTGCTGAAGCGGTAGAAATCATCAGAGCAGCATCCCCGGGGACGTATGATGCAATTCTGATGGATATCCAGATGCCAGTGATGGACGGATACGAGGCAACTCTGTCCATCCGCAATCTTTCAGAAGGCCGGGGCTCAGTTCCTATTATTGCAATGACAGCCAATGCTTTTTCGGAAGATGTCGAAAAGGCTCAGAATGCTGGAATGAATGCTCATATTTCCAAGCCTATCGATGTGCAGCAGATGCTTTCTACTATTCAGACCGTTCTGGGCAGGAAATAAACAGAAAAGTTCGCTGAAATAAGCACAAAAAAGCTCTGAACAGGAAAAAGCAGAGCCTGGATGCTTTTTAAGCGGACTTTTTCTTGTTTGTAAAGGGTAGATGGAGGGGTGCAGACCCAGTAACATAGAAAACACGAAAGCG